>JAWVZK010000016.1:0-27679 GCA_033722275.1 Longimicrobiales bacterium | reverse complement strand
TTTGTCTTCAGCCACGGCGATCGGCGGCGGCGATCCGCCGGCCGTCTCGAGACCGGTGTCGAAGACGTTCCTCCCGCCCTTGTCCCGCCCATGATCCACGCCGGACGACCACTCGAGGGACTGCTCAGTGCCCAGGGGTACGTCGTACTGGACGGGGGACTGTCCACGGAGCTCGAGCGTCGTGGCCACTCGCTGGCGTCGCGGCTCTGGTCCGCCCGCCTCCTGCGAGCGGATCCCGACGCCATCCTCGAGGCCCATCGGGACTTCCTCGAGGCCGGTGCCGACTGCATCACCACGGTCAGCTACCAGGCGTCCTACCAGGGCTTCGCCGAAGAGGGGATCCCCGCCCCGGAAGCCTCCGAGCTCCTGCGCCTCTCCTCGGAGCTGGCGCTGCAGGCGCGAGAGGAGCATGTCGAGGCCCGGGCGGTGGAGGCGTCCGAAGGGGCGCGGTCAGGGCCGGGACGCCCCGAGCCGCTGGTGGCGGCGAGCATCGGGCCCTACGGAGCCTACCTGGCCGACGGATCGGAGTACGCGGGACGCTATGGGATCCCTCGCCGTGCGCTGCGGGATTTCCATGCCGAGCGACTGCACCTTCTCGCCGACACGGGGGTCGACCTGCTGGCCTGCGAGACGATTCCCAGCGCCGGGGAGGTCGAGATCCTCCTGGAGGTCCTGGGGGAAGACCCCGGCGGGGTGCCGGCCTGGCTGAGCTTCTCGTGTCGGGACCGGGCGCGCCTGGCCGACGGCGCGCCGCTGGAGGATGTCGTGGACATGTGCGCTGGACATCCGAGAGTGGCCGCCGTGGGCGTGAACTGCATCCCGCCCTCCTCGTGCGGCGAGCTCGTCGCACGGGCACGATCGGTCACCGACCTGACTCTCGTCGTCTATCCGAACTCCGGCGAGCGCTACGACGCGACCACCGGGACGTGGGCGGCGCCCCCGGCGGGTCGACGTCGTGGCCACCAGGATGCCTGGCTGGAGGGTGTCCTCGACGCGCGGGAGGCCGGAGCGGACGTCCTGGGCGGCTGCTGCCGGGTGGGCCCGGGACGGATCCGGATGTTGCGGGACGCGCTCGAGGGCCGAGATTGAGCCTCGGACCCGATGCGCCCGACGACGAGCGTCGAACCGGCCCGCCCTCCCGATCCGGCGGCGCGGAGACGCCGAGGACGCCCCCACGGAGGAGACCCCTTTGACCCCACCGACGAGGACGGCTCGCGCTCCCGGGCGTGAGCCGACGCAGGGGTGTTGAGCCCTGGCGAGAAGGCCGCGGCCTCGGCATCGGTCGGGGAGCGCGCGCTGGGCGTGCTGTTCGCCCGCCTGGTCCTGGGGCTCATGTTCTTCCAGGGCGCGTGGTGGCGCGTCTTCCAGCTCGGCCCGGTGGAGCATGCCCGCCGCTTCTTCGTCGATCCGTACGCCGAATCCTTCTTGCCCGTCTGGGGACTCTGGGCCGCCGGCACGGCCGTGCCCTTCATGGAGCTCCTCGGGGGGTTCCTCGTGCTCGTCGGGCTCTGGCGGCGGACGGGCCTGATCCTCCTCGGTGCCGTCCTGGTGCTGGTGACCTTCGGCCATCTGGTGGCCGACCCCATCTACGCATTCAACGCCCACGTCATGCCGCGATTGGTGCTCCTGGTCTTTCTGCTGGTCACGCCTTCATCCTGGGATCGCTTCAGCCTCGACGAGATGCTCGGGCGACGGAGGCCGGGCGTATGACTCCCCGGGGCGGTGACCACCTCTCGGCAGGGCAGCTCCAAGAGCTGGAGAGGGAGCTGGGACGTCAGCTCGAGAAGCTGAAGAAGAGCATGACGATCACCGACGAGTCGCTGCGCACCGTCGAGCTCGACCAGACCGCGGTGGGGCGGCTTTCGCGTATGGACTCGCTGCAGAATCAAGCCCTGTCGGCGGGTCTGCGCGAGCGCGAGGTGGCACGACTCTCCCTGATCCTCCAGGCGCTGGAGCGCATGAGAAACGGCGACTACGGCATCTGTACGGCGTGCGGGGGGGCCGTCCCCTTCGAACGGCTCTGGGTCTTTCCCGAGGCGTCGGAGTGCGCTGCCTGTGTCGTCTGAGCCGGAGGAGTCCATGTCCGTCGTCGCGACCGTGGGAGGAAGGACCGTAGCACTTCGCCGGGTTCGGCGAGGCTCCGTCGGCGGGTGGCGGCGCGCCGGCTCGTCGGTGAAGGGCCGGGAGAGGACGCGACGGCCCACCGGGCGGACGGGACGCGCCTGAGCCCGGGGCCGGTCGCGTGGTGAAGCAAGAAGCTGAAGAAGCTGCGGGAACGCCGCTCCCCGTGCCTGCACCCCTGGATCTGGCCACCGTCGCCGCTGCGGGGATCCTCGTGTACGCCACCGCCCTCGTGGCGCACGAGGCCGCCCACGCGCTGGCGGGTTGGTCCGCCGGGGCCTCGCCCACCCTGATCTCGAGCACGGACACGCGGGGGGACTTCTCGGAGCTCGGTCCCCCGGGGCTCGTCTGGACCGCGGTGAGCGGCAGCCTGGCGAACGTCGTCCTGGCCGGGCTGGGCGGGTTGGGCTTTCGTCGAGGGGCGGGAGCTCCCGGGCCCTGGACGGCGGTGCTCTGGCTCATGTTCGCCGTGAACGCCTGGATCCCGTCGACGTATCTGGTGGTGTCTCCCCTCTTCGGGTTCGGCGACTGGCACACGCTCGTGGGCGCATTCCCGAACCAGGGTCCGCTCCGTGCAAGTCTGACGGTGACCGGGCTGTTCGTGTGCGGCGTCCTCTGGCAGCGAACCGTACCCTCGCTCGCTCGCCTGGTGGGTGGCGGTGAGCGGGACGCCCGGCAGGAACGAGGGCGGCGCGTGGTTCGGACGGCCTGGCTTGCGGGAGGCGGCCTCGCGGTGGCCGCCTCGCTGCTCAGCCCCCTCGATGCCGCCTGGGCCGTCTCCGTCGCCGTTGGCAGCACCTTCCTGGCGACATGCCCGCTCCTCCTCGCCGCCCGTCGGGTTCGGGAGCATCCGGTTCCGGGAGCGCCGCTCCGGATCCCCCGCGCCCCGGGGCTGCTGGCGATGGGGGTGCTGGCGGGGCTCGTGCTGGTCCTGGTCTTCGGACCCGGGATCCGTCTCTGAACACCCGGGCGTGCGGCGTGGTGCGGAGGACGTCTCCCGGCCGGTCGGTGCCTTGTCCCGGATGCGATGGGCCTCTAGGCTTCCTCCACAGCCAGCGGTACCGCACGGAGAAGCCATGAGCATGCACCGATCCAATCGTTCCCTCGCCCTCCTCTTCGCTCTTCTCACCCTCGTCGCCACGTCCGTCGTTCCGGCACCGGCGGGGGCGCAGAGCATCCCTTCGCCGGAGGAGTTCTTCGGCCATGAGATGGGGGCGGACCGGCAGCTGGTCCGGTGGGATCGCCTGGTGGAGTACTACGAGATGCTCGACGCGGCCAGCGACCGGATGGTCATCGAGAACGTGGGGCCCTCGACCCTCGGCAATCCCTTCCTGGTGGCGTACGTCTCATCGCCGGAGAACCTGGCCAATCTGGAGGAGATCCGACGCATGAACGCCGTCCTCTCCGATCCTCGCGGCCACAGCCAGCCCGAGGTCGAGGAGGCCGTCGCCGAGAGCAAGGTCGTCTTCCTGCAGGGGTACGGGCTCCACTCCACGGAGGTGGCCGGGAGCCAGTCGGCGGCGGAGGTCATGTACCTCTTCGCCACTCGAGACGACGAGACGATGCGGACGATCCTCGACGAGACGGTCTCCATCATCGTCCCCAACATGAACCCGGACGGGAATCACATCGTCACCGACTGGTACGACCAGTGGGTGGGCACCGAGTACGAAGGCTCGCGGCCACCCGAGCTGTACCACCACTACATCGGCCACGACAACAACCGTGACGCCTTCATGCAGAACACCGTCGAGTCGCGCTACGTGGCCGACGTCATGTTCCGCGACTTCATCCCCCAGGCCTTCATCGACCACCACCAGATGGGAGCGTACACGGCGCGGATCTATCTGCCCCCGTACGCCGAGCCCATCCGGCCCGGCGGCGATCCGCTGGTGTGGCGGGAGATGGCCTGGTACGGCTCCCACATGGCCTTGAAGATGGACGAGAACGACCTGCCCGGGGCCATCGGGGCGGCCATCTACTCCGGCTGGGGTCACTTCGGCTTCCACTGGATCACGCCGTTCCACAACATCGCGGGCATGCTCACCGAGTCGGCCAGCGCCCAGCTCGCCAGCCCTCTCTACGTCCATCCGGACCAGCTCCGAGGGTCGCGGCAACTTCCCGAGTACGAAGAGCAGACCACCTTCCCGAACCCGTGGGAAGGCGGCTGGTGGCGCGTCCGGGACATCGTCGTCCGCCAGGTCATCGCCACCTTCTCGCCGCTGGAGCTCGCGGCCATGAACAGGGAGACGGTGCTGCGGAACGCCTACAACAAGGCCGTGCGCCAGATCGAGCGGGGCATGGAAGCCGAGGTGAAGGCGTACGTGATCCCCGCGGAGCAGCACGACCCCCTCACCATGCAGAAGTTGGTGAACAAGCTGCTTCTCCAGGGCATCACCGTCGAGCGGGCCACCCGGGCCTTCACACACGAGGGCCGCGCCTACGGGAGCGGCACCTACGTCGTATCCCGGGCCCAGCCCAAGCAAGGGGTGGCCCGATGGCTGCTGGGTCGGACGTTCTACCCGGACAACACCTACACCCGCGACCGGGAGGGGGACCCAATCCGGCCCTACGACATGTCCACCGACAACCTGGCCGAGTTCATGGGAGTGGAGGTGCATGCCGTGACGACGCCCGTCGGGGCCGACAGGGTCCCCGTGACGGGACAGATCGATCCCAGCGGCACCATCGCGATGGGACGATACGGCTACGTGCTCGACGGCCGCCTGAATGATGCCTTCGAAGCGGTGAACCGCCTGTTCGCCGCCGGAGCCGAGGTGAGCCGGGCCGAGGAGGACGGCGACGGATTCCGGCGCGGTGACTTCATCGTTCCCGCGGGGGCCGAGGACGCGGTGGTTCGGGAGATCGCCGAGGTGACCGGTGTCGACTTCATGGCTCTGGACACCGATCCCGAGGGCGCCGCCTACCCCATCTCCCAGCAGAGGGTCGGCATGTACCAGCGCCATTGGGGTGGGAACATGGACGAAGGATGGACCCGTTGGCTGCTGGAGGACTTCTTCTTCCCCTACGCCACGATCATGGACGACGAGATCGTGCGCGGCGATCTGGCGGAGCGGTGGGACGTGATCATCCTGCCCGACGACTCGCGCCAGATGATGGTGGGGGGTCCTGAAGATCCCAGCGGTACGCCGCCGGCGTTCAGGAGCGGCTTCGGGGACGCCGGCCTGGAGGCTCTGGAGGCCTTCGTGGCCGAGGGAGGAACGCTGGTCACGCTCTCCGAGGCGGGTGAGCTGGCGCTGGCGGACCTCGATCCACCGGTCCGGGACGCGGTGGCAGGGGTCTGGGGGAATGACTTCTGGGCGCCGGGCTCGACGCTTCGGATCCGCGTCGACACCTCCCATCCCCTTGCCTATGGGATGCCGGAGAACGCTCTGGCCACGTTCCTGGCCGGAGGACAGGTCTACGAGACGATTCCGGGCGAGGAGAGCGCCGATGTCCATCGGATCGCCACCTACCCGGAGCGAGACATCCTTCAGAGCGGATGGCTGCTGGGCGAGGAGTCCATCGCCGAGAAGGCGGCCATCGTCGAGGTGGAGGAAGGGGAGGGCTCGGTGGTCATGATCGGCTTCCGACCCCAGCACCGCGCACAGACCCACGGGACGTACAAGTTCCTCTTCAACGCGCTCATGGAGCGGCCTTCGGTGCCGGTCCAGGTGGTCACGGACGGAGGAAGCTGAGACCCACGGGGTCTCGGCGGTGGCTCCTCCCGTCCTCAGCCTCCTCCGGTCTCCACCGTCACGTCGACGATGCGGGTCAGCTCGGGAAACTCCTCGTCGAGGTAGGCGTTTCCCCGCGCCTGGGCCATGGCCTGATAGGGTCCGTCACCCCGCGGCGGGCCGTCGCCGTACCCGGCGTGGAAGGCGTCCGCCACCTCCATGCCCTCCACCACCTCGCCGAAGGGCGCGAAGCCTTGCTCGTCGAGGGCGCTGTTGTCCCTGTAGTTGATGAAGACCTCGGTCGTGCGGCTGTGGACGCCGCCCTTCGCGAACGCCACGCGACCCCGCGTGTTGGACTCCACCACGGGATCGTCCACGAGGTACTCGTCCTTCCACGCCTGGTTGACGTAGGGATCGGCGTTGAGCCCGAACTGAGCCATGAAGCCGGGCACGACGCGGTAGATCCGCGAGTCGTCGTAGAAGCCGGCGCGGGCCAGGTTGTAGAATCGGTCGGCCCCCAGGGGCGCCCAGTCCCGATGGACCTGGATCACCACGTCCCCCTCCGTCGTCTCCAGCGTCACCCGGTACTCGTCGGGCGCAGTCTCGTCGAAGTCGTCGGGCCGGAGCAGGGGATTGCGCTGCTCGGTCGCTTCGTCCCGTTCGCCGTCGGAGGAGCCGCCACAGGCCGCCGCGAAGACGAGAAGGAGGAAGGCCAGGACTCGGATCGGCATGGTGGACATGGGGACTCCCGAAGTTCGAGCGGACGACGGTACCGATGTGCCGCTAGGCGCCCGGTTCGTCAAGGTGCGGGGTTGCAGACGGACCTCGCGGGACGGAAGGTAGCTCTTGCGTGGAGGGCACCCGACCCGCCCGAGGCGTCCGCTCTCGCACACCGACGCGCGCCAACCGCCGACATGAGCGTTCAGGCATGATCGATCTCAGAAGCGACACGGTGACCCGTCCCACCGACGCCATGCGCGAGGCCATGGCCCGCGCTCCGGTGGGCGACGACGTCTATGGCGACGACCCCACCGTCCGGGCGCTGGAGGAGCGCACCGCGGAGATTCTGGGCAAGGAGACCGCGGTCTTCGTGCCCACGGGGACGCTCTCCAACCAAGTGGCGCTGAGGACCCATACCGAGCCGGGCGACCTGGTCCTCGTCCACCGCCAGGCCCACGTGGTCATCAACGAGGGCGGCGCTGGCGCGGCGGTGAGCGGCGTGACCATGCGTCCTCTCGATTCGGACGACGGCACGTTCACGACGGCGCAGGTGCTCGGTGCCCTCGACCGCTCCCACCCCTTCAACCCCGACACCCTGCAGTCGCCCGCCCGACTCTTCTGTGTGGAAAACACCCACAACGCCGGAGGTGGCACGGTCTGGCCCCTGGATCGTCTGCGCGCCGTGTGCGCCCTCGCGCGGGAGCACGGTCTGGCCCTCCATCTGGACGGTGCCCGGCTCTGGCACGCCTCGGCGGCGTCGGGGGTGGAGGAGGCGACATTCGCCGCGCCCTTCGACACCGTCAACGTCTGCTTCAGCAAGGGCCTCGGCGCGCCCGTGGGCTCGGCTCTGGCCGGCTCACGGGAGACCATCACCCGGGCCCGACGCTTCCGGCAACAGCTCGGGGGAGGGTGGCGGCAGGCGGGCATCCTGGCGGCGGCCGCGATCCACGCCCTGGAGCACCACCGACCGGAGCTCGCCCGCGACGTCGAGCTCGCGCGGGCGTTCGCCGCGGATCTGGCCGCGATCGACGGAGTGGAGTTGGACGTCCGTCGGGTCCAGTCCAACATCGTGCGCTTCCGGGTCGCAGCGGACGCGGGGGACGTCGCGCTCCGCTGTCACGAGGAGGGCGTGCACATGCTCCCCGGTGGGGCCCACGGGTTGCGCGCCGTCCTCCACCGCGAGATCTCGGAGTCCGAGGCCCGTTCGGCCGTCGAGGTGATCGCACGGGTCCTCGCGGAGCGGCGGGCCGGTCGCCCGGAGTGAAGGGACGGAGGGGGTGGCGGAGAGCTCCGGAGTCGCCCTGCGTTGCCATCGGACGCCAACCGGGGTATCAAGCCGCCCGGGACGTCCGGAGTTCCGGACCCGGTCGCACCGGAGCAGGATGACCGAGTACCCAGATGAGCGAGCGCCCAGGATGACCGCACACCGCACCGTCCGTGCCTGCGCCGTGTTCCTGACGACACTCGTTCTCGCGCCCGTGGTCGCGGCGGGGAGCGCGGTGAAGCAGGTCCAGGAGCCTGCCGCCGGACCCGTTCAGGAACGGATCGTACGGGTCGGCGAGCGAGAGGTCCGCGCCTTCTGCACCTCTCCCGATCCGAAGGCGATCCTCCTCCACGGTGGCGGGACGACGGCCCGGAGCTGGCTCCCCGTGCTGCAGCGACTCGAGGGGGAGCTGGAGGCGTGCGCATATGATCGCCCCGGGACGGGAGCGAGCCGCCCCGATCCGTCTCCGAGAGGCTGGTACGAGCTGATGGACGAGCTTCGACAGATCCATCGAGCCCTGGGCGCCCCCTCCGGATACGTCCTCGTCGGAGAGGGCCTCGGTGGGCTCTATGCGCGCCTGCTCGCCTCCGGGCGATCCGGAGACGTACGGGGTCTTCTCCTCCTGGATCCCTCGCATGAGGAGATGCCGGAGCGAGCCCGGCCGGGGATGCCGCCCGAAGCCTGGGCGGAGTGGATGCAGTCACGCCTCCGGCCCAACGACGACGGCGTCGTGGAGGCCCGACTCGCCGATCGGGCCCGTGAACGCCGCCTCCCCTCCATACCCGTCACGATCCTCACTGCCACGCGCAGACAGGACGGCAACGGGTGGGATGCCCGCTTCCTCGGCGAAGCCGCCCGGCAGCTGCACGCCTCGATCCTTCGGGGCGTCCCCATGGGGCGACATCTGCCCGCCCGGGGGTCCGGGCCCGTCATCCAGGAGGACCGCCCCGACCTCGTGGCCCGAGAGTTGCGACGACTCGTCGACGTGGTGGGAGCGAGCCGCCCGCGTTCGGGCGGCTGGTAAGCCTCGCACCGAATGTTGCGGTTCAACCCTATGGCCCGCTTGCGGGTCATACGAGGGGCAAGGTACTCGAGACGCCGTGGACGGCTCTTCCCTGCTCCGCCTTTCGACCCGACAACGACTGCCCCTCGATATGATGGCTCGAGCTACGCCGATCCGAGAGAAGCGCCGCCTCGCGGGCGCGCTCACCCTTCTTGCCCTCCTGCTGGTGACGCCCCTCCACGCACAGGAGCGCCGTCCCATGACGACGGACGACGTCCTGGAGATGGTCCGGGTGGGCGGCGCCGTGATGTCCCCGGGCGGGGACTGGGTCCTCTTCTCCCGCTCCGAGCTCGACTGGGAGGAGAACGAGCGCAAGACCACGTGGTGGAGGGTCCCCGCTGACGGGAGTGAGGAGCCGTATCGCTTCATCGGAGAGGACGGCGGCAGCTCGCCGCGGTTCTCACCCGACGGTCGCTGGCTGGCTTTCCTGCGCTCCGTGGACGACGAGCGGCAGCTCTTCCTCATGCGCACGGACGGAGGTGAGGCCCTGCAGCTGAGCGAGCACGAGACCTCCATCGGCTCCTACTCGTGGACCGACGACGGAGAGGCCATCGTCTTCGTCGCGGAGCACGCGCCCTCCGAGGAAGAAGAGGAGGCCGAGGAGAAAGGATACGACGCCATCTACGTCGACGAGGGCCCCAACGGACAGCGGGCCGGCGAGTGGAACGATCTGTGGAGGATCGACGTCGAGACCAAAGAGGAGACCCGACTCACCGAACGGGAGCATCGGATCGGCTCCTTCGACGTCTCGCCGGACGGACGATGGATCGCCTTCGCCGCGCGAGACGAGAATCGTCGGAACCAGCAGTACCTGTCCGAGATCCACCTCCTCGACGTCCAGAGCGGCGAGCTTCGCGAGCTCACGAGCAACCTGGCTCCGGAGTCGAGACTCACCTGGTCTCCGGATGGCCGCCGTCTGGCGTACGAGGCGCCGAGCGACGACGAGTGGGAGCTGCGTCTGGACAAGCTCTGGACGATGGACGTGGAGACCGGCGAGACCCGCATGATCTCCGGTGCCTTCGAGGGAAGCATCAGGGACTTCGTATGGACGCCCGACGGCTCCGACCTCCTCTTCGGAGGACTCCAGCGGACGAACACCAACCTCTACCGGCTCGACGTCTCTTCGGGGGCGGTCACCCGGCTCACCGATCACGTGGGCTCTCTGTCGCCCGAGTCGTTCTCCCGGGACCGGACCTCCATGGCGTACACCCTCGAGGACTGGGACACGCCCCCGGATATCTGGGCCGGTGCCACCGACGGCTCCCCCGGGAGGAGGCTGACGCAGGCGAACCCGTGGATCGAGGACGAGATCCAGCTCGCCGAGTCCCGACTGATGCGTTGGGAGAGCCGAGACGGGCTGGAGATCGAAGGCATCCTCACGCTTCCCGCAGACGACGCCCCCGGCGCCGACCCCCTTCTCCTTCACATCCACGGTGGTCCGGCCGGCGTCTTCAGGAACGCCTTCGACGCTCGCCGGCACGTGTGGGCGGGACTGGGCTATGTCCAGCTCGCCCCCAACGTCCGGGGGAGCTCCGGATACAGCGACGAGCTCCTCCGGGGCAACATGTTCGACATCGGTGGAGGCGACTACCACGACCTGATGACCGGCGTGGACGCGGTCGTCGCCGAAGGCATCGCGGACCCGGAGCATCTGGCGCTCCGGGGCTGGAGCTACGGAGGCATTCTCGGGGGCTGGACCATCACCCAGACGGACCGCTTCGATGCCGCCTCCCTCGGAGCCATGGTCTCGGACTGGACCTCGGAGTACGGACCGGGTTTCAATCACGACGTATCTCTCTGGTACATCGGGGGTACACCCTGGGAGAACCCCGAGGCGTGGCGAGAGCGCTCGCCGTTGACGCACGTGGCGAACGTGACGACGCCGACGATCCTCTTCCACGGGATGAACGACCGGACCGACACCGAGCCCCAGAGCATGATGTTCTTCCAGGCCCTGAAGGATCAGGGCAAGACCGTGCGCTACCTCCGCTTTCCCCGGGAGGGCCATGGGATCCGGGAGCCCCGGCACCAGAGGACCCGGGACATCGAGGAGATCCGCTGGATTCAGAGACACGCACGTGGCATCGATTGGGAGCCGTGGACCCGGCCGGAGAAGAAGTCCGAGCCCGAGGTCGTTTCGTGATGGCGGGCACGGAGAAGGCCACGTTGGGAGGGGGATGCTTCTGGTGCCTCGAAGCGGTCTTCGAGTTGGTGGACGGCGTGTCGAGGGTGAAGTCCGGCTACGCGGGCGGACACGTGGCCGATCCCACGTACAGGCAGGTCTGCACGGGGACCACGGGACACGCCGAGGTCGTGCAGGTGGAATTCGATCCGGACGTGGTGTCCTACGCCGAGCTGCTGGAGATCTTCTTCGGTATCCACGATCCCACGACCGTGGACCGCCAGGGCAACGACGTGGGGTCACAGTATCGGTCCGTCATCTTCACCCATTCCGAACGTCAGGAGGAGACGGCCCGCATGATACGGGCGGCGTTGGAGCGGGAGGGACCGTGGAAGGACCCCATCGTCACGGAGATCGGGCCGCTGGACACCTTCTATCCGGCGGAGGACGATCACGACGAGTACTTCCGGCGCAACACCAGCCAGCCGTATTGCCAGGTTGTGGTCGCGCCGAAAGTCGCAAAGTTCCGAGAACGCTTCAAGGATAAGCTGTCCGTCGCGCCCTGAGCGCCGGTGGCGCGGGGCAGCCCCTCGGCCGGGACGTGCGAACGTTCGACGGCCCGGACCGGTGGGCCGCTGCTCGAAAGAACCGGCGAAGACGAAACCTTGCCTCAACACACCGAGGAGAATCAACGATATGGCGAGACCGGACGACAAGACGGTCGTGAAGTGGCGTGAGCTGGCCGAGGAAGGATATCTCTACGCGGAGATCGCCCGGATGTATCCCGACTATTCGGTGGATCAGGTCCGCCACTATTGCCTGGGACACACGGGCCGGAACATCCCCGGTCCCATTCAGCGGGTGGATCGCTGGTACGGCTCCAATGTCTGGCTCCGGGGAGAGAACTCTCCCCACTCCGAGCTTTCGGAGGAGCAGGCCCTGAAGGTGCTCAACGACTGGGACGAGGAAGCCGACCGATGGAAGCAATCCGGAGCCGAGTGGGCCCGGGAGCTGGGCGTGTCGCCGAGCACGATCTACATGCTTCGCCGGGGAGAGACCTGGAAGCACCTGGACCATCCCAACCAGGGCCGCAAGCCCAAGAAGCGCAAGAGCAAGGGGAAGAAGAAGGCGAAGGCGAAGAGCTGAGCCGGATCGACCGGGGCCTTCTCAGGGCTCGGATGGCGCCGTCTTCCCGGTGCCATTCGGGCTCTCGTCCCCGTCCGTTTCGGCATCCGAGACCGCCCCCGACGTCCTGGTGGTGTCCTCGACGTCCTCCGCGGCCTCACGCGGCTCCGGCGCGGGCATCCGTTCCGGAGGCGGTGACAGGGGCAGGCCGCCGTCCAGCAGTCGCTCGGTGAAGTCCAGCCGTGCATCCATGTTACGGATGTGCTTGTGCAGGTCCGCCACCTCGTCCCGGAGCAGATCCCGCTCGTTCCGGGTCAGACCCGGAGGCGGGGGAGCCGCCCCGCGGAGAATCCACTGGGCCATCAGCGTACCCAACGCCCCGATGGCGCCACCGCTGATGAAGATGGCGACGATGGCGATCCATACCTCCGGGCCCATGAGCCTTCATTCCCGGCCATTGCGGATCTGCGCCAGCCTGGCTTCTGCGGCTTCGGCCGTCGCCTGCCGGCCAGACGCACGCGCGGCGCCGGCCAGCCCCTCCAGGGATGGAGTGCGGTCGGGGGTGAAGTCCAACGCGTCACGGAAGGCCTGAAGCGCCACGTCGTAGCGCTCCAGCTCCAGTGCGACCTCACCGAGGAGCTCGTGGGGCGGCTTGAGGCTGGCGGGGGGGCCGAACTCGAAGGGAAGGCTTTCCTCGATCTCGGTGGCCTCCTCGAGGAACCGAAGCGCCCGATCGCCGTTACCGGCCGCCAGGGCGAGGAGCGCCTCCAGCTCGAGCACCATGATCCGCATCCGCGGCGGGCCGTCGGCGGGAGCGTTCTCCACGAACCGCCGCGCAGGAACGAGGTCGCCCGTCTTCGAGGCCGCGTATGCGGTGACGAAGTCGTACCCGGGGTGGGTGACCTCGGCATCCCACGCGCCCGCCGCGTCCCACGCCTCCGTGTCGAGGATCTGACGAGCCCGCATCTCGACGAAATACGAGATCTCGGAGCCCGTGGGGGACCCGCCGGTGACCCGCCGGTGGCAGTCGGCCATGCCTCGCCTCGCGTCCACCGTGTCTCCACGCATCAGCCATCCGTAGTGGAGCCAGGACGTGTAGTGCCCGCAGACGTTGGGTGGCCGACCGCGGTCGGCCAGTCGGGCGTTCTGGACGTCCCGGGCGCGGACGTTGGCCTCGACGACGTCGTCCCACATGCCCATGGCCACGAAGATGTGCGAGGTCATGTGCTGGGCATGGGCGGCGTCCGGCGCGATCTCCGAGTAAGCCCGAGCGGCCTGCAGCCCCAACGGTGCGTGGATGGGATCGTCGAAGGAATGGATGATGTAATGGGCAGCGCCCGGATGGTCGGGATTGTCAGCGAACACCGGCTGGGCGGCGGCCGCCGCCCTCATGTAGGTGGCGAAGTCACGTTCGCCGTCCGTGCTCCCGAGGATGGAGAGCGCGTAGAAGGCCCGGGCCTCGTTGTCCTCGGGGTACGCGTTCACGAGTCGGTACATGGCCTGCATGTAGGCGTTGTCCCGCTCTTCCTTCGTCCCGTCCCCGTACAGCGCGTGGATGGCCCGGAGGTAGGCCCGCTCCCGGGCCGTGGGTGCCTTCGCCAGTCGCTGGGAGGGCGAGGGGGCGTACCGGTCGAGCGCTCTCAGCGCCGCCTTCTTGTCCTGCTCCCTCCAGAGGGGGTGGTTGTACGTCATCGCCTCGCCCCAGTACGCGAGGGCGAAGTCCGGATCGATCGCCTGCGCCTCGCGAAAGGCCTCCGCAGCGTCTTCGAATTCGAAGGAGTGAAGCAGGAGCACGCCCTCGATGAACGGCGGCTGGGCGTCGCGGCTGCCCGAGTTGGGGAACTCGATGGTACCCAGCTCCCGCTCCGTCTCCTGGGCCTCCGCCGTCCGGGGCAGCGGGAGCATCGTGAGCGTCAGGGAGGCGACGAGGACGCGGGGGAGGGCGGAGAGACTCATGAAGGGCTCCGGCGTAGAGTGTGGACAGGAAGGGGTAGAGACGGAAGGGGGGCGCCGCAAGGTTCGCGTGTGCGGGGATCTCCCCTTAGCATGGGCTCCACCAGGATGGATTTCGCACGGATCCTGCGACGATGTCGTCGGGACGGGGTCCCACCGACGATGCCTTCACGGGTGTAGAGCGACGGGTCCCCCCGCGATGCGTTCACGAACACGGAGCGACGGGTCTCTTCGAGGCGATGTCGTCGACGGGCTCCAGGGAGGACCCCCCATGGATCTACGGACGGGAACCAGCGGCTTCAGCTACAAGGCGTGGAAGGGAAGCTTCTATCCGGAGGACCTGAGCTCCGAAGACATGCTCGGCTATTACGGCGAGCGCCTCGGGGCCGTGGAGATCAACAACACCTTCTATCGTCTTCCCAAGGCGTCGACGCTCGAGGGGTGGGCGGCGCAGGTCCCCGATCACTTCCGCTTCTCCATCAAGGCGTCGAGGAAGATCACCCACTTCTCCCGCCTCAAGGAGAGCGCCCGGGACCCCACTTCGTATCTGCTGTCCACGGTGGAGACGCTGGGAGAGCGCCTGGGAGCCCTCCTGTTCCAGTTGCCGCCCAACTTCAAGAAGGACGTGGCCCGGCTCGAGTCCTTCGTCGAGATGATCCCGGAGGGGAGGCCCGCCGCCTTCGAGTTCCGACACGACAGCTGGGCGGATGAGGAGGTGCGCGAGATCCTCGAGCGCCACGACATCGCGCTGGTCTGTGCCGACACCGAGGACGCCGAGGAGGACGAGCCGATCGTTGCGACGACCTCCTGGGGCTATCTGCGCCTCCGCCGTCCCGGGTACGACGACGACGACCTGAAGCGCTGGGTGGATCGGGTCCGCTCAACGGGATGGGACCGGGCCCTGGTTTTCTTCAAGCACGAAGACGAGGGCGCGGGCCCGCGGATGGCGGGACGTTTCCGGGAGCTCTTCGATGCATGAAGGCGCGATTCGGGCCGTGACCCCGGCGTGAGCGTGGGCACGCGTTGACGAAGGTCGGAGACGTCTTTTAGAATCCGGCGCGAAAATCCGAGAACGCCTGGCTCGACCGGCCGCGATGCTTCGCGGCCCCTCGTGCGAGAGCCAAGTCGAGCCCGGCCACGACCTGGCTCTTCTTCTTTTCCGGGGGCGGTCGGGTCCGGATCACTTGAAGAGCGCCGAGACCAGGACGGGGGATGATCAGCGTCGAAGGGGTGACCAAACGATACGGCGACGTGGTCGCGGTGGAGGACCTGAGCTTCGAGGTCTCCCGCGGCGAAGTGGTGGGCTTCCTGGGACCCAATGGGGCGGGGAAGTCGACGACCATGAGGATGATCACGGGAACGCTGCAGCCCGACGAAGGGAATGTCCGCTTCGACGGCGAGCCCATCGCCGAAGATCTGGTGGCGGCGAAGCGCCGCGTCGGCTACCTGCCCGAGTCGAATCCCCTGTACGACGAGCTCCTGGTCGCCGACTACCTGACGTACGTCGCCGACCTCCGGGGCATGGACGCCCCCGCGGCCCGGTCCGGCATCGCCGACGCCGTGGAGGAGACGGATATCGCGTCGGTCTTCTACCGTCCCGTGGGTGAGTGCTCCAAGGGCTACCGACAGCGGATCGGCCTCGCCGCCGCGATCCTCCATCGTCCCGAGGTGCTCGTTCTCGACGAGCCGACCGAAGGTCTGGACCCGAATCAACGGGTGGAGATCCGTCGCCTGGTGGGGGCCCTGGGGCGAGAGCGGACGGTTCTTCTCAGCACCCACGTCATGCAGGAGGTGGAGAGCACGTGCAGCCGGCTCGTGATTCTCCGCAGGGGGAGGTTGGCGGCCGACGGACGTGTGGACGAGCTCGTGGCCCATCGGACAGCGGGTGTCCGGTATGTGGTGGAGGCCGAGGGCGAGGGGGTCGCCGAGGCGCTCGAGGATCTTCCCGGTGTCTCGGACCATTCGGTGCGGTCCGTCGAGGGACGGACCCGGGTGGAGCTGCACTCGCGGGAGGCACGAGAGCTCCGACCCCAGATCTTCGCCCTGGCCCGGGATCGCGGCTGGTCGCTCTGGGAGCTTCATCGGGAGAAGGCGAGCCTGGAGCAGCTCTTCCAGGACCTGACCCGGGAGGAGCGGGTCTCGGGCGGAGAGGATGCCGACGGGGAGGTGGCGCCATGAGTCGGATACTCACCGTCGCCCGTCACGAGCTTCGTGGCTACTTCGACCAGCCCACGGCGTACGTGCTCATCGTCGCCTTTCTGGCCGTGACCCTCTTCCTGGCATTCCGGACGATGTATGCCAATGGGCTCGCCTCCCTGCGTCCGATCTTCGATCTCCTCCCGATCCTCTTCGCGATCTTCGTGCCCGCCGCCACGATGAGGAGCCTGGCCGAGGAGCGGAGGAGCAAGACCCTCGAATGGGTGCTGGCCCAGCCTCTGACCGAGACCGAGCTGGTGATGGGCAAGTTCCTGGGCGATTGGGCCTTCGTGCTTCTCGCGCTGGCCGGTACGCTTCCCACGGCTCTGGGCGTCCTCCTCGTGTCGCAGGCCGATCCGGGGATCGTCCTGGCCCAATACGTGGGAGCCGCTCTCCTGGCCGGTCAGCTCACTGCCCTGGGCGTGTGGGGGTCGGCGATCACGAGGAACCAGATCACCGCGTTCATCGTGGCAGCCTCCGTGAGCTTCGCTCTGTTCCTCATCGGGTTGCCCATCGTCCAGATCGGGCTTCCCCCCTCCCTGGGGGGCGCGCTGGCCCGGCTGTCGGTGCTCGGTCACTTCGAGAACGTCGCCCGGGGCGTCGTGGATCTTCGGGACGTCCTCTACTTCCTCTCCACCGGTGGTCTCTTCCTCACCCTGGCGACGGGCGCGGTCGCGGCCGAGCGTCTGAGCCGGGAGCGAGCCGAGTTCGGGCGCCTCCGGATCGGCACTGTGGTGGTCCTGGGCATCGTCGTCGTGCTCAATCTCTTCGGCAGCCGCATCCGCGGCCGTATCGACCTCACCGAGGACGACCTCTACACGCTCTCGTCGGGCACGAGGGACGTGTTGAGCGATCTCGACGATCTGGTGCAGGTGAAGCTCTTCGCCTCCAGCGAGCTTCCGGCCGAAGTCCAGCTCCAGCTCCGTGACGTCCGCGATCTCCTGGCGGACATGCGGCGGGCCTCGGGCGGCAACCTCCTGGTCACCGACGTCGACCCCGAGGAGGACGAGGACGCGGCGGAGGAGGCCGCCGAGCTCGGCATCCGGCCCGTGGAATTCAGCGTCCTCCGAGACGACAACTTCGAGGTGCGACAGGGCTACTACGGGCTCGCGCTGGTGTACGCCGACGAGAGCGAGGTGTGGCCGGTCATCGAGCGTACCGACGACCTGGAGTTCCGGTTGGTCTCGGAGATCTACCGGATGACCACCGAAGACCGCCCCGGCGTGGCCTTCGTCCAGGGCTTCGGCGCGAAGACGGCGGCGCAGATCCCCGGCCTGACGGAAAGCCTGGCCGACCGCTACCGGATCCGGTCCCTGGACATCGCCGGCGACTCCGCCCCGGACATCTCCCGGGACTCGACGGAGGTGCTCGTCGTGGCGGGAGCCACCCAACCCCTCGACAGCCTCGCTCTCGGACGGATCCGGAGCTTCATGGAGTCCGGGGGCTCCGCCCTCGTCCTCGTGGAGCCGGTGATCCTCAATCCCCAGTCCCCCATGCCCATCCCGGCCTCGTCCGGGCTGGAGCCACTGCTGGAGGAGCGCGGGATCTCGCTCACCGACGGCCTGGTCCTGGATCTCGCGTCCAGCGAGCGGGTCTCCCTCGGCCGACAGGGCATGTTCAGCGTCATCGCTCCCTATCCCCTATGGCCCGTCGTCCAACCGGCCTCGGACCATCCGATGACGCGGGGTCTGAGCGCGCTCACCCTGGGATGGGGGGCCGCCCTGAGCATCTCCGACGACGCCACCGGGGTGACGCCCCTGTGGCAGACCACGGAGAACGGCGCCATCCATGCTCCGACAGCGCCCATCACGCCGGACCAGGACTGGCTCATCCCACCCGAGGATCTCGGTGTGCGGATCGTATCGGCGGCCCACCTACCGGACGATGGCGATCCTTCCGGTCGGCTGGTGGTGGTGGGGGACGCGTCGATGGCCGAAGCTCAGTACCTGCAGGCCAACCCCGGCAATCTCGTCTTCCTGGCCAACGCGGTGGACTGGCTGGCTCAGGACGAGGCCCTGATCTCGATCCGTTCCAAGGACAGGACGCCACCGCCCCTCGTCCTCTCCTCGGATCTCGCCCGCAACATCCTGAAGTGGGGCAATCTGGTGGGTGTCCCGCTCCTCTTCGTCCTGGCGGGCCTGATCCGAGTCTCCGGACGGAGGCGGAGAGCCGAGGCTCGCTGGAAGGAGGTCGTGCCGTGAGCGAGAGCACGCTGAAGCGTCTGGTGGGGTTTCTGGTCGTGATCACGGGCCTCTGGCTCCTGGCCGAGGCCTTGTCCGACGGATCGGGATCCATCGCCGCTTCCGGTGAGATGGCGGGCTTTTTCGAGGATGTGGACACCGCGGCCCTGGATACCGTCCGCATCACCCGGGCCGACACCACGCTGACACTCGCTCGCGACGATGAAGGGTGGACGGTTCAGGGCCTCCCCTCCGACTCGGGAGCCGTCCGGCGCTTCCTCGCGGAGATCGCTGCTGCCGAGGTCGGCGAGCTCATGGCCACCAACCCGGAGAACCACGCGCGGATGGGCGTGTCGGCCGACTCGGCCGCGGAGCTCGAGCTCGTCTCAGGCGCCGATCGACGGACGCTCCTGGTGGGGGGCGCCGGACGACGGTTCGGCACGGCCTACGTGCGTCTTCCCGGAGAGGATCGCGTCCATCTCATGGAGGCCGACCTGCGGGGCCATCTCCGGCGGGGCCTGGACCAGTGGCGGAATCGCGTCATGGTCACCGTGGACTCTTCGGACGTGGCGCGCATCGAGGTGGAGAGAAGCGACGGCGCCTACGTGCTCGTGCGCGGGGACAGCGTATGGACCTTCGTCGACGGCGGGCCCGTGCAGGCCACCGCGGTGCGGGGCATTCTGGCCGAGCTCTCCCGACTGGTCGCGTCGGGGTTCGTCGCCGAAAGCGACTCCATCGCCGAACTCCCGCGCGCCTCCACCACCCGGGCCTTCGACGCCGAGGGGCGCACCCTGGCCGAGGTGTCGATCGGGGAGGGAGAGGGTACCCGCTGGGCCCGCACGCCGACCGATCCGTACCTGTACGAGGTCTCGACCTTCCGGGCGGATCGCCTGGCGCCACCCAGAGACGACATGGAGCCGGGCGCGTAGAGACTCTATTGCCCGAGCTCGCCCCAGCCTCGGGCGTACAGCTCGGGGAACCGTGACAGATATCCCGGATACTCCCGGGCCGCCCGCCGGAGCGGCGCTTCGTCCAGCCTGACCACGTGGAGGGGCTCGTCGGTCTCGGCGAGGACGTCGCCGGTGGGATCGATGATCAGCGAGGGCCCGCCGATGGACGCGCCCCGCTCCGGACGGGGCCGGTTCGCCGATACCACGTACGTGCCGCTCATCACGGCGTTCGCCCTCAGCACCAGGCGCCAGCGAGGATACGTCTCCGGCGGCGTGGCCCGGGGCGCCAACACCACCTGGGCTCCCTGGGCCGCGAGGAGCTGGAAGCCCTGGGGCCGGTTGACGTCCGAGCAGATCTGGATGCCCACGCGGAGCGTCAGACCGACCACGACGTCCGGGGGGCGGGTTCCGGCCTCATAATGGCTCGTCTCCCAGTATCCCTCCTCCTCCGGGAGGTGGATCTTCCGATAGCGGGCCATGCACGAACCGTCGGCCGCATAGAGGAGCGCCGTGTTGTGCCGCTTCCCCGAAGCCGGATCGAGCACGATGGCGCCACCGAGGACCGCGATGCCCGCTGCCCGGGCCGCCCGGGCCATCGTCCTCTGTCGCGGTCCGTCCACCGACTCGGCGTCGACGGGATTCGGCCTCGGGCTGGCGGGCACCCAGGGATCGAGGGGAAGCTCGGGAAGCACCGCGAGGTCCGCTCCCCGATGCTTCGCCTGGGTGAGACATTCTCCGAGTCGTTCCCCGTCCGGATCGTCGTGGAAGACGTCGGTGACGAGGGCCACTCCCAGGGTGGCGCTCACCCGAAGGAGATCCCCTGGGCGAGGGGAAGGTCGGTGCTCCAGTTCACCGTGTTGGTCTGACGGCGCATGTACGCCTTCCAGGCGTCGGATCCCGACTCGCGTCCGCCCCCCGTCTCCTTCTCCCCGCCGAAGGCGCCGCCGATCTCCGCCCCCGAGGTCCCGATGTTGACGTTGGCGATGCCGCAGTCGCTGCCCCGATGCGAGAGGAAGTGCTCGGCCTCCCGCACGTTGTCGGTGAAGATGGCCGACGACAGGCCCTGGGGGACGCCGTTGTGGATCTCGATGGCTTCGTCCAGCTCGGCGACGGCCTGCTCCGGCGTGGCGGCGGCGGTGCCGTACTCCAGGATGTAGAGGATGGGCGCGAAGGTCTCGCTCTGGACGATGTCGTAGTCGTTCTCGGCCGCGGCGATGCACGGCGTGACGTACAGGCCTCCGGGATAGTCGTCGCCCTCGAGGACCTCGCCCCCGTACAGGATCTCCCCGCCGTGTTCCACCACGCGCTCCTTCGCCGCCATCAGCGAGTCCACGGCGTCCCGATTGAGAAGGGGCCCCATGAGGGTGTCCTCCTCCAGGGGATCACCGATGCGCACGTCCTCGTAGGCCTTCACCAGGCGCTGCACGAGCTCCCCGCGGATGGAGCGGTGGGCGATGATGCGGCGCGTACTCGTACAGCGCTGTCCGGCGGTGCCCACCGATCCGAAGAGGATGCCCGGGAGCGCCAGATCCAGGTTGGCGTGAGGCGTCACGATGATGGCGTTGTTCCCGCCCAGCTCGAGGATCGTCTTGCCTATGCGCCTGGCCACGACCTCGCCCACCCGACGCCCCATCCGACACGACCCGGTGGCCGAGACGAGCGGGACGCGACCGTCGTGGATGAGACGCTCCCCGACGGTGGAGCCCTGTCCGACCACGAGCGAGAAGACGGCCGGATCCACGCCGTTCTCGCGGCACACCTGAGCGGTGATCTTCGTCACCGCGACGGCGGTGAGGGGCGTTCGTTCCGAAGGCTTCCAGAGGGTGGCGTCGCCGCAGACCGCCGCGAGCGCCGCGTTCCACGACCAGACGGCGACGGGGAAGTTGAAGGCGCTGATCACACCGACCACCCCGAGGGGGTGCCACTGCTCCCGCATGTGATGGTCCGGCCGCTCGCTGGCCAGCGTCAGGCCGTAGAGCTGACGCGAGAGGCCGGTGGCGAAGTCGCAGATGTCGATCATCTCCTGGACCTCGCCTTCTCCCTCGGCTCGGATCTTCCCCATCTCCAGCGTCACCAGGGCCCCGAGCTCGGTCTTCACTTGGCGGAGGCGGTTGCCCAGCTGGCGGACCACCTCCCCTCGCTTGGGCGCGGGAATGGTTCGCCACTCGAGGAAGGCCCGGTGCGCCTTGTCGACGATGGCGTCGTACTCGTCTTCGGTCACCTCGGTCACCGACGCGAGCCGGCTCCCGTCGATGGGCGTGTGGACGTCGATGGTCGGCCCCGAGCCCACCCAATCGCCGGCGAAGCCGCCGGGGTTGTGGTCTTCGATGCCGAGGGTGTGGAGGATCTGATCGGTGGGCATGGTGGGCGTCTGTCGTTGTGCGTGGCGTGAGTTCGTGTCGGGTCGACCGTCGGCGCTACCGACTCGCGCGTCAGCGCGCTCGGATCGCGGCCGTCCGGGGCGTCCCGGGGGCGGCCGCCTCAGGTCTCCTACTAGTCTCTAGGGGAGGTCGGCCAAATGGAAGCGCGGTCAGTCGCCGGGTCCCGATCCCTCGAGGGCCCGGACGCGTTCCTCCACCTCGTCCGCATCCGCGGGTCGGCCGCCGTCCCGGTACACGAGCGCCAGGAGCTCCAAAGCCTCCGTCAGCGTCGGAGAGGAGGAACCGAAGCGGCGTTCGAGGTCCCGGATGACGCTCTCCAGCTCCATCTCGGCGCGGTCCAGCGCACCTTGCCGGCGGTCGAGATCGGCCAGGAGAGCCCGGACGCGTTCGGTCTCGGGATGCGCTTCGATGGACTCGAAGTCGGTCCGGGCGCGCTCCAGGTGGTCGCGAGCTTCGTCGAGGCGGCTCTGTCGTACGGCGAGCTGCCCCAGGGAGAGCACGAGATGGGCTCGGTCGCGGGGGGCCGCATCGGTGGCCTCGATCCGCCCCAGGGCTCGCTGGTAGTAGATCTCGGCTCCGGCCAGGTTGCCGTCCAGGCGAGCGACGTCTCCGAGAGCCCTGAGGTTGGAGATCACGTCCGGGTGCTCGGGACCGAAGTTGATCTCGGCGAGCTCGAGAGCCCGGGCGTAGGCTGCTCGGGCGGCTTCCAGGTCCGACCCGGCCTGGTGGGCGTAGCCCAGATTGTGCATGGGCCGGATGAGCCACGGGGTCTCGGGACCACCCGCCTGCTCCTCCAGCTCGATGACCCGGATCAACCCTCGCTCCGCCGCGTCCCAGTCTTCCAGCGCGAGGTCGATGAGGGCTCGGCTGTGCAGGACGTCGGCGAGGTAGGGATCGTCCGGTCCGAACACCCCCTCGAGCACGACCAAGGCCGAGTCGACGTAGACCGCCGCCCGGTCGTATTCGCCCAGCATGTCCGCCACGATCCCGCGGTGCTGGAGAGAGAGGGCGTACGCCTCCGGGAGGCTGTCACGGTGCGGCGCCAACGCGCCCACCGCTCTCGCCAGGAGCGAGTCGGCCTCGCGCATGCGTCCCTGGCGCCGCAGGACCATGGCCAGGTCCGTGGCGAGCGTCGCTCCGGCCGGATGGCCGGGACCCTGGAGGGAATCCCGGATGCCCAACGCCATACCGAGGAGCTCGGCGGCCGGCTCCAGGAGCCCTGCGTAGAAGTATGCCGCGCCCATGGTCTCGCTCACCCGGGCCCTGGCGAGGGGCCAGGCGCTCAAGGAGTCCCCGGTGAGGACCTCCCGGCCCCGGTCCAGGAGCTGCCGCGCGGTCACCGAGTCGGGATCCGAAAGGACGGGGTTCGCCTGAGAGAAGAGGTCGGCCAGAAAGGAGGCCATGGCTTCGGACGCCTCGGCCTCGGCTCGCGCCTGTTCCTCGGCGCGGGTGGCCCGAACCAGGCCCCAGGTCGTTCCGCCCAGGGCGAGGACGACGAGGACCAGACCGATGAGGGCGCTCGCGAACGCCACCCTGTGTCGGCGAGCCAGCTTTCCCACGCGGTAGGCGAGGCTCGGAGGCCTCGCCTCGACGGGCTCGAAGTGCAGGAATCTTCGCAGGTCCTCGCCCAGGCCCTGAACCGTGCCGTACCGCCGATTCCGATCGGGGTCGGAGGCCTTGAGGACGATCCAGTCCAGGTCCCCCCTCAGCTGACTCATCAGCTCCCGGGGCGAGGTGGCGCGTCGCTGAGCGATCTCCTCGCGGGTGTCCAGGGACTCCAGCTTGGTGCTGGGACGGGGGATGGAGATGTCCAGGAGGTGTCGCCGCAGGGCCGGCCCCAGGAGATGGCGGATCTCGTAGGGTCGGCGGCCCACGAGGAGCTCGTAGAGGACGATGCCCAGCGAGTACACGTCGGCGCGGGTGTCGACGTCCAACGACGCGCCTCCGGATTGCTCCGGGCTCATGTACGCCGGTGTGCCCACCGACTGGTCCGCGCGGGTGTGGGCCGGATTGGGCGTCGGGGACGGGCCGATGGCCTTCGCGATCCCGAAGTCGATCACCTTCGGCGTGGGCCGCCCGTCCGCGTCATTGACCAGGATGTTCGAGGGCTTGAGGTCGCGGTGGACGATTCCTTTCTGGTGCGCGTGTCCCACGGCATCGCACACCGCCGCGAAGAGCTCGACGCGGTCTCGTGTGCCCAGACGGCGGTCGTCACAATACTCCGAGATGGGCTGGCCCCGGACCAGCTCCATCGCGAAGTACGGACGATCGTCCGGGGTGATGCCGGCGTCGTAGATCCTCGCGATGTTGGGGTGATCCATCAGGGCGAGCGCCTGTCGCTCCAGCTCGAAACGGGCGAGGATCTGGTCGCTTTCCATCCCAGACTGGACGATCTTGATGGCGACCTCCCGGCGCATCGGGTGGGTCTGCTCCGCCCGCCACACCTCTCCCATGCCGCCTCGGCCCAGGAGCTCGATGAGCCGATAGGGTCCGATGGCGGGGTGGGCGTCGGAGCCCGCGATCAGCGACGCGGCCTCCCCACCCTCGCTCCTGAGGATCTCGGCTCCCTGTCGATCCGCGGCCAGGAGGGAGCGCACCTCCTCCCGGAGCTCCGCGTCGTCTCCGGCCATGTCCCGGAGTGCCTCGTCCTGGGCGTCGGGTGGCAAGCGCCGGACGGCTTCGTAGAGATCCCGGATCTGCTCCCAGCGCGGGTCACCCATCCGACGCAGCGAGCTCGCGTCGCAGCCACGCCCGGGCCGCGGCCCAGTCGCGGTCCGCGGTCGCCTTGGAGATCCCCAGTACCGTCGCGGCCTCCTCGGCGTCGAGACCCAGGAAGAACCTGAGCTCCACGACCTCGGCCGCCCGGGGGTCCACGTCCTCGAATCGGGACAGAGCTCGGTGGAGGTCGATGACGGTCAGCCCGTCGACCTGCCGACCCGCGCCGACCAGCTCGGGTGAGAGGGTACGGTCCTCCTTCCCGCCTCCGCGCTTGGCCGCGCCTCGATGCTCGCTCCGATTGACGAGCACCTGTCGGGCCGCCAGCGCCAGCGTTCGGTAGAAGTGCCGTCGGTCCGCGAAGGAAGGGGCGTGGTCTCGGCCGAAGACCTTGAGGACCACCTCGTTGGCGAGGGCCCGGGTCTCCAGGGTCCAGTCGCCCTCCCACCGGCCGCGCTCGCGTCGGGCCGCCTGGAGGATCAGCTCGTAGAGCACCTTCCAGGAGCGCTCGCGCTCTGCGTCGTCCAGCGTCGCGCGGTCGGCGAGAAGCATACGGGTAATCTGCGAGTCCAACATGCGGCGTCTGGGTGAGATCCGGTTGCGCGCGTCAGCATCCTATCCGTACTTATCCGCCTCCCGGTTCGCCGGCAAGCTCGAGCGTGAGTCAGGTGAGGCGGTCCAGCTTTCGGCCAGCGCCAGCGACGGGGAAGACGGAGGCCTCACGGGTGCCATCGAGTGGCGCTCGGACCGGGATGGAGCGCTCGGCACGGGAGGGTCGCTCACGGTCGTTCTGTCCGTCGGATCGCACACGGTCACCGCGTCGGTGAGAGACTCGAAAGGGCAGGAGTCGCAGGCGTCGCGAACGGTGGAGGTCGAGCCTGCGCCGACGCCCGGGATCGTCTTCTCCTCCGATCGGGATGGTGAGGACATCCGCCTTCTGTATCGGATCTCGGTCGACGGATCGGACCTGTCGTGCGTCCTCTGCGACACGCGCCTGGGCGGCCTGGGAGATCCGGCGGGGTGGCCGGGAGCGACAGGCGAGATCGCCTTCGTAGCCAACGAAGCTTCCGGTACCTCCGGTACCAACGTCTACGCCGTCCGACGCGACGGATCGGATCTCAGGTTGATCTCGAACGCCAACGCCCAGGAGGACGCGCCGGCCTGGGGGCCCGGAGGGCTTCTCTTCTGGACCACCATCGGGATTTCCAGGCCCGACGTCACGACACCCGCAGAGATCTGGTGGGTCTCCGAGGTCGGGGGAGAGCCACAGACCCTGGTACCGCTGAGCTCTCAAGACGGAGGGGGCTCCGCGGTGTCCCCGGACGGCCGCTGGTTCGCGTTCCATGACGGCGTCGAGTCCTTCCTCGACATCCAGATCTTCCTCGTGGACACCTCCACCCTGGACGTGTTTCTCCCCTCGCTCGGGGCCGGCACCAACCGGGACGCCACGTTCTCGCCGGATGGCAACGCCATGGCGTTCGTCTCCGACCGTGACGTCGGTCCGCCGTCTCACGAATCATCCGGGACGGGACATGGAGCCACCCTGGTCTCCCGACGGATCGCTCATCGCGTTCCAGTCGGACCGGGACGGGGACCGCGAGATCTACGTGGTCGCACCCGACGGCTCCGGGCTGCGCGACGTCACGAACGCCCCGGCCTACGACGACCGGCATCCGACCTGGGAGCCGAACTGACGAGGGGAGTCGGGCCCCGGGATCCGATCCCCCGGTGTTCGGCTCCGTCAACCATCCTTCCGGACGAACGGCAGTCCTCTCTCATCCCAGAAGCTCCCGGATCACCCTCGCACGGTGGCGGAAGATCCGACGGAGCTGTCCGGCGACCACGGGAAGCGCCATCTCCCCGAGGGGCCAGAGAGGGAGTCGGTACCGGACCTCGTCGGTCATGACGGTGGTGACATCGCCGCCTCCGTCCGGGTCCTCCTCCTGGAAGACGTGGCGATGGACCCAGGTGTGGTACGGGCCCCGGATCTGGGTGTCGGTGAAGCTCCGGGGCGGATCCCACTCGGTGATCTCGGTGCGCCAGCGGAAGCGGGCGCCCCAGAGCCCCAGGCGGTAGTCGATGAGGGTCCCACGCCCCATGTCGATGGGCGTCGGGGTTTCGATGCGGAAGCGGAGCTCGGCCGGGGTGATCCGCTCCAGGTTCTCGGCGGCGGCGAAGAAGGCATAGACGTCGTCTCTCGGACGGGGGATGCGCGTCACCGCACGCAGGGTGTGGAACCCCCCGGACTCGTCCCTCCAGCGGGCGTCTACCTCGATCCCGTCCGCCCTCACGGGCGGATCCGCGTGGGTCCGCGTCCGGTGGCCGGCGGACGCCGTCGTCCCGCCCGGACCAACGAACGCCACCGTCGTGGAGTCGCTGTCGGTCGGCCTGGCTCGCGGCCTCGACCCGCTCTCAGGCCTGCTTCGCCTTTTCCCGCCAGAAGGCCCGCCGGTCGCTGTCGCTCGTGTCGACGTCGGGAACCACCGTGCGGACCACGCGAACGTTGCCCCGTCCGAAGAGCCGTTGGAGCTGATCCACGGTCTCGGCGTCGGGAGCGGCCTTGAGCGTCCGAGAGCGGAGCCTGGGCGCGGACTCGCCGTTGTCCTGACCCACCTGGAGCCAGACCGGGGAGGCTCCGGGATGAGCCGTCAGGACCTCCTTCGCCTGCTGGAAGGCGGCGGCCGGCACGTCCGAGTCCAGCTCCAGCTCGATCTGGATGGCGAGCTCTCCGGTGCTCGCCACCTCTTCCAGGGGGCGGGCGGCGTCGAGGAAGACCGGGGGATCCTCCTCGTCCCGCTCCCGACCGCTGACCTTCCCGGAGATCAGGACGACGGCATCCTGATCCAGGACCTCCTTGTACTGCTGCCACGTCTCCCGGAAGGCGAGGACGGTGGCGGTCCCGTGAAAATCCTCCACGGTGATCTTCCCCCATTCCGAATTGTCGCGACGGGAGATCTGACGGGCCACCGCGGTCACCACGCACGGGAGATCCACCGGCTGTCCCGGTCTATCCGCCAGCGTCTGCGACGACACGGGCTCGAAGGCCCGGACCACCTCGCGGTAGCGGTCGAGAGGATGTCCGGAGATGAAGAAGCCCAGGGCGGCCTTCTCCCGGGCCAGGCGGTCGGCCTCGACCCACTCGGGGACGTTGGGGAGCGACGGCTCCGAGCGCGGGAGGGCCGATGCGTCTCCAAACAGGGACGCCTGTCCGG
>JAWVZK010000015.1:0-28990 GCA_033722275.1 Longimicrobiales bacterium | reverse complement strand
GGCAGCGTGCGATTGACGACGTCGTTGCGGCCTCCGTCGCCCAGGAGGCACCCCTCCTGGCCCTGGACGGCGCCGGGAAGGGCGACGACGAGCATGAACGAGGCCGCGCGGCCGAGACCGGCTCCGAAGCGCCGGCCTCCTCGGCACGGACGGCGTCCTGCGCGGGAGGGGATCACGACCGGAGCGAACGTCGAAGAACGGTCAGAAGATCCGACCGATGCCGCCCCGGGCGTTTTCGATCCGGATGTTCTCGAAGGACATGTCAGATTCGAAAGCCGTTCCGCTGGTGACGCTCCCGTCCGGCATCGTCCTCGTGGTCGTGGAGTCGCTCCAGATCCGGTCCAGGCCGGGATCGTAGAAGATCTCCTCGCTCTCGATGACGCTGGAGTCGGCGTGCACCAGGAGCACGACGTCGCCACGGGCCACCATGCGGTTCGTCTCGCGATTCCACTCACCGGCGGCGCCCGTCACGGTAGCCCGCTCCCGACCCGTCTCGTCGAAGAACACGATCTCCATCTGATTGAGGTCGAGGAGCCCCGTGTCCTCGTAGACGTAGGCGGTGTCGGCCTCCACCCGTCCTTCCCGGACGCCGTTCACGGTGACGAAGCTCACCATGCCGTACGCCACGTAATCGGCCTCCATGGACTGGAGCTCCTCGTCCGCCACGGGTGTGCTGAGGTCCTGCCCGCACCCACCGACGACGGCGAGAAGCGTGAGCAAGGCGGCCATTCGCTGGAAGATCCTCATCGGACTATACGGCTCCGGCTCTCATGAGATCGTGCAGATGGACGACGCCCTCCACCGTTCCGTTCTCGCGAACGACGGGGAGCGCCATGATTCCGTATGTCTCCATCCTACTCGCGGCGGCCGATCCGAGTTCATTCCGTGTGGCCGACTTCGGATCGCGGGTCATGATCTCCCGGACGCTCCGGCGCAGAAAATCGGCGTCGTGCTCCATCAGTCGCGTGAGATCGCCGGCGGTGACGACGCCCGTCAATCGGCCTCCGTCGTCGACGATGGGCACCGTCCCGCGCTGCTCGGCCAGCGGAGCGATGACATCTTTCACCGACGCCCCCTCGAGGAGCGTGGGATAGTCGTCGGCCTCCATCACGTCGGCGACGCGGACCGTGAGCTTGCGTCCCAGGGCGCCGCCGGGATGGAGGGCTGCGAAGTCCTCCGCTCGAAAGCCCTTGAGCTGCAGCACGGTGATGGCGACGGCATCGGACATGGCCAGCGCCGCGGTGCTGGACGAGGTGGGAGCCAGATCCATGGGGCACGCCTCCTCCTCCACGGAACAGTCCAGGGCAACGGCCGCGTGATCCGCGAGCTGGCTCCTCGCCGAGCCCACCAGGGCGATGATGGGCACGTCGAGTCGGCTCAGATACTCGATGAGCCCTCTGAGCTCCTCCGAGTCCCCGGACTTCGAAATGACGATGGCCACGTCTTCGCGACCCACGATGCCCAGGTCGCCGTGGAGCGCCTCCACCGGGTGGAGGAATATGGCCGGCGTTCCCGTCGACGTGAGCGTCCCCGCGAGCTTCCGCGCGATATGTCCGCTCTTGCCGATGCCACACGTGATCACCCTACCGGCCGCGCCGGCGACGAGGGTACACGCCCGGGCGAAGTCGTCACCGAGTCGCTCCTGGAGCGCCGACACCGCCTGCGCCTCGAGGGCCAGGACCCTGCGTCCCTCGGCGACGATGGCTTCCCGGTCGGTCACGCCTGGCTCCGCTCCTCGACGTAGTCCTCGATCACGTCGTCCAGGACTCCCCGCGCCCGGAGGAGCGCGTCGCTGAACTCGCGGACCGCGCCCCGCCCTCCGGAGCGCGTGGCCTGCCAGTCGGCGATGGCCACCACGGGGGGCGTCGCGTTCGCCACGGCGCCCTTCAGCCCCACCAGGCGGAGCACCGCCAGATCCGGGATGTCGTCGGCGAGCATCGCCACCTCCTCCCACGCCACGCCTTTACGCCGCAGGAGGTCCTGGACCACCTCGAGCTTGTGGGCATCGGGCTCCTGATGACATTCCTCCACCCCCAGCTCCCGCGCCCGGAGCGTCGTGGCCTTCGAGACCCGACCGGAGACGATGGCCACGTCCAGCCCGGCCCACATCATCATCTTGATGCCCACCCCGTCCTGAATGTCGAAGCGCTTCAGCTCGATGGGGGCCGCGGCTTCCCCACCGGCCCCGATATAGACTCCGGCATCGGTGAGGACGCCGTCCACGTCCAGGATCACGAGCCTCACCTTCTCGGCCAGGCTACGGGGGATGGGATCTCCCGTCATGCGTCCCCCCCGTGGTGAGGTGGGAGATTCAGGGCCGCTCGGATTCGGACCACGTCGTCCATGAGGCTCGAAAGCTCGGGCAGAGGCAGCATGTTCGTCCCGTCGGAGGGCGCGGTAGAGGGTCGGGGATGCGTCTCGAGGAAGAGACCGTCGCAGCCGGCGGCCACGGCTCCCCGCACCAGCGCCGGGATGTGGACCGGGTCCCCGCCGCTGGACCCGTCGGCTCTGCCCGGGCGCTGCACGGAGTGGGTTCCGTCGAAGACGGCCGGGCATCCCGTGGCCTCGCGAAGCCTGCGGAAGGAGCGCATGTCGACGACCAGGTCTCCGTAGCCGTGCAGGGTGCCCCGCTCCGTGACCGCGATGGGCCCCGCCCCGGACGCCCGGGCTTTCTCCACGGCCGCGGCCATCTCCTCGGGGGCCATCCATTGTCCCTTCTTGATGCTCATCGGCTTCCCGGTCTCCGCCGCTGCCACCATCAGATCGGTTTGACGGCAGAGGAAGGCGGGGATCTGCAGGACATCGACCACCTCGGCCGCCGCCGCCGCCTGATGGGGCTCGTGGACGTCGGTGACGAGGGGCAGGCCGGTCTTCTCCTTCACCCGGGCGAGGAGCTCCAGCCCCTTCTCCAGGCCGGGGCCCCGGGGTGAATCGAGCTTGGAGCGGTTCGCCTTGTCGAAGGACGCCTTGAAGATCACGTGCACGCCGGTGCGTTCCCCGATCTCCCGGACGGCCGACGCCACCTCGAGATTCAGGTCGTCGTCCTCCAAGGCGCAGGGGCCCGCGAAGAGGAAAAACCGGTCGAACACGTCAGAGGCGCCCGGGGTGGGATGGACGGGACCGCGACCCTCGCGTCACACCGCGTCTAGACGCCCACCGGCTGCTCGGCGGTGGCCGCCTCGCCCCGCTCGGCGTGGCGCGCGGCCGCCGCGATGAAGGAGGCGAAGAGGGGATGGGGGCGCGTCGGACGGCTCTTGAGCTCGGGATGGAACTGACCGGCGATGAACCAGGGATGGTCGGTGATCTCGATCATCTCCACCAGGCCTCCGTCGGGGGACGTCCCGCTGATGGTCATCCCCTTGTGGCTCAAGGGATCCCGGTAGGCGTTGTTGACCTCGTAGCGGTGGCGGTGTCGCTCGGATATCTCCTCGGTGCCGTAGATCCTGCGCGCATGGCTACCCTCCGCCAAGTGGCACGGGTAGGCGCCCAGACGCATGGTGCCCCCCTTCTCCGTCACCTGCAGCTGCGAATCCAGGAGCGCGATGACCGGGTGGGGCGTATCGGGGTCGAACTCGGCGGAGTGGGCGCCCTCGAAGCCGCAGACGTTCCGAGCGAACTCGATCACGGCGCACTGCAGACCGAGGCAGATGCCGAAGAAGGGTCGCTCGTTCTGCCGGGCCCAGCGGATGGCGTGACACATCCCTTCGATGCCTCGGGAGCCGAAGCCGCCGGGAATGAGGATCCCGTCGAAGTCGGCGAGACGGTCCACGTCCTCGCCACTCTCGAAGGTCTCCGACAGAAGCCAGTCGATGTTCACCTTGACGTCGTTGGCGATCCCTCCATGGATGAGCGCCTCCTGAACCGACTTGTACGAGTCGACCAGCTCCGTGTACTTGCCCACGACGGCGATGCGCGCTTCGCCCGAAGCCGGGTGCTGGACCCGCCGCACCATGTCGGTCCAGGCGCTGAGGTCGGGCTGGGGGAGTCCGGAGAGCCCGAGACGCGCCAGGATGACGTCGTCAGCCTTCTGTCGCTTCAGGCTGAGCGGCACCTCATAGATTGTCGACAGGTCCTGAGACTCCAGGACGGCGTCCAGATCGACGTTGGTGAAGAGGGCGATCTTCCGCTTGATTTCCTTGGAGAGCGGCTGCTCGGCTCTACAGATGAGGACCTGTGGCTGGATCCCGATCTCCATGAGCTCCCGTACCGAGTGCTGGGTGGGCTTCGTCTTCAGCTCACCGGCGGCCGACAGATACGGGACCAGGGTCAGGTGCACCACGATGGCGTTCTCCTTCCCCACGTCCACCCGGAACTGGCGGATGGCCTCCAGGAAGGGTAAGGACTCGATGTCGCCCACCGTCCCGCCGATCTCGGTGATGACCACGTCGTGGTGCTCGGCCAGGCGACTGATGGCGGCCTTGATCTCGTCCGTGATGTGGGGAATGACCTGGACGGTGGAGCCCAGGTAGTCTCCACGTCGCTCCTTCTCGATGACCCTCTGGTAGATCCGGCCCGTGGTGATGTTGTTGTCCTGGGAAAGCGACTGGTCGATGAAGCGCTCGTAGTGCCCCAGATCCAGATCGGTCTCGGCACCGTCGTCGGTGACGAAGACCTCGCCGTGCTGATAGGGCGAAAGCGTGCCCGGATCGACGTTGATGTACGGATCGAACTTCTGAAGGGTCACCCGCAGCCCGCGCTCCTTGAGAAGACGGCCGATGGAGGCGGCCGCGATCCCCTTCCCAAGGGAGGAGACCACACCCCCCGTGACGAAGATGTACTTGGTCGGTCTTCCGTCGGTATCGGTCATCGATGGTTCACGCGAAGGTGGGAGATCTGGATTCGCTCAAGATGGACTCCATGCGGATGGCGTCGGCGGGCGTATCGACACCCGGGTCGGCGGCCCCCACCACGGCCACTCCGATGCGGAGCCCGGCCTCCAGGGGGCGGAGCTGCTCGAGGAGCTCGAGTCGCTCGAGTCGTGAGGGTGCCAAGGCGACCCAGTCGTTGAGCGCTGCCCGGGTGTAGGCGTAGATGCCGATGTGCCGGAGGAAGGGGTCCCGCTCCAGGTCCTCCTGGGTGGGCTTTTCGTCCCGCCGGTACGGGATGGGCGCCCGGGAGAAGTAGAGGGCTCGCCCGCTCGAGGCCCGGGCGACCTTGACCACCGACGGATCCTTCCGGGCTTCGTGGGTCATCAGAGGGGTGGCGCAAGTGCCGACCTGCCACCCTCCGTCGCGAACCAGGTCGATGGCGCTTTGGAGGTGGGCCTCCTTCAGGAGAGGCTCGTCGCCCTGGACGTTCGCGATATACGCGAAGTCACGATACTCGCTCCGGTTGGCCACCTCTGCCACGCGATCCGTGCCGGACGGATGGTCGGGCGAGGTCATCTCCACGGGGGCGCCGAGCTCCCGGCACACGTTCGCCACGTCCTCGGAGTCGGTGGCCACCACGGCATGGTCGAGGACACCCATGGTCTCGACCCGTCGCCAGACCCATTCGATGAGCGGTCTCCCGAGGAGGGGGTAGAGGGGCTTGTTGGGGAGGCGGGTCGACGCCAGCCGGGCCGGCACGATGCCGAGGACCTGGCCGCTCACTGCACGTTTCCGTAGCCGAGAAGGCGGAGCGGGAGTGGGAATTTCACGCCGTGAAAGCTACCGGAATGCGACGGGGAGGGTCAACCTGCGACGACGCTCCTTTGGAGCGTCCCGGGCTCCTGGCGAGCCGAAGACGATGAACCCCCGGACCGGCCAGCGGGCTTCGCCGTCGTTCTCGCCCGAGGCTCAGAGATGCAAGAAGTTCTCCAGGACGGTCCGCCCGTGTGCTCCGAACAAGGACTCGGGGTGGAACTGGACCCCCCAAAGAGGAAGCGTCCGGTGCCGCATGGCCTGGATCTCGCCTTCGTCCTCGGGGGCGACGCTCCACGCCACCGGGACGAGCACGTCTGGAAGGGCCGAGGCGTCGGTGACCAGGGAGTGATAACGAACCACGTCGAAGGGCGAGGGAATGCCGTGGAAGATGCCGGCGCCCTCGTGACGGATCGGTCCCGTCTTCCCATGCATGACGCGACGCGCACGTACGGTCCGGCCCCCGAAAGCCTCGCCGAGGCTCTGATGACCCAGACACACGCCCAGCATGGGTATGCCTCGACCTCCCAGGCGTCGGAAGGCCTCGACGCTGACGCCCGCATCTCGGGGCGTGCACGGCCCCGGCGAGACGACGATCCGCTCGGGCTCGAGATCGGAGAGGGCCTCCACCCGGCGCTCGTCGTTGCGCACGACGAAGGGATCTCCGCCCAGCTCCCCCAGGACCTGCACCAGATTGAACGTGAAGGAGTCGTAGTTGTCGATGACCAGGAGCATGGCGCGCAATCTAATGCGGATCCGTCCCGCCGCGTCTCGTGTATGGCGTGACGAGGTTTCCGTCGAAGATCCCGGAGCTCCCGCGTGTACACTCGCTGTCTCGTCTGCGCCACGCCCTTCGAGGCCAACGCACGGCTGGAGCACGCCCCTCACGGTCGGAGGGTGGCCTTCGATCCCGTACGCGGACGACTCTGGGTGGTCTGTCGTACCTGCCGTCGCTGGTCGCTCCTTCCCATCGAGGAGCGATGGGAGGCGCTGGAGGAGCTCGAGAAGCTGACGGTCGACGAGGCGAGGCTCCTGTCCAGGACCGACAACATCGCGCTCCTGAAGGTCGGAGCGCTGGAGATCGTGCGGGTAGGGAAGGCCGAGCGGACCGAAGAAGCCTGGTGGCGGTACGGGCGGGAGCTGCAGAGCCGACGACAGACGTGGAACAAGTTGGGTCTGGCCGGGACGCTGGCCGCCGGCGCCGTCGTGGCCGGAGGGTGGGCGGCCGGAGGCATCTCGGTGTTCGGCGTATGGCTGATCATGGGCCACGGCAGCGAGACCCTGCGGGACGGAGCGCGCTGGTTGCGGTTCGGCAGCTCCGCCTGGAGGGGCGAGGAAGCGTGCGTGCACTGCGGGTACAGATTCCGGAGCCTCGCGTATCGCGACCGGGCGTCGCTGGGGCTCTTCCCCACCGACGGGCCGGGAAGCGTGGAGCTGATCGCACGCTGTCCCCGGTGTGGAGAGTATCGCGAGGGTGGGTTGCACCTCACCGGTGACGACGCCGACCGGACGCTCCGACGCGTCCTCGCCTACCACCACTTCGCCGGCGCCTCCGAGAAGCGGGTCTTCAAGGCGAGCCGCCTCATCCAGGAGGCCGGGTCGCCGGAGCATCTCACGCGCATCGTCGTGCGGGAGGGAAGGCGCCTGGGCGACCTCCAGCGGACCGGGGGCATCGCCCTGGAGATCGCCGCCAACGAGGCCACCGAGCAACGTCTCCTGGAAGCCGAGCTCGCCGAGATCGAGGCGCATTGGAGGCGGGAGGAGGAGCTGGCCTCCATCATCGACGGCGAGCTGACGCCCCTCCCCATGCTCGAGCAGATGCGTCGGCTGGTGCGGGGCGGAGGACGGTAGTGGATCCCGGGGGCGGACGTCCCCGCCGGCACGGTCAGTAGTCCACGGGCCGGAGATAGTATTCTCCGATGGCGGTGGACGAAAGCACGGCGACGGTGGGCAGCTCCCTCTTCCAATGGGTGGACTCCAGACGCCGGCGAACCACCTCGACGGCATCCGGATCGAATCCCATCCGCGAAAGCTCTTCGACTCCGTAGCCCCGCACCATCCAGTGCAGGATGGGGTCCGCCCGATGATACGAGATCCCGATCTCGTCCTCGTCGTCGACCCCTTCCACCAGATCGGCCGTGGCAGGCTTCTCCACGATCACCTCCGGGACGCCCAGGTGGCGAGCCAGTTGCCAGACCTGCGTCTTGAAGAGGTCCCCCAGGGGATTGATCGGCGGCGAGTCGTCGGCGTGCCATGTGAAATACCCCAGGAGGCGCTCGCTCTTGTTGCCCGTTCCGAGTGGGAGGGCCGAGAGGCTGGCCGACTGATCGAAGAGGATCACGGCACGGAGGCGAGCCATCAGATTGCCCTTCCGCAGGGGCGAGATGTCGGGCTCGTACTCTTCGACGTACCGATCGATGGGTTCGGAGATGTCGATGGTGCGCCCGTGCGCCCCCGTCGCCTCGAGCGCCAGGGCTGCGTGCTCGAGGCTCGCCTCACTGGACGTCCGGTACGGGAGACGGAACCCGTACACGTTCTCCGGCCCCAGCGCCCGGCAGGCGAGGAAGAGAGAGACGGAGGAGTCGACCCCGCCCGATACCCCGACGACCACCCGCTCGAAGCCCCTGCGACGACGGACCTCCTCCCGGATGAACTCCACCAGGGCCTCCTCCACCAACTCGGCGTCGATCTCCAGGAGGCGATCCTCGGCGACGGGCGTACCCGGGACCTCAACCGAGCCACTGCCCGAGAGGGGCGGGGCGCCCTCCCGAACCTCCACGGCCCCGTCTCCTTCGTCCTCCACCCGGCCCCCACCCCGCCCCGCCGCCTCCCGCAGCGAGTCCTCGAGGTGCGGAAGCATCTGCTCGAGATCGGAGAGGAGGGGGGAGGCGGCCCGGGCACGGTCGATGGCGGTGGGCTCCAGCGTCGCGGGCGTGAGTCCCTCTTCGTAGAGCGGTCCGCGGGCGACGACCTGCCCGTCGGGCGCCACCGCGATGGAGCCCCCCGGGAAGAGCTTGCCACCCTCGGATCCCGCGAGCTGCGCGACGACCACGAAGACCCCGTGCTCGGCCGCCATCGCCGGCGCCAGCCGATCCCAGCGGGCCAGGTTCTCCGGTCGCCCCCCGCCCTCGGGCCCGAAGTCCCGCGCCGGTGACGCGCTCACCACCACGATGAGCTCGGCGCCACCCACCGCCAGGACGGTCCCGGGGAGGGAGTGCCACGCCTCCTCGCAGACGAGCATGCCCATGCGACCGAACCGGGTGTCGAAGGCGGAAAGCGCCGTGCCGGGCTCGACGAAGCGGGCCTCGTCGAAGACGCCGTACGTGGGCAGGAACATCTTGCGATGGACGTGTCGGGGGACGTACCGGGCCCCATCCACCTCCAGGTAGGCCACGCTGTTGAAGAGGCGCCGCCGCCAACGCTCGTAGAAGCCCAGCACCACGTCGGGTCCATCCGGAGAGGGCGGGCCGAGGGCGCTCGCCACCTGCTCGACGGACCGCGCGGATTCGGAGACCCCGCCCTCCAGGAAGTACCCGGAGAGGCACGCTTCGGGGAAAACGACCACGTCCGTCCCGTCCGACGCACCCGCGATCATCTCACGGATCCCACCGACGTTGTCGTCCACATCGCCCTTCGTCGGCTTGAACTGAGCGAGGACGACGCGCAGCGGAAGATGTTGATCCTCTTGATTCATCGACGGGGCCACCATATCGGTCCATTATCCCGGAGGAAGCGGCCGAAAGATATCCGATACCCTCCGGGGACGCAGCTTGAGCCGCCTCCACGCGGTCGCGGGCGGTCCCCTGAGCACGGACCCGTCGGGCACCGCAAGGAACGACCTTCCGCGAGCCGGTGTTAAAACGCTGCACGACCACGTCGATACCCCTAGGCGCTGCATGAACATGAGATCCGTTGCCGCCACCGCCCTGGCACTCACGCTGCTGACCCCGGGCCTGGATGCCCAGGAGCCCCCGACGACCAGCTCCTCCGGCGCCCAGCCTCCGGAGGTGGATGTCCTCGCGAGCGCCGTCGAGGCCATCTCCCGGATGCACATGGAGCCCTTCTCCGACTCCACGCTCTGGGAAGCAGCCATCGACGGGTTGATCCAGGCCCTCGACGACCCATACGCCGAGCTCTTCACCCCCGCCGAGGCGGAAGCGTGGGAGGAGGACACCACGGGCAACTACTCGGGGATCGGGCTGCAGATCACCGAGCTCAACGACGAGATCACCGTCACGGCGGTCTTCCGGGGCTTCCCCGCCGATGAGCACGGCCTGGCCGTGGGAGACGTCATCGTGGGCGTGAACGAGCACGACGCATCGGACTGGACCACCGGCATGGCCGCCGATTCGATCCGAGGACCCGTGGGGACGGACGTCGAGGTCCGCATCAAGCGAGCCGGGTACGAGCAGCCCATCTCCTTCGAGATCCAGCGGGCCGAGGTCCACGTGCCCGCCGTCTACACGGGTGTCATCGAGGACGACATCGGCTACGTGATCATGGACCGCGTGGCCCGCAACGCCGCTCGCGAGATGAACGAGGCCCTCGCGGACATGGCCGATCGCAGGGGGCTCATCATCGATCTGCGACGGAATCCGGGCGGCTTCCTCGACGAGTCGCTCATGCTCGCCGATCTCTTCCTGGAGCCCGGCTCCACCCTCGCCAGCACGGTGCAGCGGGTGCCGGGGTCGGATGCCTCGGAGCCCGAGACCGACTCCTTCCGGGACCGATGGCCGCAGCTCGTGCCCGACCTGCCCGTGATCGTGCTCGTCGACGAGTTCACCGCCTCCGGGGCGGAGATCCTGGCCGGCGCCCTGCAGGACTACGATCGAGCTCTGGTCCTGGGCCAGCGTACCTTCGGCAAGGGCGTGGTCCAGACCGTGATGAATCTGCCCTACGGACGTCGGCTGCGGATCACCACCGGATCGTGGCTCACGCCGCTGGGACGCTCGCTGCAGCGGGATCGGGACGCGCAGGGTCGTCCCCTGCCGGAGAACGTGGACAGCCTCCCCCGTGTCCATACCGAAGGGGGTCGCACCCTCCTGGCCGGGGGCGGCATCTTCCCCGACGTCATGATCCAGGACGACACCTTGACGGTGGCCGAAAGGGAGTTCATCCAGACCGCGAACGAAGCCCGTTTCCCGCTGGCGCTCAGGCTGACCGAGTTCGGCTTCGCCATCGCGTCGGAGCGACGTGAGGCCGGCGAGGCGCCCGGCCTCAGCGAGGAGGAGTTCGAGCGATTCATCGAGCAACTCGTCGACGAGGGCCTTGACCGGGAGACCCTCCAGGATCCCGACGTCCGCGATTGGCTTTTCTGGCGGGCACACATGGCCGTGGCCCAGCGCATGGACGACATCGGCGCCGAGGCCGAGGTCCGTATGGAGCGTGATCCGGTGCTCACCGAAGCGGTGCGTCTGCTCACGCAGGCCTCGTCCCAGGAGGAGCTGTTCCGCATCGTGGATGCCCAGCCGGGAGCCACCGGCCGATGACGTCGTCCCGGACTCAGCTCCGGGGGTGGTATTTCCGATGGATGTCCCTGAGGTACGTCCGATCGAGGTGCGTGTAGATCTGTGTGGTGGAGATGTCGGCGTGCCCCAGGAGCTCCTGGACCGCCGCCAGATCCGCACCCCCCTCCACCAGGTGCGTGGCGAAGGTGTGTCGCAGCGTGTGGGGGGAGACGTCCTTCTCGAGGCCGGCTCGGTGGGCGGCCTTCTTCACGATCGCCCACACCGACTCTCGCCGGATGGGCCGTCCCCGCGCGTTGAGGAAGACCCGGCCCTCGCCCTCCCCTGAATCCAGCCGAGGACGCACCTCCCCGAGATATCGCCGAAGAGCCCGCAGCGCGGGGGCGCCCACGGGCACGAACCGCTCCTTGGCTCCCTTCCCGAACACGGTGGCGAAGCCCTCCTCGAGATCCAGCGACGAGAGCGGGAGCTCCACGAGCTCCGAGACCCGCACGCCGGTGGCGTAGAGGAACTCGAGGATGGCTCGATCCCGCCAATAGGCGGGATGGTCGGGATCGGGGGCGTCGAGAAGCCGCTCGGTCTCTTCGGAGGTCAGGAACCGCGGGAGCTTCCGGCTAACCCTGGGCGCATCGAGACGGTCGGTGGGGTCGGTCTCCAGGATCCCCTCCGCCAGAAGGAAGCCGAAGTAGGTACGAAGGGCGGACTGGGCCCGGCGGATGGACGTGGCGGCGAGCCCCTGGTCGTTCAGCTCGAAAACCCAGGCGCGGAGCTCGGCCACACCCACCTCTCGGGGATCCTCGATCCCTTTACGCCGCACGAAGTCCAACCAACGGGTCAGATCGCGGGCGTACGCGGTCACGGTCCGCTCCGAGAGCCCACGCTCGAAGGTCAGGTAGTCGTGGAACTGCTCCATCCGGAAGGCCCGGGGCTCAGTCATGGGGCTTCCCTCGACTCCGGAGCCACCAGGCGGCGATGGCCAGCGCGACGATGCCGGCGGCCACGGCGAGCCATCGGTTCACCCGCCCCAGCAACGCGTCCAGCACGTCGAGGTTCCGACCCGCGAAGAGCCCCAGGGAGACCAGCCCTCCGTACCACAGAGCCGACGCGACCAGGATGGGGGGCGCCACGCGGCTCCACGGCTGATGCGTGATCCCCGCGAAGATCGGCACTACGGCCCGGATGCCCGGCAAGAAGCGGGAGAAGAAGATCGCCGGCGTGCCCCATCGCGTGTAGAAGTCCCTGACCCTGGACATCTGGTGGGGCTGGAGGAGATGTCGGCCGAGCCCGTCCTCGAAGAAGGGACGCCCGTAGCGGTGGCTCAGTCGATAGATGAGGAGGGCTCCGAAGGCGTTGAACGCCCAGGTGCCCGCGAAGACCAGCCAGGCGTCCAGCCCCGCGACCCCGGCTCCCGCGAGGAAGCCTCCGAAGGCGACGAAGGTGTCCGCCGGGACCGCGGGGACGAAATTCTCCATCGCCGCCCCGATCCACAGGACGGCGTACAGCGCCGAGTCCGGCAGCACGTTCACCCACTCGAGCAGTTCCCTCACCCCACCGTCTCCCCGAGACCCCGCGTCAGTCCGTCTCCGTCGATTGCCGGGTGTCCGTACCTTCGATCAGAGCCACGGCGTGCACGGCCAACCCCTGTCCGGTACCGATCCAGCCCATGCCCTCGTTGGTCTTCCCCTTCACGGACACCCGTCGGGCCGGGATCGAGAGCGCAGTCCCCAGACGGCGGGCCATGGCGTCGACATGAGGACCGATCTTCGGTGTCTCGCACACCACGGTGACGTCGATGTTCACCACTCGGTAGCCTTCGCCGTGCACCACGTCGGCCGCCATGCGCAGGAGCTCGATGGAGTCGGCGTCCTTCCACCGGTCCGCGTCGGGGGGGAAATGACGTCCCACGTTTCCCGCCCCGGCGGCTCCCAGGACGGCGTCGGTGACCGCGTGGGCCACCGCGTCGCCGTCGGAGTGGCCGGCGAGCCCCGGATGCCCCGGGATCGCCACTCCCCCGAGCACCAGGGGCCGCTCCTCGTCGAAGCGGTGGGAATCGTAACCGAGACCGACGCGGAGAGCCGTCTTCAGGCCCAGCCCCGGATGGCCAGGCACGCGTTGTGCCCGCCGAAGCCGAAGGAATTGGAGAGCGCCAGCCGGACGGGACGATCGATCACTCCGTGGTGGGCATACTCCAGGTCGCACTCCGGGTCGTAGCCCGAGAAGTTGATGGTGGGCGGCATCTTGCCGGTCCGACACGCCATCAACGTCGCCACCGCCTCCAGAGCCCCGGCGGCCCCGAGGAGGTGCCCGGTCATGGACTTGGTGGATCCCACGACGATGTCGTACGCCCGATCACCCAGGACCGCCTTGATCGCCTCGGTCTCGATGGCGTCGGCCATGGTGGAGGTGCCGTGTGCGTTCACGTAATCCACGTCGGCGGGTCCCGCCCCGGCATACTCCAGGGCCATCCGCATGGCCGCCTGGGCTCCATAGCCTCCCGGAGGCGGCGCGGTGATGTGGTGTGCGTCGGCGCTGAGACCGTATCCGACGATCTCGCCGAGGATCTCCGCGCCGCGGGCCTCCGCGTGATCCAGGCCCTCCAGGACCATGGCTCCCCCGCCCTCCCCCATGACGAACCCGTCGCGGTCCGCCGAGAAGGGTCGGCTGGCCCCGGCCGGGTCGTCGTTTCTCGTCGACATGGCCTTCATCGAAGAGAAGCCGGCGAACGTCATGGGCGTGATGGTCGCCTCCGCCCCTCCGGCGATCATGAGGTCTGCGTCTCCGTGGCGAATGTGCCGCATGGCGTCGCCGATGGCATGGGCCGACGACGCGCAAGCCGACACGGTGGCGTAGTTGGGCCCTCTGAGATTCCATCGAATGGAGATCAGGCCCGCCGAGATGTCCGGGATGAACATCGGTACGAAGAAGGGGCTCACCCGCTTGGGTCCCTGTTCGAGAAGCTTGCGATGCTGCTCCTCGAAGGTGGCGATCCCCCCGATCCCGCTGCCGAAGATGACCCCGAACCGTTCGGGATCCCGCCCGTCCGGTCCACCGGACAGACCGGCGGACTCCAACGCCTGCGCCGAGGCGGCGATGGCGAACTGGGAGACACGGTCGTGGCGGCGCACCTCACGCTTGTCGAGGTAGTCGAGGGGGTCGAAGCCCTTCACCTCGCACGCGATGCGGCAGGAGAAGTCCTCGGTGGCGTCGAAGGCCGATACCGTACCCCCCCCGCTCGTCCCCGCGAGCATGGCGGACCAGGTGGAATCCACGTCGTTGCCGAGGGGCGAGACCAGTCCCACCCCCGTCACCACGACGCGTCGCGTCCCTCCGGAACCGTTACCCATGAATCGCAATCCTGCCGGATCCGTCGTTCCCGCACCGCCCCCGTCAGTCCGAGGCGTTGTCCTTGAGGTACTTGATGGCGTCGCCCACCGTCCGCATCTGCTCGGCGGCTTCGTCGGGGATATCGATCCCGAACTCCTCCTCGAACGCCATGACGAGCTCGACGGTGTCGAGGGAGTCGGCCCCGAGGTCCTCGACGAACGAGGCCTCGTCGGTCACCTTGTCGGGCTCGACACCTAGCTCGTTGATGATGATCTCGCGGACTCTCGCTTCCGTGGGCTCGCTCATGCTCTTCCTCCCCCTCGTTCCTTTCTGGAGACTGTCTACTTCGTTCGACGTGGAATGAAAACGGCGGTAACGCGGGATCCTACATCACCATCCCGCCGTCGACCGCCAGAACCTGGCCGGTAATGTAGCGCGCTCCCGGCCCTACGAGAAATCTCGCCACGGCGGCCACGTCCTCGGGCTCGCCGAGCGCTCCCAGGGCGATCTGCCTCTGGAGGCCGGCCAGCTGGCTCTCGGTGAGATCCTCGGTCATGTCGGTGCGGATGAAGCCCGGGGCGATGGCGTTGCAGCGGACGCCCCGAGGGCCCAGCTCCTTGGCGACGCTCTTGGTGAGCCCCACCATCCCCGCCTTCGACGCGGCATAGTTGGCCTGCCCCGCGTTTCCCATCAGTCCCACCACCGACGTGATGTTCAGGATGGCACCGTCGCGGCGCTTCATCATCCCCTTGGTTATCGCCTTGGTGAAGTTGAAGGTGCCCTTGAGGTTGACGGCGATCACCTCATCGAATTCCTCATCCTTCATCCGGAGAAGGAGGTTGTCGCGGGTGATCCCGGCGTTGTTCACCAGGATCGAAACGGGTCCCAGGGCCTCCTCCACCGCCTTCGCGGTGGACGAGACCTGGTCCGGATCCGCGACGTCGCAGGCATACCCGGCGTGCCCCGCTCCCGGCAGCTCGGCGGCCACGGTGGCGGCCCGCTCGCCATTGCGCGCGACCAGAGCCACACGGGCACCCGCCTTGGCGAGCTCGTGGGCGATAGCGTGGCCGATGCCCCGGGAGCCACCGGTGACGATGGCGACGGCGCCTTCGAGCTCCCTGCCGGAGTCGCTCATGCCGCCTCCCACGCGTCGAGGTCGCTGGGCTCGCCCAGGGACGAGGTGGGAACGCCCCGGGCGTTCCGGCGGTTCAGCTTCGCGAGCACGCGACCGGGGCCGAGCTCCAGAAAGCGGTCCGCCCCGTGCGTGACCATCCGGGACACCGACGTCGCCCAGCACACCGGTGCGGTCAGCTGCTTGATCAGGAGCTCCCGGGCGACCTCGCCCGACGTCACCGGCTCGGCGGTGGCGTTGGCGTAGACCGGAAAGCGGGGATCGGTGAAGGACACGGCCTGGAGATGGTCTCGCAGCCCCTCCGCCGCCGGCTCCATGAGCGGGGAGTGGAAAGCGCCGGAGACGTTGAGTCGGACGACCATCTTGGCGCCGACGTCCTTGGCCAGGGCCATGGCGTCTTCCACGGCGGCCTCGTCCCCGCTGAGGACCACCTGGCCCGCGGAGTTGAAGTTGGCCGCCACGCACACACCGCTTTCGACTCGGGTACAGATGTCCTCCACCGTGTGGTCGTCCAGGCCCAGCACGGCGGCCATGGCGCCCGGCCGCGCCTGCCCCGCCTCGTGCATGAGCTCTCCCCGGACGCGCACGGCTCGGAGCGCGTCCTCGAAGCTCAGCGTTCCGGCGGCGACGTGGGCCGAGAACTCTCCGAGGGAGTGGCCGGCGCCCATCCCCACCGTGGGAAGCTGATCCTCCACGACGCGGAGGGCCGCGATCGAATGGGCCAGGAGCGCCGGCTGGGCGTTCCTGGTCGCCGTGAGCTCGTCTTCCGGTCCCTCGGCCATGAGCGTCGAGAGCGGGAAGCCGAGGATCTCGTCGGCGGCACGGAGCACTCGGGCGGCGGCGGGCTCGGCTTCGGCCAGCAGGCGTCCCATACCCACGTGCTGGGAGCCCTGGCCGGGGAAGAGGAGCGCGAGGGACATGAAGATGGATCCGGGTGGGAGGACGGGGCTACATGCGGATGACCATGGCACCCCAGGTCAGGCCCGCTCCGAAGGCCACGGTGAGGACGTTGGCGCCCGGCCCGACGCGTCCTTCCTCGATGGCCTCGTCGACGGCGATGGGGACGGTGGCCGAGCTCATGTTCCCGTATCGGTCCACGTTCACGTAGACCTTGTCCATGGGGATCCCGGCATACTTGGCCGTGGCCTCGATGATGCGGATGTTCGCCTGATGGGGCACCAGGAGATCGATGTCGGAGGCGGTGAGTCCCGCTTTCTGGAGCGCCACGTCGCAGGCCTCCGCCATCGAGCGCACCGCGTTCTTGAAGATCTCTCTGCCCTGCATCTTCAGGAGATGACGGCCCTCGTCGAGCACGGATTGGCTCAGTGGATCGACGGCTCCGCCTCCAGGGCGGTAAAGGAGCTCGGCCAGGTTGCCGTCGGACTGCAGATGCGAAGAGAGGATCCCCCGTCCGGATCCATTGGAGGGTCGGACGACAGCCGCTCCGCCGCCGTCGCCGAAGAGGACGGCGGTGGTACGGTCGTTCCAGTCCACTATGGCGCTCATCTTCTCGGCGGCGATCACGAGGGCCACCTCGCCGCGCCCCGCGGCGAGGTATCCTTCGGCCATGCTGAGACCGTACAGATGTCCGGTGCACGCCGCCATGAGATCGAAGGCCAGGGCGTTGTCGCACCCGAGGAGCGCCTGGATGTCGCACGCCGTGGACGGCAGCCACCGGTCCGGCGTGGCCGTCGAGACGATGAGGATGTCCACCTCTCCCGGCTCCACACCGCCGCGGGCCATGGCGATCCGTGCGGCTCGAGCCCCCAGCTCCGCCGCGCCCACGTCGTCTCCGGCGATCCTCCGCTCGCGGATGCCGGTGCGTGTGCGAATCCACTCGTCGGACGTGTCCATGCGCTTGGCGAGATCGTGGTTGGTGACGACGCAGTCGGGCACGTACCGGCCGGTGGCGACGATCTCGGCGATGGGCTGCGGTGTCTTCATGGTTGCACGTCCTCGGCGCTGTGCTTCACCAGCTCGGAGCGGACGGCCCGGGCCGCGACGGCCAGAGCATTCCGGATCGCCTTCGGCGGCGATTCCCCGTGACAGATGATGGAGACGCCTCCCAGGCCCAGCAGAGGCGCTCCCCCGTATTCGGCATAGTCCAGGACGCGGAAGACGTGATTCAGATCCACGGCACCCTCCTCGGCCTTGTCCAGCTCCTCACGGAGGAGATTCACGATGTAACCGGCTACGGACTCGTAGAACTTCAGCAGCACGTTCCCCACGAAGCCGTCGCACACGACGACGTCGCAGTCCCCCGGGACGATGTCTCGCCCTTCGATGTTGCCGGCGAAGTTGATCGAAGCGCTCCCCGAGAGGAGCTCGTACGCCTCGGTGGTGAGCTCGTCGCCCTTCCCCGGCTCTTCACCGATGTTCAGGAGGCCCACCCTGGGGTCGGAGCGGCCCATGGCGTCCTTCATGTAGACCGAGCCCAGATGGGCGAACTGGAGGAGATGCTGAGGCTTGCAGCCGATGTTGGCGCCGGCGTCCAGAAGGAGGCTGAGCCCTCGGGCCGTCGGGAGGAGCGCGCCCACCGGTGGACGCTCGATCCCCGGCAGGGGTCGCAGAGTGAAGAGGGACGAAGCCATCACCGCCCCCGTCGAGCCCGCGCTGACGAAGGCGTCGGCCTCACCGTTCTTCTGCATGCGGAGGCCGACCACGATGGAGGACTCCGGCTTGCGCCGGATCACCGAGGCAGGCGGATCCTCCGCGGTGACACGATCGGGAGCGTGGCGGACCGTCAGGGTCTCGGGCACGTCCTCGTGCCTGGAGAGCTCCTCTCGGATGATCTCCTGGTCTCCCACGAGGATGATCTCGACGCCGCTGGCCTCCCGAAGCGCCATGAGCGCCCCCTCCACCTCGGGTGAAGGGGCCAGATCCGTTCCCATGGCGTCGAGCGCTATGCGCATGTCGCCACTCCCGGAATGCGGCCGGGCGCCGTCACTCAGTCGACGTCGACTTCGAGTACCGGCTCGCCCTTGTAATGACCGCAGGTGGGACAGACCCGATGCGGCCTCTTCGCGTCTCCACACTTCGGGCACGTGTGGACGGCGACGGACTCGGCCTTGTAGTGGGTCCGGCGCTTCCGCTTGCGCTGCTTGGACGTGCGTTTCTTTGGGACGGCCATGGCTTTACTCGCTCTTCAGTTCCCGAAGGGCCGCCCAACGTGGGTCCGGCTCTTCCAGGGTGCATGCGCAGGTTCCTTCGTTCAGGTCCTGCCCGCACCGAGGACAGAGGCCTCGACACTCCGGCTTGCATACGACAAAGGGGTTCATCGCGAGGACCAGCTCCTCGCGCACTGCGTCACTCAGGTCCAGCTCGTCTCCCACCGGCTCCAGCGGGTACGCCCCGCCGTCTTCATCCTGGTCGGCTTCGGAGACGAACACCATCGTGAGCTCTTCGGCCACCGCGGTGTGCACCGGCTCGAGGCAGCGACGGCACTCCTGCTTCAGCGTGCCTTCCGCCGTTCCGCGCACCACGACCTCTCCCGTGCCGGCGAAGGACGCCCGCAGCTGCACGGCCACGCCATCGTCCCACGCCAGATCCGTGTCCTTCCACAGCTCGTGGTCCGAGGCGATACGCGCCTCGACATCGACGGCACCCTCTCGGCCCAGCTGCCCGAGATCGACCCTGAGCATAGTCTTGAAAGCTAGTAATAACGCGGGGGATGTCTAGGCGGAGCCGGCCTTCCCCGGATCCGGTCCGGATCGCCCTACGCCTCGCCCACGAGACGCTCGTGGGTGGAGAAGAAGAAGGCGATCTCCTTCTCCGCGTTGGCGTCGGAGTCCGAGGCGTGGATGGCGTTCCGCCCCTTCGACTCGGCGTACAGCTTCCGGATGGTCCCCGGCTCGGCCTCCGCGGGGTCGGTGGCGCCGATGGTCTCGCGAAGCCGGACCACCGCGTTCTGTCCCTCCAGCACCATGGGGATCACGGGCCCGGACGTCATGAAATCCACCAGCTCCTCGAAGAACGGACGCTCGGCGTGGACGGCGTAGAAGGTCTCCGCCTGCGCCCGGTTCAGCGTGGTCAGGCGAAGCTGCCGGACGGCGAAGCCGGCATCCTCGAGGTGCGCCAGGATCTTCCCGGCCTTCCCCGAGCTCATGGCGTCCGGCTTGATGATCGCGAGTGTATGGCTCATCGGTCGCTCTTCTTGCGTTCCTTGTCGTGCGGCTCCCCGTGAAGGGTCCGGAGCACCGCGTTCCGTGTGATCAATCCGATCAGCTCCCCCTCCCGGACCACGGGAAGCTGCTCGACCTTCCGATTCACCATCATCCTGGCCGCATCCAGGAGAGGCTGTGTCTCCGAGACGCACAGGACGGCGCGGGTCATGACGTCCCGGGCCTTCGGGGCGTCGCGAGCATCCTCGCTCGTGTCCTCCGGCAGCGTCTCCAGGAGCGTCCGGGCCAGCGCGTCACCGGTGGTGATGATGCCCAGCACCTCGTAGCGGTCGCCTACCACCGGGACGGACCGAAGGCGCCGACGGACCATCAGATCGACCACCTCGGTGAGGGGTGTGTCGGCATAAACTCGGTACTTCACGGGCTGCGCGGCATGCTCGACCAGGAGGTCGTCCCGCGGTCGTTCTGTCATGGTTCCCTCCCTCGTCCGGCGACGCCAGTGTCGCGGGTGGAGGCTCGCCCCGGCCCGGGACCCGAGGTTTCGCATTATGCCAGGGCGTCCTGGATGAGACCGACGATGTCGGCGGGTCTACGGGCCACCGAGATCCCGTTGTCCTCGAACGCCTTCATCTTCTCCTCGGCGGTTCCCGCCGATCCGCTGATGATGGCCCCGGCGTGACCCATACGCCTCCCCGGAGGCGCGGTCTGGCCCGCGATGAAGCCGACCACGGGCTTCGACATGTGGCGGCTGACGTGCTCGGCGGCATCCTGCTCGTCGGTACCTCCGATCTCGCCGATCATCACCACGGCCCGGGTGTCGGGGTCGTCCTCGAAGGCCTCCAGGCAGTCGATGAAGCTGGTGCCGATGAGCGGATCCCCCCCGATTCCCACGCACGTCGTCTGGCCGAGCCCCACGTTCGTGAGCTGGAATACGGCTTCGTACGTCAGGGTACCCGATCGCGACACCACCCCCACCGGTCCCTCGGTGACGATCTGGGCCGGCAGAATCCCCACCTTGGACTTTCCGGGGGAGATCAGGCCCGGGCAGTTCGGGCCGAGGACGCGGACGTCCCGGTCGCGGGCGAAGGCGTGGGCACGGGCCATGTCGAGCACCGGAATCCCCTCGGTGATGGCGACCACCAGATCGACGCCCGAGTCGGCGGCCTCCATGATCGCTCCCCCCGCGAACGCCGGCGGGACATAGACCACCGAGGTGTTGGCGCCGGTCTCGGCGACGGCTTCGTCCATGGCGTTGAAAATGGGGATGCTGGAACCGTCGGGCCCCTCGAAGCGCTGTCCCCCCTTCCCCGGAGTGACGCCGGCGACGACCTGCGTGCCGTACTCCATCATCTCTCGGGCGTGGAAGGATCCGTCTCGTCCGGTGATGCCCTGCACCACCAGCCTGGTGTCGGAATCGATGAATATGGACATGTCCTGGTCGCCTTATTCGTTGGCAAGCTGGACGGCCTTCTCCACCACGTCGTCCATGGACGTGTAGGCCGAGAAGCCCGCCTCTTCGAGGATCTCCAGAGCCCGCTCTTCGTTGGTGCCCGTGAGACGGATGACGATGGGCACTTCGATGTCGATGCGCTGCGTGGCCTCGACGATCCCGTTGGCCACGTCGTCGCACCGTGTGATGCCGCCGAAGATGTTGAAGAGGATGGCCTTCACGTTGGGATCGGACGTGATGATCTCGAGAGCGGAGACCACCTTGTCGGGGTTCGACGACCCTCCGATATCCAGGAAGTTCGCCGGCTCACCGCCGTAGTACTTCACCAGATCCATCGTGGCCATGGCGAGTCCGGCTCCGTTCACGCAGCAGCCGACGTTGCCGTCGAGCTTCACGTAGGAAAGGCCGGCCTCGCGGGCCTTCGTCTCGGAGGGAGGCTCCGCCGACGTGTCGCGCATCTCCGCGACCGCCGAGCGGCGGAAGAGCTCGTTGTCGTCGATGGACATCTTCGCATCGATGGCCTTGACCTCCCCTTGCGGCGTGGTGATCAACGGGTTGATCTCGGTCATCGACGCGCCGGACTCGACGAATGCGTCGTACAGCCGGCCCACCACCTTGCTGGCCTGCTTGATGTGCTTCGGATGTTCGTACAGGAAGTTGGCGAGCCAGAAGGCCTGGTGGTCCAGGAGTCCGTACCGGGGATCCACGGCCAGCTTCCGGATGGCGTCGGGCTGCTTCTCGGCCACTTCTTCGATGTCCATCCCACCTTCCGGCGACACCATGAAGACAGGGGACTGGGTGCCTCGATCCACCAGGACGCCCACGTACGCCTCGGATTCGATGTCCTCCGCCGGAGTCACCAGGACCTTCTCCACGGTGAAGCCCTTGATGTCCATGCCCAGGATGTCCTCGGCACGGGACCGGGCCTCGGTGGCGTCGTTGCAGTACTTGACACCTCCGGCCTTCCCCCTCCCTCCGGTGTGGACCTGGGCTTTCACCATCACGGGGCCGCCGTACTTCGACGCGATCTCTTCGGCCTCCTCGGGGGTCTGGGCCACCTCACCGGGGGGAACGGGGATCCCCGCGGCACGGAAGCGCTCCTTCGCCTGATATTCGTGGATATCCATACGTCGTCTGTGCGTGTTCGAAGGTGGGCCGGACCAGCCGAGCGGCTACCGGGGACCGGAGAGCATCGGAAGCTACCAGTGCCGCGGGACTCGATCAACGTCGCCCCCGTCGGACGACGGGAGCCCCCCGCGGCCCGCCGGGGCTGCGGGAGCTTCAGGAGAGGAAGACGACGTCCGGGGATCTCGGCGTCGCTCGCCCCCGCCTTCGAGAGCTCCGTGGCTCCGCTCCTTCAGCCGCCCGCGCCCTGAAGCCGCTCGAGAAGGGCTCGAAGCTCCTCCAACGCCTCTCCATAGCCCTGCCAGTCGCCCTGGCGGGCCCGCTCCTCGGCCCGCTCCAGGAGAGAGAGCGCCTCGGCGGGCCACGGTCCCGTGGTCCCGGAGGGGACGGGACGCTCGGCGGTCTCCCCGGGCTCCTCTCCTTCCGTCGCCACGGCTCGTTCCGGCGGCTCATCACCCGAGAGGCGGGCCACGGAGCCCGCCAGCGACTCGGTCATGACAATGCGGCGGCCGTCGCTCACGATGAAGCGTCGCAGCTCCGGGATGGCATCGGCCTCCGCCGCCAGGAAGACGGGCTCCATGTAGACCAGCCGGCTCCCCACCGGCACGAGGTGAAGATGCCCGGTCCACACCTGGGAGCCGCCGGTCCGCCACAACGAGAACTGCTCGGAGATGGCCGGATCCTGCTCCACGTACGTCTCCACCTGGCCCGGCCCGGAGACCTGATCCTCCACGGGAATGTCCATGAGAATCACCTCGGGGACGCCTCGCGAGTCGGTGCGGGCCACGATCATGGCGGTGAGGTTCTCTCGTCCGGCGGGCACGAAGACGCTGGTGAGCTGGAAGCGCGGCTCTTCCCCCGGCAGACTGTAGACTCCGTACTCCGCTTCGTAGGGGACCTGGCTCATGTTCACGGCCAGCTCCTGGGGGATCATCCAGACGTCCTGCTGGCCGTGGAAGGCGGGAGCCGTCTCCTGGTGGTACTGGAGAAGGACCCGGCTCTGGAGGTCGAGGAGGTTCCGGGGGTAACGCAGGTGGCTGCGGAGCTCGCCGGGCATCTCCTGCATGGGGCGCACCAGTCCCGGATACGCCGACTCGAAGGCGTCGGCCAGCGGATCCCCCACGGGGACTCGATAGAACGCGACATCGCCCGTGACGGCGTCCACCGTGACCTTGAAGCTGTTCCGCACGTAGGACGCCATCCTCCGGATCTGCCCGAACTCGTACGACGCCGAGAGCGGGTACGCCAGCGTCGTGGTGAAGCCCTCGAGGATCCACACCACCGAGCCATCCGACACGACCGGATAGGGCTCCTCGGGAAACCGGAGGAAGGGGGCGATGGCCTGGGCCCGCTGCACCACCTGGCGACGGTAGATGAGCCGACTGTCCTCCGTGAGCTCGTCGGAGAAGATCAGGTTCCAGTCGCCGAAATGCCACGCGAGCACGAGCTTGCGAAGCCCGGAGGCGAGCGGGATCCCCTCGGGGAAATCCACGCCGGGGACGCCCATCGAGCCATCGGGGCCGGCGAACTCCTCGGTGCCCGCGGTGGCCACGGCGTATTCGATCTGCGGTCTGGTCCCGAAGAAGACCTCGGGGCGTACGAGTCGCAGCTCCTCGACGGGGACGGGCCCGGGCTGGACCTCGGGGGGAATGCTCCGCAGGAGGAGCTCCGGCCGGGTCTCCGCGGAGCGCGTCGCGGCGAGGCTGGCCACCGCCCCGACGCCTGCGACATAGAGCTCCCGGATGTGCAGGTTCTGCCAGTTCGGCTCCTGGATCCCCGCGGGATCCACCTCCCGGGCCGAGATGGCCACCGGGATCATGCTCCCGTCCTCCGACGGGTACCGGTCGATGGCCACCCGGGCGAAGTCGTAGTACGGATAGAGCGCCTCGAGCTCCTGGTAGGCCGTCAGGAGGGCACGTGAGCCCCACACCGGCAGACCGGCGAGCTGCTCCGCCGCCGCGGCCCAATCGACGCGTTGGGCGTTGTCGTAGTCGAAAGCCCGCCGCTCCATGCAGGGCGGACGCGTGCCGGTGGGCTCGTCGCCCGCCTCGTCCGGTGACGGGCAGTCGACGTCGGAGATGCCGAACCCCCGCCTGGTGAACTCGAGGCTGTGCTCGATATAGGGCGTCTCCCGCACCAGCTCGTTGGGCTCCACACGAAAGCTCTGGATGAGCGAGGGGTAGAGATTCCCGATGACCACGCTTCCCAGCACAACCGCCGCCAGGGCGGCGATGACCGGCCAGGCGCGGTTCTTGAACGCCCCCCAGAGGGTCGCCGCCGCGGCTCCGACGCACAGCACGGTGAGCGTCTGAAGGGCCGGAAGGCGCGCCTGGTGGTCGGCGAACCCGAAGATCCCCTGCACCTCCGAGTTCCCGTCCAGGAGAAGCTCGTACCGACCGAGCCACAAGCGGACGCCGAGCAGGAGGAAGAAGACGGCGAGGATCGCCCCCAGGTGGATCCTGGCCACGTCCTGAGCCTGCAGCTTCCCACGAGCCCATGCGATGGCCCCCGTGGCCGAGTAGCCACCGGCGACCAGGGTGAAGACCAGGAAGGCGACGATGAGCCCGTACGTCACCACGCGAGCGAGCACCGGCCACCAGAAGACATAGAATCCCAGATCCTGGCCGAGGATGGGATCGGACACTCCCCAGGGAGCCGCGGAGAAGGCGAGCAAAGCCGTCCGACCGGCGGTCCCCGAGACGGTCGCGCCGAACCAGAGCCCCAGAAGAGCCGACGTCCCCAGCAGGGCCAGGGTGACGTAGCGCTTGGGGATCTGCTCCGAGATCTCGAGGTTGCCGAAGCGTCGACGGATCTGGATCCCGCCGAGGGTCGTGGAGGCGATCTTGAGGTTGAAGTAGACCACGACGGCGACGAAGAGGCCCGCGACGAGACGTACACCCCATTCCCAGGCCAGCCGGCGCCACAGGACCTCGGCATAGCCGGCTTCGGTCTGCCAGAGCACCTCCACGTACAGAGACGTGAAGGCCCTCCCCAGGAGCGCCACCAGGACCAGCATCCCGACGACCGCGACGGCGATCCAGCCGCCGCGGACGTTCTTGAGGAGATCGGGTCCGGTACTCACGGGACGAGCCTCAAGGAAGCGTCACGCCCTGCCCCGCGAGCCAGTCTCCCACCTCCGTGCGGATCTCCTCCAGCCGGTCCGGGGTGCGGGCCTCGAAGCGGAGGACGATCACCGGCTGCGTGTTGGACGTCCGCAGGAGGGCCCATCCGTCTCCGAAGAGGACCCGTGCGCCATCCACGTCGATGACGTCGTGGCTCTTCTTGAAGTGCGCCACGGCTTCCTCGACGATGTCCCATTTCTGCTCCTCGGTCACCTCGATGCGGATCTCCGGCGTGGAGACGTACACCGGAAAGTCGGCGACGCGTTCCGAAAAGGTCCTCTCCCCCCGACTGAGGATGTCGATGAGACGGCATGCATCATACAGCGCGTCGTCGAATCCGAAATACTCGTCGGCGACCATGATGTGTCCGGAGAGCTCTCCGGCGAGGAGCGCACCGGTCTCCTTCATCTTCACCTTCTGGAGGGAATGGCCGGTCTTCCACATGATCGGCTCGCCGCCAGCCGCCTCGTACACCTCCGGAAGAGCCTGACTGCACTTCACGTCGAAGACGAGCTTCTGGCCCGGTCCTCGCTTCTCGAGCAAATCGAGGCCGAAGAGGAGGAGGATCATGTCCCCGCGGACGATCTCGCCGTTCTCGTCGACGGCGCCCAGACGGTCGGCGTCCCCGTCGAAGGCGACGCCCAGGTCGTGCCCCCCCGCTCGGACGGTTCGGACGAGATCGGCCAGGTACTCGTCGACGGTGGGGTCGGGATGGTGATTCGGGAACGTCCCGTCCGACTCGCAGTACAGCGGGGTCACCTCCACGCCCATGGTCTCCAGGAGCTTCACGGCCACCAGGGCCCCGCTCCCGTTCCCACAGTCGACGGCCACCTTCATGGGTCGGGCGAGCTGAAAACGCCCCGCCACGTCCTCGACGTATCGATCCAGCACCTGGACGGAGTCCACGGAGCCGTCGCCGTCCAGGACATCGCCTTCCTCGATCCTCCGGTGGAGATCCCGGATGGACTCACCGTAGAGCGCGGCCCGGGCGATGGTCATCTTGATCCCGTTCCACTCCGGCGGATTGTGGGACCCGGTGATCTGGACGGCGGCGTGGCTCTCGAAGCGGACCTCCGACCAGTACAGGACCGGCGTCGGAACCGTGCCGACGTCCAGAACCAGGGCCCCGGCTTGCCTCAATCCCCCGATGAGGCCTTGGGCCAGCTCGGGAGAGGAGAGGCGGTTGTCATGCCCCACGACGATGCGAGGGCTCTCCACACCCAACTCCTCGCGGACCTTCGAGGCGAAGGCTCGACCCACGGCGGCGGTCACGCCGGCGTCCAGGTCCACACCCACGATCCCGCGGATGTCGTACTGACGGAAGATATGCGGCTTCATGTCGACTCCATCGGAGGCGCGATCCCCGGCACCGCCGGGGTCGCCGTTCTACTGACCCAGGCCGGGGAGGATGCCGCCCATGATGCCGAGTCCCTCGACGCTGGCGCGGGCGAACTCGAGCGCGGCCCCGGGGAAGAAGCCGGTATAGAGGACCACCGCCACCGATGCGATGAGGGCGACCCTCATGGGCAGGGGAACCACCACCTGGGCATGCTGACCGTCCGCGAGCTCGTCCCTCATCCACATGAACCACGCGACCCGCAGATAATACCAGTACGAAGCGATGGTCGTGAGGACGAGCACCACCGAAAGGTACCAGAGCTGGGCGTCGGCGGCGCCCTGAAGGAGATAGATCTTCCCCATGAATCCGCCCGTACCCGGGAAGCCGGCCAGGGACAGCAGGAAGATCGTGAGGAGCACGCCGAGAAGCGGTTGCGACCATCCGAATCCGGCGTAGTCCTCGAGCTGCAAGCGCTCCTCCGACTGGTGGGCGACGCCGATGACGATGGCGAAGGCGCCGATGTTCATCACCGTGTACACCAGGAGATAGAAGAGAAGGCCCGCGGCTGCCGTCTCGTTGGCCGCGGTGATCGCCACCAGGAGGTATCCGGCGTGGGCGATGCTCGAATAGGCGAGCATGCGCTTCACGTTGGATTGCACCAGGGCGATGAGGTTCGCGGCCACCATCGTGAGGGCGGCCAGCCACCAGAGAATGGGGTACCACGCGTCGTAGGCTGCGTCGAAACCGACCATGAAGACCCGGAGGAAGGCGACGAAGGCCGCCGCCTTCACGGCGGCCGACATGAACGCCGTCACCGGAGCCGGGGCGCCCTCGTACACGTCGGGGGTCCACATGTGGAAGGGAACGGCCGACACTTTGAAGCCGAAGCCGATGATGAGGAACACGATCCCCGCCAGCAGGAGCAGGGGGGCCGCCGAGCCGTTGGCCACGGCGAGCCCGACGGCAGCGACGTTGGTCGATCCCGCGGCTCCGTAGACCAGCGCGATACCGTAGAGGAAGAAGCCCGAGGCGAACGCACCCAGGAGGAAGTATTTGAGCCCCGCCTCCGCCGACTTCCGGTCCCGCCGGTTGAACGCCGTCAGCGCGTACACGGCGATGGACATGACCTCGAGGCCCAGGAAGATGACGATGAGGTCCCGGGCGCCGGCCATGAACATCATTCCGGCGGTGGAGAGAAGGATGAGCCCGTAGAACTCACCCGCCTGGAGCTGCTGGCGATAGACGTAGGCGAAGGAGATGAGAATGGCGAGGCCCGCCGCCAGGAGAAACACCCAGTTGGCGAACAGCCGGAAGCCGTCCACGGCGATCATGGAGTCGTTCCCGATCTCCGTCGTGCCGTAGAGCCAGCCATTGGCGACGGCGGCCAGGAGGATCCCCGCCAGGGCGAGCCAGCCGAGATCCGAGGCGCGGGCGGGCCCTTCTTCCTGGTCCTCCCCCTCCGCTGCAGGCCGGAAACGACCGGACACACCCGTCACCAGGACCACCATGGCCCACCCACACAGGATGACCTCGGGGAGGAGGGCCCAGAAGAAGTGAATCTGTCGGCTGAAGTCTAGTTGCATCGCTCGCGGTCCCGGCTAGGCGTCGCCATCGGCGGCGGAGGTTGGGGTCGGGGCCCCGGCGGTCTGCTCGGGTCGCGGGGCCCCTGCGTCCGCGTCACGCTCGTGGGGCGTCGGGGCGGCCGGGCCGTCCTCGGTCTCGTCGCGGGCCGCGTCGGGTCGGGGTAGCGCGGCGACGCCGACGCCCTCCCCCTCGGCTCCGACGGTCTGGGCGCTCGCCGCCTCCACCCGCTCCACGATGGCGCGGACGCTCGGCTCCATACGCTCGAGGATGGGGGTCGGATGCCAGCCGATGACGATCATCAAGGCCACGAGCGGACCCATGATCGCCATCTCGCGTCCGGTCAGGTCCTGGATCTGCCGGTTCTCCTCCTTGTCCAGCTCGTTGAAGAAGACCGTCTGGACCATGGGCAGCATGTAGTACGCTGCGAAGATCACACCGAGCGTGGCCACCACGGCCAGCGTGGGGTGCCGCTCGAAGGTGCCCATGAGCGCCAGGAACTCCCCGATGAAGCCGCTGGTCCCGGGAAGACCGATGGAGGCCAGGGCGGTGATCACGAAGGCCGTTGCGAACCAGGGCGCTACCCGACCGATGCCCCCGAAGTCCGCGATGGTCCGTGTGTGCCGTCGCTCGTACAGCATCCCTAGCAGGAGGAAGAGGGCACCAGTGCTGATCCCGTGGGAGATCATCACCACCAGACCACCCTGGAG
>JAWVZK010000014.1:0-29409 GCA_033722275.1 Longimicrobiales bacterium | reverse complement strand
GTAGAGGAGCATCGACGCGTGGCCCACGGAGAGGATGAAGCGATCGCGGTCGAGCCACCCTGGGTTCCGGGGATCGTGACGGAGGTGCCGGTGGAACAGGACGTATCCGGCGGGCGCCAGCGCCATCGGGGTCCCGGGGTGTCCCGAGCTCGCCTTCTGGACCGCGTCCATGGAGAGCACGCGAATGGCGTCGATGGCGAGCTGTCGGGTCCTCTCCTCCGTCTCCAAACGGGTGCTGCCGTCCATCGCGCTCATCGCTCCTCCGACTCCTCTTTGATCGGGATTCTCACAGACCGCGTCTTTGATCGGGATCCTCACGGACTGCGTCTTTGATCGGGATTCTCACAGACTGCGTCCGGAGAGGATCAACCCACGACGAAGTTCACGAGTCGCCCAGGAACGTGGACGACCCGCCGCTCTTCCTTGCCGTCGAGATGGCGGGCCACGTTCTCCTCCGTCCGTGCGATGGCGACCACCTCGTCCTCGGAGGCGTCCTTGGCCACGGAGATCGTGGCACGGAGCTTTCCGTTCACCTGGACGGCCATCTCCACCGACTCCCGCGTGGCCTTCGATGCGTCGTACTCCGGCCACCGGGCGCCGTCGAAGATGCTTCCTTCGTTGCCCATTCGCTCCCACAGCTCCTCGGCCAGGTGAGGCGCGAAGGGAGCCACCATCACCACGAGCGGCTCGACCTCGGCCCGGAAGGCGGTCCGGCCTCCGGCACGGATGACGTTGAGGCACTCCATGAGCGCGGCGATGGCGGTGTTGTAGCTGAGCTGGGGAATCTGCTCCGTGACCTGGCGGATCGTCTCGTGGACCTTCCGCTCCACGTCGGCGTCGGGCTCACCTTCCCGAGCCGACGTCACCGTGTCCCACAGGCGATGGAGGAAGCCGAAGGGACCCTGGATGCCCTGGGCCCGGTAGTCGCCACCCTCGTCGAAGGGGCCGAGGAACATCAGGTACGTGCGGAAGGTGTCGGCCCCGTACTCTTCGATGATGGGATCCGGGACGATCACGTTGCCCCTGCTCTTCGACATCTTCGCCCCCTCCCTGATGATCAGGCCGTGGGCACGGAAGACGTCGTACGGCTCCTCGAAGTCCAGGTGTCCCAGGTCCTTGAGCGCCATGGTGATGAAGCGGGAGTACAGCAGGTGCAGGACCGCGTGCTCGTTGCCCCCGATGTAGGTGTCGACGGGAAGCCACTTCCTCGTGATCTCCGCGTCGAGGGGCCGGTCATCGAAGTCGGTGGAGGGATAGCGCAGGAAGTACCAGCTCGAGTCCAGGAAGGTGTCCGACACGTCGGTCTCGCGTCGGGCTTCCCGCCCGCATCCGGGGCACTCGGTCCGATACCACGACTCGACTCGAGCGAGAGGACTGATCCCCGTGTCATCGGGCTTGAAGTCCTCGACCCTGGGAAGCACGACCGGCAGATCCTCTTCCGGCACCGCCACGGGACCGCAGACCTCGCAATGGACCACGGGGATGGGCGGCCCCCAATATCTCTGTCTCGAGATGCACCAGTCGTGGAGGCGGTAGTTGACCTTCATTTCGCCCCACCCGTTCTCCGCGGCCCACGCCGTCACCGCCTCCACGGACTCCGAGGTGTCCATGCCGTCGAAGGGTCCGGAGTTCACCAGGCGGCCCGGACCGACGTACGCTTCCTGCAGCGGTGTGTCGGCGTCCTCGTCGGGTCCGGCCACGACGCGGCGGTTGGGCAGATCGAACTCCCGGGCGAACTCGAAATCCCTCTCGTCGTGACCGGGCACGGCCATGATGGCGCCGGTCCCGTACTCCATGAGGACGTAGTCGGCGATCCAGATGGGGATCCGCTCACCCGTGGCGGGATTCCGGCAATGGCCGCCGGTGGGAACGCCGGTCTTCGTCTTGTGGACCTTCTGGCGCGCGACCAGATCCTTCTTCCCTGCCGTGTCGATATAGGCGTAGACGGGAGCGCGCAACGCGTCGTCCGTCACCTCCTCCACCATGGGATGCTCGGGAGAGAGGACCATGTAGGTGGCGCCGAAGACGGTGTCGGGGCGGGTCGTGTACACCTCGATGGCACGTCCCGTGTCCCGACCATCCTCATCGACCACCGGAAAGTGGAGCTGAGCCCCCGTGCTGCGCCCGATCCAGTTGCGCTGCGCCTTCAGCGTCGTCTCGGACCAGTCGATGTGGTCCAGATTGTCCAGGAGGCGCTGGGCGTAGTCGGTGATCTTGAAGAACCACTGCGCGATGCGTCGCTGCTCGACGGGCGTGCCGCACCGCTCGCACTCTCCCCCGATCACCTGCTCGTTGGCCAGAACGGTCATGCACGAGGGGCACCAGTTCACCGGCGCCTCCTTGCGCTCGGCCAGGCCCGCCTCGAAGAGCTGCAGGAAGATCCACTGGGTCCACTTGTAGTACGACGGATCCGTGGTGTCGACGGCGTGGTTCCAATCGAACATCCCCCCGATGCGTCTCAACTGTCGGGTGAAGTTCTTCACGTTCGAAGGGATCAGGTCCATCGGATGGGTCCCGATCTTGAGCGCGAAGTTCTCCGAGTGGATGCCGAAGGCGTCGAACCCCATGGGCTCGAAGACATCCTTGCCCCGGAGCCGCTGGTACCGGCCGTGCACGTCCGCCCCGGTGAACGCGTAGATGTTCCCCACGTGGAGCCCCTCGGCCGACGGGTAGGGAAACATCATGAGGTTGTAGAAGGGGTCTTCGGCGTCGCGGAGCTCGTCGAGGGTGAAGGTGTTGATGCCGCGCTCCTCCCAGAGCCGCTGCCACTTCTCCTCGATCGCCGAGGGATCGTATCCGCCGTTGTCTTCTCTGGCCATCGCTGGGGATCTTCGTCGTGAGCGCCGCGTGGCGGCTCGCGGGACCGGAAAGCCCTGAGCGAGCCCCGCGGCCGTCAAGGAAAGTCGCAAAGCTACAGGCGTCGACCGGTCATCCCAAGGGGCGCACCCGCGCGACGAGGGGATCGTTTATCTTCCGCGACCATGTCGAACTCGAATCCATCCGACAGGGCCGACAAGAAGATCTCCGGGGCCAGCCTTCGGAACGCCTTCGACGAGATCATCTGGCCCCGGAAGAAGCTCATCGGCCTGGGCCTGGTCCTCATCGTCATGAACCGGCTCTCGGGTCTGGTCCTCCCGTGGGCGACCAAGTACCTCATCGACGATGTGATCGCCAACAGGGACATCGACACTCTGTACCTGATCCTGGGCGGCGTGGGGACCGCGGTCACGATCCAGGCGGGGACGTCGTACGCCCTCACTATGCTTCTCAGCGTCGAGGCGCAGAATCTCATCGCCCACCTCCGCTCGCAGGTCCAGGAGCACGTCCTGCAGCTCCCCGTCCGCGTCTTCGACAACACCAAGTCCGGTGAGCTCGTGTCCCGCATCATGGACGACGTCGAGGGTGTGCGGAACCTCGTGGGCACGGGGCTCGTCCAGCTCGTCGGAGGGACGGTCACGGCCGTCGTGGCCTTCGTCTTCCTCGTCAGCGTCGATCCCGTCATGACCGCTCTGGCGCTGATCCCGCTCGGCGCCTTCGCCTTCGTCTCGACCCGGGCCTTCCAGACGCTTCGACCGGCCTTCCGGGAGCGCGGACGGATCCGCGCCGAGGTGACCGGACGGCTCACGGAGGCCCTGGGCGGAATCCGGATCATCAAGGGCTTTCATGCGGTGGAGAAGGAGTCCGAGATCTTCTTCGCCGGTGTCATGAGGATCTTCGACAACGTGAAGACGACGCTGACCACGTCGAGCCTGGTGACCAGCTCGGGGACCTTCTTCATGGGGCTGGCGAGCGTCTTCATCATGGGCTACGGCGGCTGGCTGGTGGTGCAGGGAGAGATCACGGTGGGCGACCTCTTCTCCTTCACGCTCTTCCTGGGCTTCCTCATCGCGCCCGTCGTACAGATGGCCAACATCGGGACCCAGATGACCGAGGCGTTCGCGGGCCTGGACCGCACCGCCGAGTTGCTCTCCTGGCCCCAGGAGGACGACGATCCCGACCGGACCGTCGAGATGCCGGACATCGCGGGACAGATCCGCTTCGAAGACGTCCACTTCGCCTACGAAGAAGACAAGCCGGTCCTCAAGGGGGTCTCGTTCGAGGCGAATCCCGGGATGGTGGTCGCCCTGGTGGGGAGCTCCGGGTCGGGCAAGTCGACCATGGCCGGGTTGGCGGCGAGCTTCCTCACGCCCGACCGGGGCCGAGTCGTCGTCGACGGCATCGACCTGCGCAACGTCGTGCTCTCCACCTACCGCAGGCAGCTGGGGCTCGTCTTCCAGGACGACTTCCTCTTCGACGGGACGATCCGGGAGAACCTCCGCTTCGCTCGACCGGAGGCGGCCGACTACGAGATCCAGGAGGCCGCCGAGAAGGCCTTCGTGACCGAGTTCTCCGACCGATTTCCCGATGGCCTGGACACGATCATCGGTGAACGGGGCGTCAAGCTCTCGGGCGGCCAGCGACAGCGCGTCACCATCGCCAGGGCCCTGCTGGCCAGACCTCGGATCCTCCTACTGGACGAAGCGACTTCCAGCCTCGACACGGAGAGCGAGGCGCTGATCCAGAAGAGTCTGAACGACCTGTTGAAGGGCCGGACGACCCTCGTCATCGCGCATCGCCTGTCCACCATCCAACGCGCCGACCTCATCCTGGTCATCGAGGACGGACGCATCGTCGAGCGCGGGCGTCACGACACCCTCATGGCGCTGGAGGGCCGATACCACCAGCTCTACACGGTGCAGGCGCGAATCTGAACCGTGGCGCGTGGCGGGGCGGTCCGGCCCGTCGGTCCCTTCGGCGAGGTCCGCGCCGTGGCCGCGTCGGCGACGTCCGGTCGAGGTCCCCGCGGCGGCGTCGGGAGCGGCGTCACCCGCAGCGCGCGTCCATGAGGCTCAGATTCGACGGAATGGTCACGTCGAGGCGCGTGCCGGGCTCCAGCGACACCGCGCGGGTGAAGCAGCGGGCTCCGAGGGTCAGATCGAACTCCAGACGCACGCGCGACACCCGGGGGAGCGCGGTGCGGAAGGTCTCGGTGCCGGTGGACTGGACCATGCCCAGGGACTCCCGCCGGCCTTCGATCCAGATCCAGAGTCGGGCATCCTGCGTCCGCTGATTCCGTATCGTGATCGTCAGCCCGGGAGCGCCGTCGCCGCGGAAGGAGACTTCCCTGCCCGCCGATGCGCTTCCGCACCCTCCGAGCCAGCCGGTGGCCGCCACGACGGCCAGAATGGCGAGCTTCCACGTCCTCGTCTCGTGTCTTCGTCCCAGCAACGGACCTCCCGGATGCCTGCGGCGCTTCGCCGGAGGACACGTGGGTCCTACCGGCCCCCGAATGCGACCCCGTACAGCGGCTGTCAGTTCCCCGCCAGCGGGTCCGGCACCCTCCGCGAGAGGTCGGGATCGCTTCCGTACCAGCGCGACCGTTCGATCTGGCTGGGCCAGCGGCGTCGATCCAGGACCCCGAAGAGCTCGCCGTAGACGCGGAAGACCACGCCACGGGCGGACCGTTGGTCCCCCAACGGCAGGGTCAGATCCATGCGCATGACGCGGCGCGCTCCCTCCGCTGAGCCCCGGAGGCCGATCCCGACCCCCGATTGCCAGCCCGAGGGCTCTCCGAAGGGAGCGTCTCCCCCCCACATCCGTCCTCCGTCGACGAAGGCGGCCGCACCCAGATCGGCGAATCCCGGGCTGAAACGCTCCAGATCGAACCGCTGCTCGGCGGAGAGGAAGAGGAGCCGACCACCGGGAAAGGCGTCCTCGTCGTAGGCGCGGACTCCGTCTCTTCCCCCGAGGGTGAGCTGGAAGGGCCGATCGGTGTTCCATCCTCCGGAGACCCGGCCGCGGAGGTAGAGGCTGGACCAGTCGTTGTGCGTCCAGTAGAAATCGGTGCGGACGACGCCCACCAGATCCCTCCAGCCTCCGGGCCCAGGTGAGGGCCGGAGGGCCCGGCGTCCGTGGACGTCGAGCCGCGTCATCCCGTAGTACGACGGGCCGATGTAGCCGATGCGGCTCTGGAGGCGGAGAAGAACGTCCCGGTGGTCGGTCCCGTCCACGGCGAAGCCCGGACCCGCGGAGAGGATGACGTCCTGGCCCACCATCAGGTCCTGCAGCGCGCGAATCCCGTCCAGACCTCCACGCGTCTCGAAGCGCACCTTCCTCATGCCCAGGTACGCGGTCACCCGCCCGACGCCGTACGGTGCCGCCTGGAGCTCGACGACCGCTCGCACCGTATCACCCGCCGGGACGCTCCCGTCATAGTCCCCGTCCACCACGGCCCGTACCCCTTCGACCCCGAAGGGCGTGTCGAAGGACTCCCTGGAGAGGCCCAGGCCCACGACCGCCACCCGTCCGGTTCGAGGTCCGAGCCTCGCCTGGAAGGAAAGATCGAGGAGCTCGGCACGATAGCGCAGGAAGGCAGGGGTGAAGCCCATGTGCGGTGGAAGAGAGTATCCGAAGAAGTCGTCCCGGCGCGCGTACGCCTGGCGGAAGGCGTACGCGCCGAACTCGTTCCGGAACGGCATGGTGAGACTCTGGCTGAAGTAATCTCCCGCCAGTGTCTCGCCACCGTGGGCGAGGGCGTCGACGCCGCTGCCGAAGAGGTTCACGTGTCGGGCCAGCACCCCCCTTCGCAGGCGCTCCCGGAAGGAGCGTCGGAAGAGCTGCGCCCGCAGGCCGTACCCGAGGACATTCCCGTATCCGGCCTGGACTCCGGTCAGATTCACGCCTCCTTCGAGGTCGACGCCCACGCTGGCGGAGATGGCCCAGTTGTCGCGGGTGACCACCTCGATACGGCGGCTCCCGTCTTCCAGGGACTCGCTGGTGATCGAAGCCGACTGGATGAAGCGCAGCGAACGCAGGTTGCGCTCGCTCTCGCTGAGGCGGAGCGGATCGTAGCACTCCCCTTCCGAGAACAGGAGCTCCCACCGGATCACCCGCTCGCGGGTCTCGAGGTGCAGCCAGTTCAGGGCGCGGAAGGCCCAGTCGAAGGTGGCCTCCGGGGCCGTGGCGTCCTCGTCGTACGGGTCCAGGCTACGGATCTCGATCTGCGCGATCCGCCCCCACGGGCAAGCCTCCTGGGCTCCCAGATCGGAGACCGATCCCATCCCGAGGAGGAAGAGTGCGACACCGGCGAGGCCGGGACTCGGTGGCGCGGGCGACGGATTCATGCGGGGAATATCGGCCGACGGCCGGGGTGAGGTCGAGCCGCACGTCCCCCGGAAGCGCCGCGGCCGCCCGGAGATGGATGCGGGTGGCAAAGGGAAACGGCGGAGAGCCCCGTGGCCCCCCGCCGCGTGTCACCCCCCGCGACGACGCATCAGACTCGCGTCAGCCGCCGAAGAGAACGCCGCCCTTGATGACGATGGGATCGGTGTCCAGGTCGGTGCCACCGATGTCACCGAGCGCGTCGAACTCGAAGGTCCCCTCCAGGAAGAGCGACACCATGAAGTCGAACTGGACACCGAGCCCGATCACGGGGCCGTTCTCCGTGGTCGAAAGGTCCCCGTCGACCGTCTCGATGGAGCTCCGGTTGATCTGCCATCCGGCCACGGCGTACGGCTTCACCACGGGGAGCGGAAGGCGGAGCTGAGCGGCGGCGGTGGCCGTCCAGTACGTGAGCCCGTCCCCGGGGAAGTAATAGGTGCCCGATACGAAGCCCCCCAGGGGCAGGAGCGGGGGATCGATCATCGCTCGGGCGCCGAGACCGAGGGTCCCACTCTCCAGCGAGCCGCCCGCATCCGCTTCGATCGCGTCGATGCTGGTGATGATCCCGGCCTGTGCTCCGAGCTTGATCTGCGCCTCCGACGGGCTCGCCTGGATGGCGAGCACGAAAAGCGCGCTGAGTGCGGACATGAAACGATGCATGATGAAGATCTCTCCAGTACGTGGCATGTGTTCATCAGAAAGAAGATGGTGCCGGCCTCCGGACGCAATGAAAAACCTCCGGCGAAGTCCAGCCATCGTCCGGGGAAGCTCCCGCGGGGGGCGGCCGATCCACCGAAGGGCGCCGAGGCACGCGGTCGCGTCTCCCCCCACCTGCGATCCCGCCGTCGGTTACGGATCGAACCCAGAGATCGTAGCTTCCTCCCAACCCTTCCACAGCGACGAGCCATGGCCAAGAAGCACTCCTTCGATATCTCCACCAGCGTGGACCTCCAGGAGGTCGACAACGCGGTCAACCAGGCGATCCGGGAGACGAAGACCCGGTACGACTTCAAGGGCACCGACTGCACCATCGAGTTCGACCGGGACGCCGAGGAGATCGAGCTCGAAGCCGACGACGAGTTCCGCCTCCGGCAGCTCGGCGGTGTCCTCCGTGAGAAGCTCAGCCGACGCCGGGTCCCACTCGAGAACGTGACGGAGAGGAAGGTGGTGACCGCGTCCCTGGGTAGGGCGCGGACGAGGTGGGGCCTCAAGTCGGGGATCGATCAGGAGACGGCGAAGAAGATCTCCACGGATGTCCGGGAGGAGGGCTTCAAGAAGATCCAGGTCCAGATCCAGGGCGACGAGCTACGGGTGACCTCTCCCTCCAGGGACGAGCTGCAGGCCGTCATCGCTTTCCTGAAGCCACGGGACTACGGTGTGGCGCTGACGTTCGGGAACTACCGCTGAGGCGGCATCCTCGGGACGGCATCGTGACATCCACCCCACCGACGGAACCCGTCGCCGGACGATTGGCCGAAACGATCGCCACCCTCCGGGCCGGACGGATCTCGGCTCGTGAGCTCGTGGACTCGGCGATCCAGCGCCACGAGGAGCTGGGCCCGCGGCTCCGGGCGTACAAGCACTTCGACGCGGACGCCGCACGCCGGAGCGCCGAGGAGGCCGACCGACTCCTGGTCTCCGGAAGGGGCGGGCCACTCTGCGGCATCCCCGTCTCGGTCAAGGACGTCTTCGGTGTCGACGACATGCCGACCTTCGCCGGCACCGCGCGGCGGCTCCCCGAAGATCCGTGGTCCCGGGACGCCTGGCTCGTGCGACGGATTCGAGACGCCGGCGCGATCGTCATGGGCAAGACCCATACGGTGGAGCTCGCCTACGGAGGCGTGGGGGTGAACCCGCACTGGGGGACGCCTCTGAATCCCTGGGACGTGGACGTCGCCCGGATTCCCGGCGGATCCTCCTGCGGCGCGGGCGTGAGCCTCTGGGAGGGATCGGCCCTCCTCGCCCTGGGCTCGGACACCGGGGGCTCGATCCGCATTCCCGCGGCCTTCACGGGCGTGGTGGGACACAAGACGACGAAGGGCAGGCTTCCCACGGACGGCGTCACCCGGCTCAGCAGCACGTTCGACACCGTCGGCGCCCTCACCTCCAGCGTGGCCGACAGCGTCTGGTTCTTCGGGTGCGTCGACCCCGGATGGGGCGACCCGGAGCCACTCGTGGAGACCCTGGAGGCCCGGACCCTCGACGGGGTCCGGATCCTCGTCCCCGAGTGCGGCCTGTGGGACGATTGCTCGCCAGAGATCGTGGAGCTCCTCACCGCCGCCCTCGAGGAGCTCCAGTCCGCCGGTGCCGAGGTGAGCCGGCGCGCCGCGCCCCTCATCGACGAAGCCTACCGGCACTACATGGAGGGCGGCATCGGAAAGGCGGAGATCTCGCACTGGCTCTCCCGGCACCTGCCGGAGTGGAGGGAGATCCTCCATCCGACGGTGGGCGCCCGCATCGAGGGAGCCCTTCCCCTGGATGGCGAAGCGTACCGCGAGGCCCTGTCCGAGCACCGGAGGCTCACCGCCCTCGCCGGAGCCCTCTTCGACGGCGCCGACGTCCTCGTCCTGCCGGCCAACCTCGTCACACCACCCGCGGTCTCGGACGTCATGGACGACCTGGAGCGCTACAAGGAGGTCAACCGCGAGACCCTCCGACCCACGTGCCCGGTGAACATGATGGGACTGTGCGCCGTCTCCCTGCCCGTGGGCCTGGACCGTTCCGGGATGCCCGTGGGGCTCCAGCTCGTCGCCCGGGCCGGCGACGACGAAGCGCTCCTCGGCGTGGCATGGGCGGCCGAACGGACGTTGGGGGCTCCGGTGGAGCGTCTGGGGAACCCACCGGGAGCTCCGGGAGTCGTCGGCGGATCCAGCCGCTAGCCCGGACGCCGCCGGGCGAGGCGACGCACCGACGGCTCCCGGCCGACCTCAGCCCACGGGCCGTCTGCGCTCCAGCCGGTCCTGCTGCTCGATGTAGGGCAGACCGCTCTCGATCCAGTCGGGGGCCGGCTCACCCTTCAGGTAGTGTCCGAACCACTCCATGATCCGCCGCTGGTAGTCCAGCTGGTTGGGCTCCTGGGCGAGGCCGTGGTTCTCGCCCTCGTAGGAGAGGAGGACCATCTCCTTGCCCAGGCGCCGAGCGGCATTGTAGAACTCCACGCCCTGGTTGTACTCCACGGCGCCGTCGTTCGTCCCGAACATCATGAGGAGCGGGGTCTCCATGTTCTGGATGTGATGCACCGGCGAGTTCGCCTCGTACGACGCATAGTCCTCCCACCACGGGACCTGCATGCGACCCTGGCTGATCTCGAAGATCCGTGCGTCGGTGCCACCGCTGTTCCAGTAGAACGACAGGTACATGCTCATGAGGTTGGTCAACGGCGCTCCGGCCACGGCCGCGGCGAAGAGGTCGTCCTGCGTCACGAAATACGTGGTCTGGTATCCTCCCCAGGAGTGCCCGATCAGGCCCAGTGCCTCCTCGTCGATGTCGGGCTCGTGGGAGAGGGCGGCGGCCACCGCCGGGCGGATGGTCTCGACGTTCGACTGCCCGGGCCGCCGATCCCGGTACACGATGTCGGGGCGGAACACGAAGTAGCCGCTCTGAGCCCAGATCTGCTGGTTGTAGTACCGGGTCGGATCGGGCACCTGGTATTGGTGCATCCCCTGCGAAAGGAGCTCGTACTGGTAGACGATCATGGGGTAGCTCCGACCCGGCTGGTAGTCGGCCGGGTACGTCAGGACGCCCTGGAGCCGGCGGCCCCACTCGTTTTCGTAATCGACCAGCTCGGTGCGACCCCAGGCGTAGTCCTCCTGGAACGGGTTGGTGTCGGTGACCTGCCGGGGATCTTCGAGGTCGGGGCCCGCGACGAAGTAGTCGGGCGAGTCGTCGTACGCCTCCTGCCGGAAGACGAACACGTCGGCGTCCTCCGCCTTCTGGAGCCGACCGAAGAAGCCCCCGAAGGACTTGTCGTCCCAGACGAGCGTCTCCGGCTCGTCCCCCCGCTCGGCGGCGGCGTATCCCGCCTTCTTCGTCCACTCGCCGTAGACGGTGTAGTACAGACGCTCCTCCGGGCCGAACCCGTCGTCCTCGCCGTCCCTGTCCATCGGAGTGACGCGGTACCGGACCTCCTCCTCCGCCCCGTCGGTGAGCCTGCGAGCGCCGGATCCGTCGGGACTGACCTCCCAAACGTCCCACTCGTCGTTGAGGAGGACCGCCCGGTCACCCTCCACCCACCCTCCGGTCCCGAAAGGAGGCATCTGCTCGCGGGTGGGTGTCACGTCCAGGTTGACGAAGACCGAAGGGACGTCCTCGGTGATGTTCCGGGTGACGCCCGCTTCCAGATCGTGAGCGAACCAGTCCTCGCCCTCGAACCACAGGACGTAGCCGCCTTCGGGGCTCAGACCTCCAAGACCGGGGATCCGGTCTTCGACCAGGGTCTTCCCGCCCGTCCGGGGATCGATGACGTAGAGGTCCGCGAACTGCTGGCGGAACATGGCGTGCTCGTCGTACGGAGTCTCGTCGAACCCCACCACCGACGCACCGTCGGCGACCAGGAACGTCTCCTCCGTCAGCTCGTCGCCCAGCTGGACGAAGCCGCCGTCCTCCACGTGCCACGCCGCGAGGTGGTTCTCCTGGCGCAGCCGCCGCTCCCGGACGCGCTGCTGCGGCACGGGATCCACGTCCAGCGTATGCCAGATCTCGACACCCGGCGCTTCCTCCTCGTCGTCGCATTCGGGCGCTGAGCCGTCCTCCTCGTCGCCTCCCTCCTGATCTCCCTCCGGCTCGCCTCCGCCTCTTCCCTCCGTTCCGGTCTCCTGGGCGGGATCGCCGTCTTCCGGCGCGCACGGATCGTCGGGCTTCGGTCGCCGCTCCTGGATGCCGACGAAGACGGTGGTGCCGTCGTCCGACCAGCGGGGGCTCCGGTGCTCCACCACCCTCATCGTGGCGGGGAAGGCGGCATTCTCCTGCGGATCCAGGACGCGCTCCCCGGGACGGTCCCCCTCCAGGCCCGTCCATGCCAGGACGACGTGCGCGGTGTCCTCGAAGGCTTCGTCTACGCGCGTCCGGTAGACGACGAGGTCGTCGGCTTCCTCACGCCACGTCAGCTCCCGATACGTCGCCTCCTCGGTCTCGAGGACCTGCACCCGACCCGTGGACGGGTCGTACAGAGACACGCCGTTGCCGATCTGGTCGTCGGCGTCGATGGCCAGCGCCAGGAGCGTCCCCTCGTCCTGCCACGCCATCTCCGAGACGTTGCCGAAGAGCATCTGGGTCCCGTCGGCCAGATCCCGGACGATGACGTCGACGCCCGCGCTCTCCTTCTCCTCGGGCTTGTAGCGACGCATGGCCAGGTAGCGTCCGTCGTCGGAGAACGCGAAGCTCGCGACTTCTTCCCGGACGGTCCGCTCCCCGGTCTCGAGATCCAGGAGCCCCAGCTTGTCGCGCACAGGCCGATCCCGCTCACGGGCCGCCTCCCGCTCCTCCTCGGAGACCCCGATGGCGTAGGCCAGCCAACGGCTGTCATCGCTGAACGCGGGCCGCGCTCCATAGGGTACCACGATGACGCTGTCCGAGTCCGTGCGGTGGATGCGGAGCTCGTCTTCGTCGTTCACTCGGCTGATGAGCACGGCCAGCCACGACCCGTCGGGTGAGATCGTCGCCGGTCCCAGACGCTCCCACTTCCCGTAGTCGTCCTCGGTGAGGGTGGGTCTCTCCTGGGCCCCCAGGTGCGCCGTGCCGGCCATGACGAGGAGAAGCAAGCTAGCCGCCGTCCTCGTCCACCGTCGGGTCCGAGCCGTCCCATCCACCGTCGACGCCACGCGCATCATCCTCCTCCTGTACCGAAGGCTCAAGGTTCTTCTCTCTCCGAAGGGACTCAACGACGCATACGGCCTACCGCTCCGCCCGTTCCCCCAGCTCCTTGAAGAAGCTCTGTACCACCACGAGCCTACTCGCCTCGTCCCCCTCGCCCCCTCCGATCTGAAGCATCATGAAGCGCTGATCGTCGGGGGCCACGTCCCAGCTCGCGTAGTTGGGCTGCCCGTCCAGGAAGAGGTCGGCCATCGAGAAGAGGGTACGCCGCTCACCGACGCGGAATCCACCCTCGGTCCGGATCTGGGCCGCCACGAGCTCGCCGTTGCCGTTGATGAAGAAGATCTCCTCCTCGGAGTGGGCCCACTTGGGGTTGATGCCCCCGTTCGTGGAGATCTGCCACTTCCCGCCCTCCGCGTCGGGGAACGGACGGACGTAGACCTCGTCCCGTCCGGTCTCCGTGGACTCGTAGGCGATCCACGTGCCGCTGGGAGACAGGGCGAGGGCCTTTTCGTCGTACGGCTCGGTGGCCACCGGGAAGGTCCCGTCCTCGTTCCGTCGAAGGCCCACGATGTCCCGGACGCCCACGGCCCCGCTCAGGCCACCGAGGCGCAGCGCGAAGGTCTCCTCTTCGGGCGTGAGCCGGGCTTCGAGGATCGATCCCTCCAGGTCGAGGACCAAAGCCGGGGATCCCGTCCCGTCGGCAGGCTGCTCCCACAGATCGTAGTGACTGCCGCCTTCGCCTCCCCGGTCCGACGTGTAGAAGATCCGGGTCCCGTCCCTCGACCACTGCGGTCGGCGGTCGATGCCGTCGTCGAAAGTGAGCCGGGACAGCGGACCGTCGTCGAGCTCCTTGACCCAGATGTCCTCACCCGCCTCGGTGTTGATCTTCACCGCCAGCCGCGTCCCGTCCGGGGACAGGGCGAGTGCGGCCTCCGGCATGCCCGGGTCGAACGCCCAGTCGGGATCGACGGGGGTCACCCGACCTTCGCGGTCCACCCACACGGCTCGTCCGAGGCCGCTCGTGGTCGGACCCGCCATGTAGACGAGGGTCCCGTCTTCGGCGATCTGGAGATCGGCGGAGCCGAACTGGCCGACGGACAGTCCGTCCATCATGGCCGACGGGGGGCCGGTGACCTCCATCGCATCGGCGTCGAAGGGAACGGCCAGAAGCAGGCCGTCTGCGCTCACATAGAGGAGGTGCCCGCTGGGCGAATAGCGAGCCTGGACACCGGCCAGGAGGATCTTCTTCTCCCCCGTCTCCACGTCGAAGGCCGCGATCCGGTAGGCGTTGGCATCCGAGATGGGGAAGTAGCCGATGGTAGCGATGACACCCCGGCTACCGGGCAAGACGTCCGGCCATGCGTGGAAGCCCTCGGCGGTAGCGCTGTCGAGCTGGGTCAGGACCTCGACGTCGCCTCCATTGCTCGGCACCCGGGCGATGCCGGCGGCGTTCCCCACGTCGAAGTAGACGAAGCCGTCGTCTCCCCAGGAGACCGAGTTTCCTCCCACCGCCGAATCGGCCACGGTGATGGGTGGCTCCCCCGTCAAAGAGATGATGCGCACGACGTTGGGTGGACCGGCCACGAAGGCGATCCGGGTTCCGTCCGGGGAGAAGCTCGGGCTGATGCCTTGTTCCGTTCCCGCGATCGCCGTCGGATCGAGCTGATCGCGTCTGCGCATCCACAGCTGCAGGCCGACGCCCTCCTGCGTCGTGGGGCCCGCGTAGACGATCGTCCGACCGTCGGGTGACACCGCGACATTCGCCCCATAGGCACGGCTCGGATCGTGGTTCTCCGGAAGCTGGACCGCGTAGCGCGTCACCGGGAGCTCCTCACCGCCCGAGAGGAGCGCCCAGCCGGCCACGCCGGCGAAGAGCGCCGCCGCCGCGGACGCGGCCAACGCCGCCGTCCTCCAGCGGCCTCCGTCGGCCGCACCGACGCCGAGCTCCCCGTGCCGGAATCCCGGATCCTGGAGCGCCTTGGCCAGCTCCTCGGCGGTGGAGAAGCGGTCGGCCGAGATCTTTTCCAGGCCCTTGCGGATGGCCGCGTCCACGTTGGGCGCGATGGAAGGCCGTTGGCGGGTGACCGGCGTGTACTCACCGGAGATGATTCTGCCCAGCACCGCCTGGGCGGTCTGGCCCGGGAAAGGAGGCTCGCCCACCAGCATCTCGTACAGGACGCACGTGAGCGCGTAGATATCGCTCTGCGGCCCCACGTGCTGATCGCCGGTGGCCTGCTCGGGGCTCATGTAGTAGGGCGTGCCCACGCTGAGCCCCGTCTCCGTGAGACGCGCCCCACCCGCCGAGCCGACCGCCAGCGCGATGCCGAAGTCGGCGATGACGGGCTGACCGTCCTGCAGCAGGATGTTGGCCGGCTTGATGTCGCGATGGATGACCCCCTTCCGATGGGCGTGGTCCAGAGCGCCGGCCAGGGAGACGGCGATCCCCACGGCCTCGTGGACGGGGAGCTGCCGTTCCCGCTCCAGCCGATCCCGGAGCGTCTCCCCGTCCACGTACGGCATGACGTAGAAGAGGAAGGAGTCGGCCTCCCCGGAGTCGAAGAGCGGCAGGATGTGGGGATGCTGGAGGTTGGCGGTGGTCTCGATCTCGGTGAGGAAGCGCTCGGCACCCACGACCGCCGCGAGCTCCGGCTTCAGGACCTTCAGGGCGACCTTCCGATTGTGCCGCAGGTCATCGGCGAGGTAGACGGTGGCCATGCCGCCCTCGCCCAGCTCCTCCTCCACCCGGTAGCGCCCCTCCAGGGCGGCGTTGAGCCGTTGGATGATCTCGTTGGTCATGTCGCGTGTCTTCCTCGAGGCGAGGATCCGGTCCAGCCCGGGCCGACGGCCAAAATGCCATCCCCGCCGAGATTGCGCCACGGCTCGTGCGAGAGCCACGGACGCCGGCGTCGGGCGTGGGGGAGAACCGGTGGACGGGGCGGCAGCCCCTGATGATCGGCGTACCGCCCGACCCGACGATGGCGGCGGCCAGCCCTCGATGGGCTCGGCGGAGTCGTCGGCCCCCCGGAGATCAGCCCCCGACCGTGAACGCCACGGTCTCCAGGACGTTCCCCGCGGCGTCGCGGATCTCCACCGTCCACTCCCCGGACCACTCGGGGGGGATGGTCTTGCTGCTCCAGGTCCGCCACGGCGAGCCGCCGATGTCCAGGCTCACCGGTGTCTCCTGTCCGTCCGGGTGCATCCAGACATGCTGAATGCTGGTGCCGGTGGCGTCTGTGACACGGGTCCATACGAAGAGCCGACCCACGTCCACCGGGAAGACGGTCCCCTCACCCACGGGCTCGCGGTTCTCCACGTCCGTGGCGACGACGGCTTCCACCGTAGGCTCCTGCGCCGTGGAGGCAGCGGGCGTGAGAAGGACGACGACGGTCGGAAGGACGGCTGCGGTGAAACGTCTCATCGTAGACCTCTCCTGCTCCTCGAGTCTCTTCCCGACACGCATCCCGTCGGCTCGCCGGGGCGTCCCGATCGTGATGCAACATGTGACCCGGAGACGCGTTTGGCCACGTCCCCGAGCCATCGCAGGACCGGATCCGGGCCTCCGCCGGCGTTCCCCCCCTCCCAGACGGGGAGCCCTCATTGCACGCCCGCCCCCACCGTCCACATTGTAGCGGGCGGTCCGGGACCTCCCCTGGATGGGGAAGGTCGGATCGGGGAGGGGTCATGGAGTGAGCAGCTCGGAGCAGGACGAGAGCGGAGATCTGGAGCGGGGCCGCACCGCCTTCTCCCGCCGCGCCTGGGCCCAGGCCTACGAGGCCCTTTCGCGGGCGGACCGGGACGAGGACCTGGACGCCGAAGATCTGGAGCGTCTCGCCACCGCCGCGTACCTCCTGGGTCGTGACGACGAGTTCGTCCGCCTCTCCGATCGCGCGCACCAGGCCTTCCTTGCCGCGGACGACGTCCCCCGTGCCGCACGCTGCGCCTTCTGGTCCGGGATGACCCTGCTCTTCCGCGGGGAGACCGGTCCGGCCTCGGGTTGGCTGGCGAGGGCCGGACGCCTGGTGGAGCCGCTGGACTGCGTGGAGAAGGGCTTTCTCCTCCTGCCCGTCTCGGAGAAGCGACTCCGGGCCGACGACTGCGACGGAGCCCTCGAGGTGGCCCGCCAGGCCGCGGATCTGGGGACGCGCTTCGACGATGCGGACCTCATCGCCTGCGCCCGGCACATCGAAGGCCGCGCGCTGATCCGGCGCGGCGAGGTCGACGACGGACTCGCCCTCCTCGACGAGACCATGGTGGCCGTCACGTCCGGAGCGCTGTCGCCGATGGTCACCGGACTCGTCTACTGCAGCGTCATCGACGCATGCCGGGAGGCGTGGGAGATCGGTCGAGCACGGGCGTGGACGAGCGCCCTGGGTCAGTGGTGCGATCTGCAACCCGAGATGGTGGCGTTCACGGCCACCTGCCTGGTGAACCGGGCCGAGGTGCTCCGCCTCCAGGGGGCGTGGCCCGATGCGTTGGAAGAAGCCCGCCGGGCGTGTCGACGCTCCGAGCGTCACGACCGCCGTCCTCCGGCGGCGGCTCTCTACGAGCAAGGCGAGGTCCACCGGCTGAGAGGGGACTTCGAGGAGGCGGAGGCCGCGTATCGCGAAGCGTCCCGGCTCGGACGGGAGCCTCAACCGGGGCTGGCCCTCCTCCGTCTGGCTCAGGGACGTCTGGACGCCGCCCGAGCCGCGATCCGACGGGTGTTGGACTCGACGATCCATGGCCTCCCGAGAGCGGCCCTCCTCGCGGCATACGTCGATATCCTGGTGGCCGACGGCGACCTGGAGGAAGCGGACCGGGCGAGCGACGAGCTCGAGTCCGTGAGCGGCTCGTTCGACGCGGTGGCCCTCCACGCCATGGCGACGCAGGCTCGCGGCACGGTGCTTCTGGCGCGTGGAGAGGCGAGGCAGGCCCTCGGCGTCCTCCGCGAAGCCCGGACGTCCTGGGACCGAGCGGCCGTACCCTACGCCCAGGCCCGCGTACGCTGGCTGATGGCCCGGGCCTGTCGGACCCTGGGGGACGAAGAGGGCTGTCGACTCGAGCTGGCCGCGGCCAGGGCGACCTTCGAGGAGCTCGGTGCCCGCCCGGACCTCGCGAAGATCGACGCCCTGGAGCGCCGCGACGATCGACCCCACGGACTGACGCCCCGGGAGCTGGAGGTGCTCCGCGAGGTGGCCACCGGAAAGACGACGCGAGCGATCGCCGCCGACCTCTACGTCAGCCAGCGGACCATCGAGCGCCACCTCAGCAACATCTTCACCAAGCTCGGGGTCCGCACCCGGACGGCGGCCACGGCGTACGCCTACGAGCACGGCCTCGTCTGAGACCGTCGGAAATCACCCATGCGGGGCCGACATCGAGTTGGGTGATCCCCCCGAAGCGCCGCTCCCCCTCGCGCCTCACCTTGGATGCACGCGACGCACCGGAAGACCAGGAGCCACCATGACGCAGACGAAGACCGGAGACGCGAAACGTACGCGCCGAAGCCGGGCCGGAGACGCCCCCGCAGCCCAGGACCTCCGAGGGTCTCTCCTCGAGGGTCTGCCCGTCGAAGACCGGAGGATGGAGCTCGCCGGGATCCCTACGGCCCTCGTCGAAGGCGGTGAGGGGCCGTCCCTCGTCCTCCTCCACGGACCCGGTGAGCACGGGCTGAAGTGGTGTTCCGTCCTCGAGGACCTGGTGGCGGACCACCACGTGGTGGCTCCGGACCTTCCGGGACACGGCGCGTCCGACTCCGGCTCGGAACCGCTCGACGCGCCCCGGATCATCGCATGGCTCGACGCGCTGGTGGAGCATTGCTGCGAGGACCGTCCCGGGCTCGTGGGACAGATCGTGGGAGGCGCCATCGCCGCGCGCTACGCCGTCGAGCACGGGGACCGGATCACCAGCCTGGTTCTCGCCGACGCCCTCGGGTTGGCTCCCTTCCGGCCGGCGCCCGAGTTCGCTCAGGCATTGGAGGCGTTCGTCCAGCAGCCGGACCCGGAGCGGTTCGAGGGCCTCTGGCGACGCTGCGCGTCCGATCTGGACGGCCTCCGTGAGCGCATGGGCGCCCGGTGGCGACACTTCCAGGCGTACACGCTGGATCGGGCCCGGGACGAGGAGGTGCGCACCACCATGGGCAGCCTCCTGGAGCACTTCGGGCATCGCGCCATCCCGGACGAAGAGCTGGCGCGGATCTCCGTGCCGACGGTGCTCGTCTGGGGGCGAGACGACCTGGCCACGCCCATCGGTATCGCCGAGGACACGAGCAGGCGCTTCGACTGGCCCCTGTACGTGATCGAAGACGTTGGCGACGATCCGGCCCTCGAGCGCCCCCAGACCTTCGTCGCCACGTTGCGGACCGCACTCGAGCGACAGGAGCGGAGCGCCGACTGGAGCGCCATCGCCCGCGGGTACGACGCGTTCGTCACCCCGTCCCACGCGTGGCTCGCCGAGAGGGGTCTGGACGAGGCCGACCTGCGCAGGGGCATGCGCTTCCTCGACGTCGCCTCGGGCACGGGAGCCCTCAGCGTCCCCGCGGCGCGCAGGGGAGCCGACGTGACCGCGGTCGATCTCTCTCCCGTCATGCTCGAGGAGCTCGCGACCCGAGCGGATGCGGAGGGCCTCGACGTCGAGACTCGCGTCATGGACGGCCACGACCTCCACTTCGAGGACGGGAGCTTCGACGTCGTCGGCTCCCAGTTCGGCGTGATGCTCTTCGACGAAGCCGAACGGGCGATCCGCGAGTCGGTCCGGGTCGTGAGGCCCGGCGGGTCCGTGCTGCTCACCGTGTTCGGAGATCCCTCCGAGGTCGAGTTCCTCCACTTCTTCGTCGGCGCCGTGAAGAAGGTGCGCCCCGGGTTCGAGCTTCCCTCCCATCCGCCGCCGTTGCCCTTCCAGTTCCGGGATCCGGCGACGCTACGCAGCGCCATGGAGGGCGGCGGTCTGGGCGACGAGACCATCTCCTCGGTGACGGAGCGTATGGAGTTCCGGGACGGCCGTCACCTCTGGGCGTGGCTCCTCAACAGCAATCCCATCCCGGGGGCGATCCTCGACGACCTCGACGTCGACGAGGACGAGCGGACCGTGATGGTGGACGCCCTCTCCGAGATGGTGCGGGCCCGAGCCGGAGGCCGGGCTACCGCCGTCCTCGAGAGTCCCATCCACATCGCCGTGGGAATCCGCTAGGAAGGCCCCGTGGCCTCGCCACGGGGCCGGTCGCGGCGGCCGGCTATCCGCCCTGCTCCCCCCGGATCTCTTCAGCCGTGGCCTGCGTCTCGTCCAGGACCCGGAGGAGGTTGCCGCTCCACAGCCTGCCGATCTCCTCCTCGGTGTAGCCTCTACGGACCAGCTCCAGCGTGACGTTGAAGGTCTCCGAGGCGTCCTGCCATCCCTCCACGCCCCCGCCGCCGTCGAAGTCGGAGCTGATGCCCACGTGCTCGAGCCCGATGAGGTCCACCATGTAGTCGATGTGGTCCACCAGATCGTCGACGCCCACCGGCGGCGCCACCGGGTAGACCTCCTCGCGGATCCGCGGCTCGGCAGCCTCCTGGACCCGCGCGTACTCGGCCTGGAAGGCCTCCCGCTCCTCGTCGGTCATCCCCTGCATCGCCTGGAACATCCCCCGGCGGCCGCCCTCGGGCATCTCGAAGTCCATCTCCCGGGCGACCTCCCGGATCACCTCCTCCCGAGCGGCGTTGTGGGCGGCGTGCTTCTCCGGGTTCAGGTAGCTCTGGAACGCCACGGTCTGGATGACGCCCCCGTTCTCCGCGAGGGCCAGGAGCTGCTCGTCGTCCATGTTGCGGCTGTGGTCGCCCAGGGCCCGGGCCGCCGAGTGGGAGGCGATGGCCGGCGCCCGGGTGAGCCCCAACGTCTCCAGGTTCGCCTCCTTCGACGGGTGGGAGAGGTCGATCATGATGCCCAGCCGGTTCATCTCCGCCACGGCCTGCCGGCCCAGATCGCTCAGCCCGCCGTGGAGCCATTCGTCGTTTCCCTCCCCGGTGTTGGAGTCGGCGAGCTGGCTGTGTCCATTGTGGGCCAGGGACATGTAGCGCGCGCCTCGCTCCCAGAACTCCTCGATCCGCCCGAGGTCCGTGCCGATGGGGTAGGCGTTCTCGACCCCGATCATCGCAACCAGCTTCCCCTCGTCCACGATGCGGCGGACGTCGTCGGAGGCGAGGGCCAGGTCGATGCGGTCCGGGGCGAGCTGCTCCGTGAGCCGGTGGATCGCGTCGAACTTGTCCACCGCGTTGGCATAGCCGGCGGCATAGCCCTCGGGCGTGAGCTCACCCTGGCCCGTGTAGACCACGAGCCACGCCACGTCCAGGCCGCCGGCCTCCATCTTGGGCAGGGTGACCTGGGTCGAAAGGTCCTGGGTGTAGTTGCGCTCCGTGGTGAAGTTGGCCGTGCTGATGTCGTCGTGGGTGTCGAGGGTGATGACGCGCTCGTGGATGCCCCGGGCGCGCTCGACGAGGTCGGCCTCGGACTCGGCGCCCGGCTCACCCCCGCCACAGGCGGCGACGAGGAGGACCACGGCGGCGGCGAGGAGCCGCGTCCATGCGGGCGAGGCCGAACGGAGGAAGGAGACTGCGGAGCGAGCGCGGGCGACGAGGTCGTTCGGGTTCATGGCGATCTCGGAGGGGTCCGGCGATGGATGGTCTCGGCGCGCTGATTGTAGGCCTCCGGCACACGATGAGCCACCGAGCGTCGCCACCATCGGGCCACCCACCTCCGGCGGAGCATGGCACGCCACATCCAGCCGGCGCGGCGGGAGTCCGACGCACGTCGGCGGCGACGCTCGCCCTGCGGAGCCTCCGCCCGTCCGTCAGCTCATCGGGCGCCGGGCCGGACCCCGGATCCACCGTCCGGGCTTCTCCCCCGTCAGCGCCCCGTCGAGGATGACGGGCACGCCGTTGACGAGCAGTTGCTCGATGCCCACCGAGTATTGGTGAGGGTCGGTGAAGGTGGCCCGATCCTGGAGGACCTCCGGATCGAACACGGCGATGTCCGCCAGCTTTCCCTCCTCGATGATCCCCCGGTCGTCCTGACCGAGCCAGCGTGCTGGCAGGGACGTCATCTTCATGACCGCTTCCTCCAGCGTCAGCGCCCCGAGCTCACGGACGTAGCGCGCCACGACGCGTGGAAATGCGCCGTAGCTCCGCGGATGAGGGTAGCCCAGGCCGTATCCCACGTTGTCGCCGTCGGTCTCGATCATCGCCAGGGGGTGTTGCATGATCCGGACGACGTCCGCCTCGTCCATGATGTGGTAGATGGCGCTGAACCCCCCGGCGAGCTGCAGGTCGATGACCAGGTCGATGCCCGCCTCCAGATCGTCCCGCGCGAAGCCGCGATCCTCGGCGTAATCCGCGAGGGTCCTGCCGTCGTAGCTCCGATCGGACGGAAGAACGCGGAACTGGACCCGCTCCAGGTCGGAGCCTCCGCGATCGCGATTCCACACCGTCCGCATGTCCTCCTCGAGGCGGGCCCGCGTCGTCGGATCGGCCACCCGGGCGGCGAAGTCGTCCTCGTCGCCGGCCAGGGCCCACTGTGGGAAGAGAACCGCGGAGCTCGTGCTGCTGGCCGCGTACGGGTAGACGTCGTGGACGATGTCGAGGCCGGCGGCGTTGGCCGAGTCGATCATGGCCAGCGTACGCTCACTGGCACCCCATTGGGTGGCGCCCGCCGCCTTGTGATGGTTGATCTGGGCCGGGATCCCCGCCTCGTCGGCGATGCGAATGACCTCGGCCATCGACTCGATGAGACCCCCGGCCTCGTTGCGCATATGGCTCACGTAGATGCCCCCGTGCGCAGCGGCGACCTTCGCCAGCTCGATGACCTCCTCCGTCTCGGCGAAGTTCGCGGGCACGTACAGGAGCCCGGTCGAGAGTCCCATGGCTCCCTGGCGCATGGCCTCGTCCACCAGGCCCTTCATCCGCTCGAGTTCGTCGGTGGTGGGGGCCCGGTTCTCCATCCCCATGACCTGCTTCCGCATCCAGGTGTGCCCCGCGAAGAACGCCACGTTGGGCGCCATCTCGAGGCTCGACGCGAAGTCGTCCAGCGGATACGGCTGATCTCCGGAGTGGAGGCTCGCCACCAGCGTGGTGATCCCCTGCCGCAGGAAGTTCTCCGACAGGGGATGGTGGGCGATGCTCTGCTGAACGTGGGCATGATTGTCCACGAATCCCGGCGTCACGACCCGGCCCGTCGCGTCGATCACCTCCCGGGCTCTCGAGGACGCGATCCCCTCCCTGGACACGGCCACGATCCGATCGCCGACGACGGCCACGTCTGCCGTGTAGCCCTCTACGCCGGTGCCATCGACGACCGTGCCCCCACGGATGAGGACGTCGAACTCCTGGGCATGCGCGGCAGCGGGGAGGGAGACCAGGAGCGCGGCCAACAGGGCGAGCGGCGCCCTCGGCCGCCCAGGGGCATCGGAAGAATGGAGTCGAGCGCGCATGGATCATCCTCCTCATCTGAGGCTCGTCGGCGGCGGATCCCGGCCCGGTCGGCCTCGTCACCGAGGTGACGAAGCGTCGGGTCCTCCCGCGTCGGGCAATGTACGGCCTTCAATCACCTCCCGCGCCGAGCAGGAGGAGCACCGCGGTCAGGGTGGCCAGAGAGCCTACGGTGCTGAGGAGCACCGTGCGCGCCGCCACGCCGGCGGCGGCCCGGTACCGGGCTCCGAAGAGGTAGACGTTCACGGCGCTGGGCATGGCCGCCAGGACCACGGCCACCGAAACCGCCAGCCCCCGGGAGTCCATGATGGGCACGGCGATGAGCCACACCAACAGCGGATGCAGCACCAGCTTGACCGAGGTGAGGGCCAGGGCCTCACGCGCGTCTCCCATGGGCGAGAGGCCCGCCAGGGAAGCGCCTACCGCGAAGAGGGCCACGGGGACCGCCGCCGCTCCCAGGAAGTCGAGGATGGCCTGCACCACCGGCCACGGGGAGGCACCGGCCAGATTGAGGGCGAGCCCGACGACGATCCCCAGGATGATGGGATTCGTCACCACGCCGACGGTCACGCGCCGGACGCGCTCGGCCCACCCGCTCCCGTCTCCCGCGTCGGCCTCGATGAGGAGGACGGTGAGGGGCATGAAGGTGGCCGAGTGCAGGCCGATGATCACCATCATGGGCAGAGTCGCCTCGGGCCCGAAGACCGTGAGGACGACGGGCAGACCGATGAGGACCAGGTTCGAGAAGGCGGCGCCCATCCCGAAGATCGCCTGGTCACGGAGGGGACGACCGAAGGAGACGCGTCCCAGCGCGGCGCCGAGGCCGTACACCAGCACCGATGCCGCGTAGAAGGCGACGGCGAAGTCCCACTCGACGGCTTCCGGCAGCTCCAACCGCGCCATGCTGGTGAGGAGGAGGGCCGGGATCGAGAAGTTGAAGGCGAAGAGGACCAGCCCTCGGGCGCCTGCGGCGTCGACGACGCTCACCCGGACCGCCAGGAATCCCAGCGTCATCAAGCCGAAGACCGGTATCAGAGTCTGGACGAGGATGCTCATCGACGGGCGATGCCGGGCGGCTCCGAGGAGGTGAGGGGCGATCGTGATCACCGGGCGTCACGTCGCATGGATGACGAAAACACGAAGCACCCCGGATTGACCAGCCTCCCGACGATGGTCTACGATGGTCCCACAATGTCATCGGAGAGGAGCGGGACCCGTGCGTGAGAAGGAGCTGCCCACCACCACCGTCCTTCTGCCCGAGACCCGGCGAGGACCCGGATCGCCCGGCGGCTGGTCCCGCCGTGACTTCATCAAGGGCGTCATCGCGTCCAGCGTCACCGTCTCCGGGCTCTCGTACTTCGGTGCAGGCTGCGCCGCTCCGCTGCCGGCCCAGGCCGGCGGCGTGGAGCGACTCCTGTCGCTCCGGGTGAACGGACAGGCCCGACGTGTCGACGTCGCGCCCAACGAGACCCTGGCCAACACGTTGCGCTACAAGCTCGGCCTCACGGGAACGAAGCTCGGGTGCAACCGAGCCGAGTGCGGGGCCTGCACGGTCCTCGTCGACGACGTGAACCTGTACGCGTGCTCCACCCTGACCCACCGGGTCCGGGATCGGGAGATCACGACGGTGGAGGGGCTCGCCGACGCCGACGGCAGCCTCCATCCGGTCCAGCAGGCCTTCATCGACGAGCTCGGACCCCAGTGCGGTTTCTGCACGCCCGGCCAGGTCATGTCCGCCGTCGCCCTTCTTCGCGCCAACCCCGATCCCACCCGCGAGGAGGCGCGCTCGGCGATGTCGGGCAACCTGTGCCGCTGTGGCGCCTACGACCACTACCTCAACGGCGTCATGCGCGCCGCCCGGGAGGTGTGACATGCCTGATCTCATCGGTAGGGACTTCACGCCCCCGGACGTCCGGGCGAAGGTCACCGGCGAAGCGATGTACGCCGAGGACTTCCGCCGGGACGGCATGCTCTTCTGCCGGCTCCTCAAGAGCCCCATGCCCCACGCGCGGGTCCACGGTGTCGATGCCCGCAGGGCGCTCGCCATGGACGGCGTCGTCGCCATCCTGACCCCGGAGGACGTCCCCACCCAGGAGGAGCCGGGCAACAACATCCTCACGTACGAGCCCCACTTCGTCGGTGAGCCCATCGTGGCCGTCGCAGCCGTCGACGAGCAGACCGCCCAGGACGCCATCGACGCCATCGAGCTGGACCTGGAGCCCCGGACCTTCTGCGTCGACCCGCTGGAGAGCCTCCGCCCCGAGGGTCCCGACGCCCGACGCGCCGGCAACGTGCTCGCGGAGGGCGGGGTGAGCTCGCACAAGTGGACGGAGGAAGATTTCTCATCCGTGGCCGAGGGCCGGATGCCCACGGGCGAGCCCACGATGCAATGGTCGTACGGCGACCTGACGGCCGGCTTCGACGAGGCCGAGCTGATTCTCGACGAGTCCTTCGTCACGGCGAGCAACGCCCACCACTCCATGGAGCCTCGTACGTGCTTCGCGTACTGGGAGAACGGGAAGTGCTTCGTCCACGGCTCGGCGCAGAGTCAGGCCTTCACGCATCCCGGACTCGCACGCTACATCGGCGTCGAGCCCGAGAATCTCGTCTTCGTCGCCGAATTCTGCGGAGGCGGATTCGGCTCGAAGGGAAGCGCATACCCCGAGATGTCCATCCCCGCCCACATGGCGAGAAAGACCGGACGCCCGGTCCTCATGCGCGTCAGCCGGGCCGAGGAGTACTACCTCGGCCGGGCGCGGTGCGGCTTCCAGGGACGAATCCGTCTCGGCTTCCGCGTGGACGGAAAGGTCACTTCGTGCGACCTCTACATCGTCCAGGACAACGGACCCAACTCGGGCTTCGGAGACCTGGGCAGCGCGGCGGACGCGGTCTCCCTGGTGTACACGCCGGAAGCCATGCGCTTCCGGGGGGTGCGCGTCCTCACCAACACCCCTCCCCGTTCGGCCCAGCGGGGTCCGGGACAGAACCAGATCGCCTGCGCCGTGGAGCCCCTCCTGGACAAGGCGGCGGCGGAGCTGGGACTGGATCGCGTGGCGATCCGTCGCGTGAACGCCCCCGACAGCGAGACCCCGTACGGTGACGATCGCGGGGCCATCACCAGCGCTCACCTGCGGGAAGCGCTTGACGCGGGGGCCCAGCGCTTCGGATGGACCGAGCGGCGCGGGCGCAGCGGTGAGCGGAACGGATCGAAGGTCCGCGGCGTGGGTGTGGGTCAGGCGTATCACTCCGCGGGCTCCAGCGGCTTCGACGGGCTGGTCCGTATCACCCCCGACGGGATCCTGCACATCCACACGGGCGTGGGGAACCTGGGGACGTACTCCTATGCCGCGACGGCGCGGGCCGCCGCCGAGGCCCTGGGCTACGCCTGGGACAACTGCGTCATCCATCGGGGGGACTCCCGGGAGCACGTGCCCTGGAATCTGGGCCAGTTCGGGAGCAATACGTCCTTCACCATGACCCGGACGAACTGGGCGGCGGCCATGGATGCCGCTCGGAAGCTCCGGCAGATCGCCTCCATCCGCCTCGGCGGAAGCGCCGACGACTACGAGCTCCGGGACGAGACGGTCGTGCACCGCGCTCGTGCAGGGGTCCGGATGAGCTTCGCCCAGGCAGCCCGGTGGGCCATGGAGATGGGCGGTCCGTACAGCGGCCAGAACCTTCCCGGCGACATCAACGACATGACCCGGCGGTCGGCCGAGGCGCTGGCTGGGACGGGCCTTCTGGGTGTCGCCCGGGACGACCGCGTCGACGCCACCGTGCCCGCCCTTGCCGCGGGCTTCGTGGAGATCGAGCTCGACACCGAGACGGGCCGGGTGGAGATCCTCGACTACCTGGGGGTGGCCGACTGCGGCACCGTCCTCCATCCCCAGGGTCTGGCGGCGCAGGTGCGGGGGGGCGCCGTGATGGGCTTCGGGATGGCGCTCACCGAGCGGCACGTGTACGACCCTCGCTGGGGCCTGCCGGGGGCCGTGGGGCTCCACAGGGCGAAGCCGCCGTCGTATCTGGACGTGCCCTCGGAGATGGATTGGGACGCGGTGGACATCGCGGATCCCGACAATCCCGTGGGCGCGAAGGGCGTGGGCGAACCCCTCATGGGATGCGCCGCCGCCGCCGTCCTGTGCGCCGTCTCCGACGCCCTGGGCGGTCATTACTTCAACCGCAATCCCGTGGTCACCGACATGATCGTCAACGCCGCCGCTCGACGCAGGCAATCGACGCGGCCCCTCGCCACCAACACCCAGTAGGAGAAGCCCGATGAGCGACACCATGGCGGGCTTCGAGCTCCATCAGCCCATCGATGTCGACGACGTCCTCGAGCTCAAGCGGCGGTACGGCACCGCGGGATGGCTCCTCGCCGGCGGCCTCGACAGCCTGGACTGGTTCAAGGACCGGGTGAAGACGCCGGAGGCCGTCATCGACCTCACGGACGTGGAGGCGCTTCACGGGGTCCGTGAGACCGACGACGGCATCGAGATCGGCGCCGTCACCACCCTCACCGAGGTGGAGCGCAATCCCGTCATCCGACGGCGGTTCCGTCTCCTGGCCGAGGCAGCGGCCCAGGTGGCGAGTCCCCAGATCCGCCACGCGGGGACCCTGGGTGGCAACGTCTGCCAGGACACCCGTTGCTGGTACTACCGCTACGGCGTCGACTGCTACCGAGCCGGCGGCAATACCTGTTATGCCGCGGCGCCCGACGCCCAGAACCGGGAGCACGCCATTTTCGGCGCCAGCCGGTGCGTCGCCGTATCTCCCTCGGATACGGCGCCGGCGCTGGTCGCCCTCGATGCCGAGATGATCATCCGTGGACCCGAGGGCCAGAGAGTCGTCGCCGCCGGGGATTTCTTCATGGAGCCCTCCGTGGACATCCAGAGGATGACGGTGCTGGGGCCCGACGAGCTCCTGGTGGCCATCCGCATCCCGTCCACCTGGGCCGAGGCCCACTTCTACTTCGAGAAGGTGGCGGACCGGAACAGCTGGGACTTCGCCCTGGCCAGCGTGGCTGCCGCCTTCCGAACCGACCGTATCGCCGTCGACGACGTCCGACTCGTCTGCGGCTCGGTGCAGTGCGTCCCCCGCCGCATGGAGGCGGTGGAGCGCGCCGTTCGGGGGCGCGTCCAGACGCCCGAGGGCGTGGAGGCGGCGGGCGCGCTGGCGACCCGAGGCGCCGAGCCTCTGGCGTACAACGGGTACAAGATCCAGCTCGTCGAGAATCTGGTGAAGAGGGCGCTCCGCTCCATCGCCGCCTGACGGTTTGCCCGGGATACGCCGTCCGGTCCGAACCCCGTCGGCGGTGCGCCGCACCCCTCACCGCCTCCGACCCTCAGCGGGGGAAGATCAGCACGACGTCAGGAACCCTGCGCTCCCGGCCCCCCGACGGTCGATTCGCTACCCTTCCCTCCACGACCATCGCCGTCGAGCCGCCGCCGTCCAGGTTGTAAACGAGGGCGGCTCCCTCCCGGACGAGCAGGGCGCCCAGCTCCTCCGGGGTGGCGCCGGCGCTGTACCCTTCCCCGCGCCCGTCGATGGTGAGGAGGAAGACGGTGTCCCCGTCCCGCGAGAGGCCGACGGCCGTCCTCGCGTGGCGATCGACCAGGAAGCCCTCCGGGTAGGCCTCCCGGTCGTAGCTCGCTCGCACGATGCCGTCGCGGGCCACGACGGGGCCCCCGACCAGCGCCAAGGCCACCTCGAGCCGGGACCGTCGAAGGTCCACCCGAAAGAGATGGGCCCTCCAGGGAGCGGCGTCGGGGCCGGCTCGACCCGTCAGCCGCACGTGCTCGACGCCCGGAGCCACCACACGCCCCCACCGCTCCACCTCCTGGGAGAGCGGGCGATCCAGGGACTGCGCCGCAAGCCACCCCGGGGACACCGTCGACAGGACCAGCCAGACCGTCACCGGACCTGGCCCGCGGGTGAGGACGCCCGGCATGGGCGCGTCGGG
>JAWVZK010000013.1:0-30033 GCA_033722275.1 Longimicrobiales bacterium | reverse complement strand
CCACCTACATCGTGCTCCGTCTTCCCCATGGCGTGAAGGAAGTCTTCTCCGACTGGTTGTCGCGCCATTTTCCGGAGCGGCGTCGGAAGATCCTGAACCGGGTACGAGAGATGCGTGGAGGGGCGCTCTACGACAGCCGCTACGCCGTCCGGGGGAAGGGCGAAGGCCCATGGTCCCGTCAGCTCGAGTCCCTCTTCCGGATCACCTGCGACCGGCTGGGCCTCCGCCGACCTCCCCGACTCTCCGCCGACGCGTTCCGTCGCCCCCCGGCGCCGCCGGGTACCCAGATGGACCTCTTCTCGTGAGTCAGATCTCGGCCTGACGTCCGTCCTGCCGCGCTCGGGCGCTTCTGGAGAACGTCCAGAGGAAGTTCGTGAAGCCCTCGTCGTAGTCGGACAGTCCGTTCTGTCCCGTGAGCTTCAGCCGCTCGTCGTAGGCGCGCTTCATCACGGAGGAGACCGTGCTCTCGTAGACGCCGGGCTCCGGTCGAAGCTGGTGGAGCTGCCTCGCGATCTCGTCTCGCAGCCCCAGCCCGTCCACCAGCTCGTGGTAGGTCCCGTGGTCGTCGCCGGCGAGGACCTTGAGTTGTCGATGCAGACGCTCGGCGAGAGCCGCCTGGACAAGGACGGGGTCGTCGGAGGAGACGAGCGTCAGGTAGGACAGGACCTGGGCGTGCAGCTCCTTCCAGTAGCCCTTCCTGTGCACGAATTCGTGACAGATGATGTGGGGCTCGAAGATCCCCGTGTCCCGGAAGAGGGCCACGTCCCCAGATACCACGTCGCAAACACCCATGGCGAAGGGAAACACGAGCTTGGCGAGGGTGAAGTCCCGGACCTCGGAGCTGGTATACACGCGTTGCCCCGTGATCCCCGCGAGGAACTCGGTGAGCTGGTCGTTCACCGTCCGAGCCAGCTCCTTCCTCTCGATCCGCTCGTCCGTATACCCCTCCTCCAGCCGGCGACCGAGTCGTCCGATCTCCCGGAGCCGGGCCTCCTCGGGCATGTCCGTGAGCGTCTTCACATCACACCCGAACTCGGCGTCGAAGTCGATCCAGCGCACATCTCTGCGGCTGATCCAGTCCTTGAGGGCGCTCCCCGCGTACATGCCCAGAGCGGCGGCGCTCAGGACCCGGCCCGGCAACGTGGCTCCCAGGAGGAGGCGGGATGCCAGGGGAGCCGTCGCGATGAGGTCCGTCAGCGAGACGGGAGCGTAGGTCGCTTCGTTGGGGATCCGGATCTCGTCCATGGAAGCCTATACGACCCCGCGGCGCGGTAAGGTTCCGCCTGCGGCCCTTGGAATCCGCCCGACGATCAGCCGGTTCTCACGTCCGACTCCGGCGTCGGGCCGGGGCAGGAGACTGGACGGATCCCGGCCACGTCCTCCACCGTCTCGATGGTCACCACGGGCTCGTCGTCGACCTCGGCCGGCCCGTTGCCGGGGGCCGCGAGTGCGAGCAGGCCCACCAGGAGGGGGACGCCGAGGAGTGGTGCGCCCAGGACCACCCATGCGGGAGCGGCGCTCGAGCTCTTCATTCGGGGGTTGATCATCGGTCCATCCCTCGTTCACGGCGATCCGACCAGATCGCCTCGGTGTCTACGCCCTTCGAAATCCGAGAGGCGAAAGTTTCAGGTCCAGCGGCTCACGCCGTCCCCTCCCCTGGAAGCGCGAGCATGGCGGCGAGGAGCGCACCGGCTCGCACGGCGAGATCTCCGAGGACCGTGCCCACGCTCGAACGCACGGGATCCGCCGAGGCGCTTCGAACGTCGGGGTGCCACACACGATCGTGGAAGGACGTCAGGAGCTGCGGATCCCTCGTCAGGACCACGTGCTCCTCGAGGAGATGATAGCTCATGAAGTCGAAGTTGCTGGAACCCATCACCAGGAGGTCGGCATCGATGACCATCGCCTTCATGTGACTCATCCCACACGGGTGGCGGAGGACTTCGAACCCCCCCCGGACCGCCCGCTGCAGGATGTGTCGCGCGAGATTCGACTTGTTGTTCCGGTCGGGCATGAGGACGCGGACCTCGACCCCCCGCTCCCGCGCCCTCGCCAGGTAGCTCGTGAAGGGATGAGAGAGGTAGGCGCTCACGACCTCGATGGATCGGCGGGCCCCGTCCATGGCTTCCAGAACCGGACGGAAGGCCCGGGCGTTGCCCCGCCCGTTCATGGAGATGACACGGAGTGCTCCGACGGTCCGGTCGAAGAAGCGTGGTCGCCTCCGCCATGCGGCCCGGTAGTCGTCGGCCAGGAGCGCCGCCAGCTCGTCACTCTCGACCCGCAGCATCATGTCGTGCCAGGCGAAGTTGTGGTCGCTGAAGTTGATGCCCCCCAGGTACGCCACGCGCTCGTCGAAGACGGCCACCTTCTTGTGGCTGCGACGGACCAGGCGGTCGGGAGTCGGGCCGAGGGGATTGCCGAAGCGTACCCCGACCCCTTGCTCTCGTAGGCGACGGACCCAGCGACGGGTGAGGGCGACCTCCCGGCGAAGAGCCCGATCCGACCACGCGGGCCCCGGAATCAGTCGGTCGCTGTGGTAGAGGAGGCTGTAGCTGTCGACCAGCAGACGACGGTCGTCGGCGCGCGCATCGCGCAGGGCCCGCGCGAGACGGACACCCACCCGATCCCCCTCGAAGGAGAAGGTCTGCAGATACGCCGATCTCCGGGCAGCTGCGAGGTCTTCGCTGATCCGGGCCCAGAAGTCGTCCGCGCCGACGAGGAGCTCGATCTTCATGGCGTCATCCTCCCAGGAAGGCGGGCATGGTGGGCGCGACGGAGAGCATCTCGACGGCACCCGCTCCCACCTGCCGACCCGCCCAGGCGAGGGCGCCGAACCGCAGGAACCGCCCGAGGCAGCCGCTGGTGGCGAAGCTCAGCGGCGGCACTCCGAGGGTGCCCGCCGCGATGCTGATGCCGTAGAAGGGAGGGATCCCCGTGGCGGCACTGGCGAAGACCAGCGACCAGACCGTGCCCTCCCGCTCACTGAGCGACGCCGATGCACGCTCGACGGCGTCTCTGGCCTTCGCGGGAAGCCGGGACGGAGCCCATCGCGCCACGGCGAACAGGGACAGCTTGGCGCTCATCTGGCCCACCGTCGACGCCACCGCGACCAACGGAACGCCGACCGCGGGGAGCGCCGCGGCAGCGGTGACCACCAGGAGCTCGGCGTTCACCAGCGGGACGACACCGCTCACGGCGCTGGCCACCACGAGACCACCCAGAAGCTCCCACATCTCGCACCTCCTTCGGCAGCGACTGCGGAAGGGAGGAGCCCCTCCGCTCACCTCGAAGGATCATCGGCACGAACGGCCGGATCTGTCCGTCGACCTACGTAGGACCTTTGTAACAGCCCCGGGGTGACCGACGCGATGGGTGCACCCCTCGGCGGGTCCCCCCGCGACGGAGGCGCGCGAGAGGGAGGCCCGCGAGACGGAGGCCCGAGAGAGGCAGGCGCGAGAGGGGGCAGGGGCGACTCAGCCCCGGATCTGGCCCTGCCCCACGACGACGAACTTCCGCGTGGTGAGCTCCTCGGCGCCCATGGGGCCGAAGGCGTGGAGCTTGGACGTGGAGATCCCGATCTCCGCCCCCAGGCCCAACGCTCCACCATCCGCGAAGCGGGTGCTGGCGTTCACGACCACCGTGGACGACTGGACGGCCCCCACGAAGGTCTCGATACTCGCCTCGTCCTCGCTGACGATGGCTTCCGTATGGGAGGAGCCGTAGGCGGCGATGTGCTCGATGGCGGACTCCAGGTCCGGCACCACCCGAACGGCAAGGACGAGATCGAGGTATTCGGCGCGCCAATCGTCCTCGGTCGCCGCGCCGACCTCGTGGCCAGCGAGGATCGAGCGGGTCACGGGACAGCCCCGCAGCTCGACCCCTTCGCCCAGGAGACGACGGGCCACGGCGGGCAGCAGTCGGTCCGCGGCCTTCTCGTGGACCAGGAGTGTCTCGGCGGCATTGCACACGCCGGGCCGTTGGACCTTCGCGTTGTGGACGATCTCCACCGCCCGCTCCTCGGGTGCGCTCTCGTCGAGGTAGACGTGGCACACCCCCTTGTAATGCTGAAGCACGGGGATCCTACTCTTCTCGGTCACGGCCCGGATGAGCCCCTCCCCACCGCGGGGGATGACCAGATCGATCCATCGCTCCTGTCGTAGGAGCACGTCCACCGCAGACCGATCGGTGACCGGTACCAGTTGGACGGCGTCGGGGGGAAGCACCGAAGCGGCGAGTCCCCTCCGGATCGCCTCGGCGATGGCCCGATTCGAGTGAAACGCTTCCGAGCCCCCCCTCAGGATGGCCGCATTTCCGGCCTTCAGGCACAGGGCTGCCGCATCGGCGGTGACATTCGGCCGACTCTCGTAGACCATGGCGACCACACCGAGGGGGATTCGCATCCGTCCGACCTCGAGTCCGTTGGGTCGGGTCCTCCTGTCCTCGATCCGTCCGAGGGGATCGGGCTGCTCGGCCACCTCCCGGATGGCGGACGCCAGCCCCGCCACGCCCGCGGTGTCCATCGTCAAACGGTCTCGCATCGGGCCGGAGAGGCCGTGATCATCCGCCGCCCGCAGGTCCCGGCGGTTGGCTTCGACGATCTCTCCGCTGGCGGCCTCCACCGCGTCGGCGATGCCGCGCAGGCCGGCCTCGCGCTCCTCGGAAGTGGTACGGACCAAGGCGCCCGCCGCGGCGTGGGCCGCCCTCGCCATGGTGACGATGAGCTCTTCCATGCCGAGGTCCTCGGACGCCGTGGTGTCCGGAGGTGTGACTGCGATGTTCATGTCGTACCCGGGTTGCTCGTGATCCTCTTGCTCTCGTCTCGCTTCGGCCGCTCCCCGACTCATCGATGGGCGAGAGGTCAGGATCCGTCGTCGTCGAGCAGGACCATGCGATCCGGTCGGATGACGACGTGACCGTGGTCGACGCCGAGAGCGTCTCTCACCTCCATCGTGTGTAGCCCGCGGATCTGTTCCACGTCGCGGTCGTCGAATCTCACGATGCCTCGGGCACGCTCGACGCCTTCGTCATCCACGACGGAGACCAGGTCGCCCCGCTGGAAGCGACCCCGGATCCCGGTGATCCCGCTCGGAAGCAGGCTCGCCCTCCTCCGGATGGCCTCCACGGCGCCGTCATCCACCACCAACGCTCCTCGGAGTCCCTTCTGCACGGCCATCCAATGCCGACGGGCCGAGAGAGGCTCTCCGTCGGCTTCGATGAAGGTGCCCGCCGGCTCTCCCCGGGCCACGGTGCGAAGGACGCGGTCGTCGAGACCCGACGCCACGACGGTGGGAATGCCGTAGCGTCCCGCCCGCTCGGCAGCCTCCAACTTGGTCACCATACCGCCCGTCGATTCCCTGGACTTCTTCGCGAAGCAGAGGCGACGGAGCGCCTCCACGCCCTCCGCGCGCTCCACCACGGTGGCCGTGGGATCCGACTCCGGGTCGGAGGTGAGGACCCCCGGCACGTCGGAGAGAAGAGCCAGCAGGTCGGCGTCGACGAGCGCCGCAGCCGCCGCGGCCAGATTGTCGTTGTCTCCCACCACGATCTCGTCGACGCTGACCGTATCGTTCTCGTTGACGATGGGAACGACGCCCGCCTCGAGAAGCGCGCCCAGCGCCCGGCGCGCGGCGACGTAGCGTCTCCGATCGGTGAGACAGTCGTTGGTGAGGAGGATCTGCGCCACGTCGATGCCCACGTCGGCAAAGGCCTCTGCCCACAACGCCATGAGTCGGCTCTGGCCCACGGCCGCGGCCGCCTGACGGTCCCGGATCCGCGTCGGCGGGGCCGCGTGGCCCAGGGCGGCGAAGCCCGCGGCGACCGCGCCGCTGGAGACGATGACGATCTCCACGTCCCCCCGGTCGGCGACAGCCCGGGCAATAGCCCGGATCCGGACCGGATCCAGGTGGGTGGATCCACCGGTGAGCAACCGACTGCCGAACTTGAGCACGACGCGCCGCGGGCCTTTGGGCTCCACGAGAGGCGGCGCGTCCTGAAGCGCGCTGGAGTCGTATTTATTCATTACAGATGAATAACTAATCCCCCTCCACGACGCCATCCCGGGGGACTCGCATTGGAGGCGTCGGGCCTCCACATTCGAGGGTCTCCCGATCCCATCCATGCCCTCCTCCGCCGAATTGAGCCTACCTCTCGTCGTCCTGGCTGCCGGACTTTCCACCCGATACGGTCGACTCAAGCAGCTCGATCCCCTGGGACCGGGGGGCGAGGCCATCATGGACTTCAACGTCTTCGATGCGGCCCGCGCCGGCTTCGATGGTGTCACGTACGTCGTGCGACGCGAGATCCTGGAGGACGTGAGGGCGCATGTGGACCATGTCCTCGCGGGCACCTTCCCCGTGCGCTTCGTCTGTCAGGAGCTGGAGCGACTGCCCGAGGGATTCCGGGCCCCTCCGGACCGCGTCAAGCCCTGGGGGACGGCCCACGCCGTGCTTTGCGCCGCCACGGAGGTGGACCCTCCCTTCGCGGTCTGCAACGCCGACGATCTGTACGGTCCGGGCGCCTTCCAACGCCTGCACGACTTCCTCAGAGCCGACCCGATCCCCACCGAGGCCGCGCTGGTGGGCTATACGCTCGACAAGACGCTCTCCGGCGCCGGGGGCGTGGCCCGAGGCGTCTGCGTCCTGGGAAAGCACGACCACCTCGAGCGGGTGACGGAGGTCCAGAACATCCGGCGGACCGACGGCTGGATCACGGGGCAGACCACCGAGGGTACGCCGGTGGAGCTGACCGGCCAGGAGATGGTCTCCATGAATCTGTGGGGGTTCACCGAGCCGGTCATCGATCTCCTGCATCGACAGTTCCGGCGCTTTCTGGAGTACTGGGGCGCCGACACACACGCGGAGTGCTTCCTCTCCACCACGGTGAACGACCAGATCCAGCTGGGCGCCGCGCGGGTCAAGGTCCTGGGTGCGCCCGACACCTGGTTCGGTGTCACGCACGCGGCCGACCGGGACCGATCGCAGGCCATCCTGACGGAGCGAGTGGCCTCCGGGGCGTACCCGCGCAAGATGGCCGACGCTCTGGCCAGGATGGGATGACGGGGCGGCGTCGAGGCAAGATGACGCGAGTCCGAAACGAGGAGGGACGGATGAAGCGGAGGCACCGGTGCAGCTGACCCCTCTGGACTGGACGGTCATGGTCGTGTACGCACTGGTGGCCGTCTCCACCGGGCTCTACTTCGCCCGCCGGGCCGGTCGGGAGACCGGCGAGTTCTTCCTCGGAGGACGGGCGATGCCCTGGTGGCTTCTCGGAACCTCCATGGTGGCCACCACCTTCTCCACCGACACGCCGAATCTGGTCACCGATCTCGTCCGCACCGGAGGGGTGAGCCAGAACTGGCTCTGGTGGGCATTCGTCATCACCGGAATGTGCACGGTCTTCTTCTACGCGAAGCTGTGGCGGCGTTCGGGGATCATGACCGACATCGGCTTCTACGAGCTGCGCTACTCGGGAACGCCCGCAGCGTTCTTGCGTGGATTTCGAGCCCTCTATCTCGGGGTCTTCTTCAACTGCATGATCATGGCGACGGTGACGCTGGCCGCCATCAAGATCGGCGGTGTCCTCCTCGGTGCCTCCAAGTACGAGGTCGTCCTGGTGGCCGGAACGGTCACCGCTCTCTATTCGGCCACGTCCGGGCTGTGGGGGGTGGTGGTCACCGACCTCCTTCTCTTCGCGGTGGCGATGGTCGGTTCCCTGGCCGCCGCATGGTACGCCCTGGCCCAACCCGAGGTGGGGGGCATGATCGGGCTCTTCACCCACCCCGTCGTCGAAGGCAAGCTCTCCCTGCTCCCCGACTTCTCGGACTGGAGAACGGCGACCACCGTCTTCATCATCCCCATCGCCGTGCAGTGGTGGAGCACCTGGTACCCGGGTGCCGAGCCCGGCGGCGGCGGATACGTGGCCCAGCGCATGCTGGCGGCGAAGGACGAGAGCCAGGCCATGAAGGCCACGCTCTGGTTCAACGTCGCCCACTACGCGCTGAGACCGTGGCCGTGGATCATCGTCGCCCTGGCCTCCCTGGTCGTCTATCCGACCCTCGACTCGATCCAGGCGGCCTTCCCGGGCGTGGATCCATCCATCGTCCGTCATGATCTGGCCTACCCTGCCATGCTGGTCTTCCTCCCCTCGGGCCTCCTGGGCCTCGTGGTGGCGTCGCTGGCCGCGGCGTACATGTCCACCATCAGCACCCACCTGAACTGGGGCGCGTCGTACATCGTCGACGACGTGTACCGCCGGTTCGTGGCCCCCCACCGCGACGAGGAGACGTACGTCCGGGTCGGTCGCATCGCCACGGTGGGTCTCATCATCGTCGCCAGCGCCGTCGCGCTCTGGCTGGAGAACGCCTTGCAGGCCTTCCAGATCCTGCTTCAGATCGGAGCCGGCACCGGCCTCGTCTTCTTGTTGCGCTGGTTCTGGTGGCGCATCAACGCCTGGAGCGAGCTCGCCGCCATGGTCGTCTCCTTCGCCGTGGCGGTGTACTTCCAGTTCGCGCACACCGAGTTGGGTTTCCCACCCATGGACCCCTCCATCCAGCTCGTCCTCGGAGTCCTGGTGACGACCGTGGGCTGGGTGACGGTCACGTATCTGACTCCGCCCGCCGACGACGAGACCCTCATCTCCTTCCATCGCCGGATCCGCCCCATGGGCTCGGGATGGCAGGGCGCCGGCCTGGGCCTGTCGGGCGAGACGTCCCAGGACGACCCGTCGGCGGCGTTCCTGGCGTGGTTCCTGGGATGCGTGGTGGTGTACGGCGCGGTGTTGGGAACCGGGTACGCCCTCTACGGGAACAGCGCCCTCGCCATCGTCTGTCTGGGGGCCGGCGCTCTTGCGACCGTCGCGCTGCTGAGGACGCTCCCGAGGGTGGGGCTCACCTGACCGGCGGCGTGGGACGCATGCTACTCCAGGGCCTCGTACGTGGCGCCCCTGGATGGAACGGCGATGAAGAGACGGTCGTCGATGTCGTCCACCATCCCCCTCGGCTCGTAGTACTCCGAGACGAGGGTCTCGAGCACCTCCCCCACGATCCACCGATCGGCCAGCGCGACGATGCAGCCGCCGAAGCCCGCGCCGGTGAGCCTGGCTCCTGCCGCGCCTCCTTCCCGGGCGATGGCGACCAGCTCGTCGAGCTCGTGCGTGCTGACATGGAAGTCGGCGCGTAGAGAGGCGTGGGAGGCGTCCATGAGAACACCGAAGCCGACGGTGTCGGCCGCGTGCATGCGGTCCACGGCCTCCTCCACCCTGGCCGCCTCCGTCACCACATGACGGAAGCGCCGCAGGAGGTTTCCCCGCAGCACGTCCTCGGACACCTCCACCAGCGTCCGGGGATCGACGACTTCCAGCAGCTCGGGATACCGTGTGGGGAGCGTCTCGGTGATGTACGTCCGGGCGACGTGACCCGCCATCTCCCTGAACGCCTCCTCACACTCACGCCGTCGCGTGTTGTACGCCGCCATCGCGGCTCCCGACTTCTCCGCTCGCGTCCCCGTGTCGGCCACGACGAAGGACCAGTCCTCGGGTACGCGCACGTGCCGGAGTCGAATCGGATCGAAGGTGATCCGGGCGGCGCAGCGGTCCCGGGCACCGAGGGAGATGGCCTGGTCCATCCCTCCACCTCGCGTTCCCACGTACTGCTCGGCATCGGCCATGAGACGCGCGAAGGAGCGGACGTCGGTGGGCACCTCGTTGATCCGGGCCAGAGCCAGCCCCACGGCGTTCACCAGCGCGGAGGAGGACGACAGGCCGGAAGCCGTGGGGAGATCCGACTCCATCACTCCGTCGAAGCCCCTCCAGATGGCGAATCGGCGAGCCAGCTCGTGTGCCGGGGCCTTGGCGTAGTTGCCCCAGGCGCCCTGAGCATACGGTGGAAGGCCCGGCTCGATCTCGAACTCGATGTCGGGAAAGGCGTCTGCGCGATTGTGCAGGACGACCCGGCCGTCGTCCCGGGGCCGCAGGGCGATCCGGACCTCCCGCTGCAGCGCCATGGGAAATACTGGGAGGTCGTTGTAGTCCGTGTGCTCCCCGATGAGGTTCACGCGCCCCGGCGCCCGACAGATCCGCGACGCCGGCGCGCCGAGGCGGTCCTCGAACGAATCGACGAGGGAACCGGGAACGTCCATCGCCTGGGGCCGAGGTCCCTCAGCGCAGCGTCACGTAACCGATCCCGTCGCGGACCTCGATCCCGGTGCCGAAGGGAACGGAGCGCTCGGCGACGTCGGCCAGGATCTTCGAGGCCAGCTCGCCCCGGGCGAGCATGGGACGCCCTCTCACCCACGCGGGCTCGCCGTAGCCCAACGTGATGGGATGGAGGGCCAGCTCGATGAGCTCGCCCTCGACGAACTTCGGGATCGCGATCACCGACTCCCAGATCTCACGGTTCGCCGGGAAGCCCGTCGTCCCGTTCCTGTAGCGGGCGTCGTTGAAATCCGCCACGTGGTGGCCCGGTCCGAGACCGTAGCGCTCGTAATTCTCTGCGGGCAACCGCAGCAGCGTCTCGTTCTGGAAGACGAAGTCGCCGAGCGAATACAGGATGGGCCTCCCCCCGTAGATCTCGATTCCTCGGAGCACGTGGGGGCCGTGGCCGACGAACATCGTGGCGCCCGCGTCGATCATCGCCCGGGCGAACTCCACGATGAAGTCGGCGGGAACGGAGTTCGGCCCCTTTCGCTCGTGGGCGTGCATCGTGACCAGCACGTGATCCGCCAATCGGCTGGCATTGCGGACCACGGCAGCGATGGCCGCGACGTCGTCGGGGTCGGGGCGGGTGATCACACCCGGCTCGTCTCCGATCACGAAGCTGGTACCGAGGGCGCGCCCTCCTTCCTCGTCTCCTCGGAACGGGATGCCCATGTCGTCCAGCGCCGCGGCGAGCCTCTCGAGCTGCTCGGAGGTGACCACGCGCTGCCGCACGTACCTGAGGGGGCTCAGGCCCGGACGGGACGCCATGCTCCCCCGCGCCTCGCCCGCCACCGAGTGCTCCGGGAAGGTCGACGCCATCGACACGATGGCCACCCGGCCCCTGGACGTCTCGAGGAACCGCGCTTCCCGGGCTTCCGCGAGGCTCTCTCCGGCGCCGGCGTGCACGAGGCCGGCCTCCTCCACGTACCGGGTGGTCAGCCGGAGGCCTTCGACACCGTAATCGCCCGTGTGGTTGTTCGCCCTCGAGACCATGTCGAATCCCGCCCACGCCAGCTCGTGGGCCAACGCGGGATCCGCCCTCATCCACGTGCCTCCGCTCTGGTGAGCGGGGAAGGGCTCGTAGTCGTGGAAGAGCACCTCCAGGTTGGTGAACGCGGCGTCCGCTTCCCGGATCAGCCCGACCATCTCGAGGAACGCCGGCTCGTCGTGGACCGACAACCTCCGGGTGATGATGGCGTCGCCGGTGAGAGCGAACGTGATCGCCTCCCCTTCCTGGGCGTCGACGGAGTGCGGTCCCCCGGCGAGGCCGGCCACCGTGCCCATGAGCGCGAGCGCCGAGGCTCCCCTACGTCGCGGCCTCATCGGTGCGCCTCCACCTGGCCGATCTCACCGCCCAGGAAGTCCAGTCTGGGCCACTCCGCCCATCGGCCCCGGGTGAAGTCGGGCACGTCGACGGGACGCGAACGATTCTCCACCGACCACTCCGTGAGCGGGCAGATCACCGACAGCATGGCGGCATCGTAGACGTTCATGTCCGTGGGTTCGCCCTCCCGCAGCGCCTTCACCAGCTGGTAGTCCTCGATATAGTCCATGCCGCCGTGACCGGCCCCGGCGGAGCGCTCCTCGAGCTGCCGCCAGAGCGGATGGTCGTAGCGCTCCAGCCACTCCTCCCAGTCGTCCCACCGGTGATCCTCGCTCACGCCCTCCACGTGGACCCGGTTCGGGTATCCCTGGAAGAGTCCGCGGGTCCCTTGCACCATGTGGATCCTCGAATAGGGCCGGGGCAGGTTGGTATCGTGGCTCACGAAGATGGTCCGGCCGTGGACCGTCTTGATCATCGTCGTGTTCACGTCGCCCTGGACGTACCGCTCCTGGCGCTTGGGATGTCCCTCCGGATAGTGCTCCCTGGCCCAGGCTTCGAGGCCGCGCGCCGGGGTGCTCATCGAGACCAGGTAGTCGAGCTGATCCCCCCGGTTGATGTCCATCACGTTGGCCACGGGGCCGAGACCGTGGGTGGGATAGAAATTGCCCCGCCGGTGGAGCGCGTGGGCCCTCCGCCAGAGGCCTTCGTCGCGGTCCTCGAACTTGATGGCCCTCAGGTCGTGCAGATAGCCGCACTCGGCGTGGAGGATCTCACCGAAGAGCCCCTGTCGCGCCATGTTGAAGACCATCATCTCGGGACGATCGTAGTTGCAGTTCTCCATCATCACGCAGTGCTTCCGGTACTGCTCGGCGTGCTCCACCAGCCGCCAGCAGTCCTCTACCGTGTAGGCGGCGGGAATCTCGGTGGCGGCGTGCTTCCCGTTCTCCATGGCCGCGAGACACACGGGGACATGCCAACGCCAGGGCGTGGCGGTGAAGACCAGGTCCAGGTCCTCCTCCTGGCACATGCGGAGGAAGTCCCAGTCCCCCCGGGTGTAGAGCGACGGCGGCCTGCGCCCATCGGCCTCGACCCAGCCGGCGACCTCCCGGGCCCGGTCCTCCCGGATGTCGCAGATGGCGACGACGTCGACGCCGTCGATGCGGAGGAAGTTGCGGACGTGCGCCCCGCCCTGCAGACCCACGCCCACGAAGCCGATCCGCACCACGTCGATGGGATCCGAAGCGAAGGGGAGCTCTGGGGAGGGTCCCAGCTCCGGTCGCTCCTGCAGACGCTCGAGGTCGGCCGCGGAGAGAGGAGATCCGGTGCCGACGAGCCCCAGACCCAGCCCGGCGGCGCCGAGCTTCAGGAGGTCACGACGGTGGATGGCCGACGGAAGAGGACGATGAAGATCGGACATGGCGGCTCCCTGGTGGACGACGCGAAGGCTAAGCTGTGGCTTCCCGGCCCCGGTCTCAAGACGGACCGACCACATCGGCGCGCGAAGGGACGGGTCCCCGGCGCGAGGATGGCGCTCAGCGCGCGGTCAGTCCCAGAATCCGGGCCGCGTTCCCTCCCCGGACGGCCCTCCGCTCTTCTTCGCTCAGGTCGAGGGCGTCCAGGCTCGCCTTCATCTTCTCGAGGCTCCCGATCTGATGCGGATAGTCCGACCCGGCGACGATGTGCTCCACCCCGGCGAAGTCGATAGCCAGACGGAGACACGCCTCGTCGAAGTTCACGGTGTCGTAGTAGACGCGCTGAAGCTGCTCGCTGGGAGGTACGGTGCAGCGCTCACGGCACGCGGGATACGCCTCGAACCCCCGGTCGAAGCGTTCGGCCATGTAGGGCACGGCGCCTCCCAGATGCGCCAGGACCCAGGTGATGCCCGGGTGACGCTCGAGGATGCCCGAGTAGACCAGGCCGGCGGCCGCCAGCGTCGTGTCGAACAGGAAGCCCACCATGGGCATGAGCATGTACTCTTCCATCACCTCCACCCCCACGGGGTACGTGGGGTGGATGTAGACCAGGGCCTCCGCCTCGTCGAGGCGCTGGAACACGCCGGCGAAGCGCTCGTCATGAAGCGGCACCCCGCTGGCGTTGGAGAGGAGCATGACACCGGGGAGTCCGAGCATGCCCATGACGCGCTCGACCTCCAACTCGGCCGCGCGGGGAGCGTTCATCGGAAGCGTCGCCAGCGAGGTGAACCGGTCTTCCCTGTTCTTCACCTCCTTGGCCAACGCGTCGTTGACGATGCGACTGAGCTCGACGGCGCGGCTCGGCTCCTCGATGCTGGTCCCGGGAGCCGTGAACGTGATGACCTGCATGTCGACGCCGGCTTCGTCGAGGACCCTCTCCCGCACGTCCAGATCCCGGTGGCCGGGGACGAGGACATTGTAGTCGCCCGGCGAATGAAGCACCGGATTCCCGTCCATGTCGACGGTCATCCCGAACGCGCTTCCGCCCTTGCGGATCGCATCCAGGTACTCGTGGGGATAGTAGTGGTTGTGGAAGTCGATGAGCACGGATCTTCTCCTGGCATCCCTGGAACGTCGGGTCGGCGCGGCAACTAATAGGCTCCCCGAAGGTATCCGGCGAGACCGGCACGGTGGCCGGAGCCCATGGACCCGCTATCGAGTGGCCGACGTCTTCGTCCTCGATGGCCCCGACCAGATCCGGTAGACCGGCCATCCCACCGCCACGAAGCCGAGCCCGAGGGCGCTGTCCAGCGGTGCGTTCGCGATCTGGCTGGCCACGATGGCGAAGGCCGAGACGGCGAAGAGCAGTGGCACCGCCGGATACAGCGGGACACGGTAGGGAGGTGGCTCGGAACGGCGCCGTCTGAGAACGATGAGTCCCACGGCCATGAGGCCGAAGAAGATCCACTCCGTGTAGATGACGCGGGTGAAGAGCGCGCGGTACGTCCCGGTGAGCACGAGGACCGAGGACCAGATCCCCTGGAGGACGATGGCACGGTGGGGCGTCCGGAAGCGGGGATGAAGCTCGGCGACCCAGTCGAAGAGGAGTCCGTCCCGGGCCATGGCGAAGTAGACTCTCGGGCCCGCCAGCACGATGCCCGCCAGGGCGCCGAACGTGGAGAACACCACCAGCCCGGACATGACCATGCCGCCACCACGGCCCAGCACGGCGTCGGCGGCGTCGGCGGCCACCCGGTCGGAAAGGGCGACCCGTTCCAGTGGAAGGACGTGGAGGTAGACGGCGTTGAGGAGGATGTAGCATACCGTCACGAGAACCGTCCCGATCACCAGGGCTCTGGGAATGGTCGAGGTCGCGTCCACCGTCTCCTCGGCCTGATAGGTGACCATGTGCCACCCACCGAAGGCGAAGAGCCCGGCCACGAGGGCGAGAGCGAAATCGCCCGCCGAGAAGCCCGACGACGTGGCCGCCGCAGGCCCGGACGCGGCCCCGGGATCGAGAAGGCCTCCCCCGGCGTCCGCGCTCGGCCCGCCGAGGGCGAAACCGACCAGGATGATGGTCAAGACGGCGAGGAGCTTCCCGGCCGTGAAGGCGGTCTGGAGGAGCGTCCCTTGTCGGACGCCCACGTAGTTCACCGCGCTCAGGAAGAGGATGACCCCGATGGCGACGATGCGGATGCCCGCGTCGCCGAGGGGGACGAAGAACCCGACGTAGCGAGCACACACCATGCCGATGGCGGCGATGATCCCCGAGTGCATGGTCCAGAACATGGCCCAGCCCCACAGGAAGCCCAGGGCCGGCGAAAGGGTCTCGCGCAAGAAGACGTAGACGCCGCCCGACTCGGGGTATACGCTGGCCAGCTCGGCACAGACCAGGGCGCCGCAAAGTGTGAGGAGGCCCGAGACCGCCCAGACGGCGTAGATGCCGAGGACGCTGGGAACCTGCCCCGTGACCTCGGAGGGCTGTACGAAGATGGAGGCGCCGATGATGGTGCCCACCACCATGGCGGTGGCGTGGGGGAGCCCGATGGCCTCCTCCAGACGCGGACGACTCATCCGGCGGGCGTCCGGCTCATACGGCGCGCGCCGGGCTCATCGGGTATGCGTCCGGCTCATCCGGCGTTGGTCCGGCTCGCCGCCGCGTTGGGCGGCTCCTTCGGCGTGCGTCCGGCTCACCCGACGGCGCGTCAGTCCTTGGGCAGCTTGGGCGGCTCCTTCGAGTCCCGGACACCCAGCGCCACGCCCGTTCCGACGCCGGCGCCCACGGCGATGGCGGCCCCCGCACCGACGACCGGGAGCACCGCCACGACGGGGGCCAGCGCCACCGTCGTGCCCACGCCGGCCCAGACGCCCAGAAGGGGCTTGTCCACCAGATCCGTGTACCGGAGCTTCCGGCCCACGAAATCCCGCGACTTGATGTGGCCGTATACACCCACGGCTCCGGCGATGATCAGCTCGAACATCCTGTCCTCCAAGGTGCTGCTGTCGTTGCGTGTCCGTGGCGCGACGCGTCGCGGATCTCACACTCTCCAAAGGGCGTCCTGCCCTGTGTCCCCTACGAGTCGGACTCGGCTGCGGTTCCGGTGACCTCCTCGGCGGCCTCCGCCACCGCCTCGGGTACGGGCTCCGATTTCTCGTCTCGCCGCACTTGGCGCTCTTCGGGTTCGGTCCCTCCGTCGACGTCCGGCTCGTCCGGGGGCTCCGACCGATCGTCCACCGGTACGCCCACGGACCGGAGGAGCTGGATGGCATGGTCGGGAACGTCCTCGATGACCATCTCCAGCCCGGCACGCTCGGCGTGCTCCAGCGTCTCGGCGAAGGTGTAGGCCCCACTGAGGTCGATCCGGCCGAGTCCCCCGCACCGGATGACGACCCTGCTCACGTCGGGCTCGTCGGCCAGGCGGTCGAAGAGAAGGTCCTCCATGGCGGGTGCCGAAGCGAACCACAGGACGCCCGCGGGCTCGACCACGAGCGTATCTCCTTCCCGCTCGGCGGTGACGTGGGGCGTCAGCTCCCGCCACAGATGCACGGCGGCGGAGAGGGCGATTCCGATGAGGACCGCCCGGTCGACGTGGGGAGAGAGGGCCAGCGTGGCGGCGAAGGTGGTCCACCCGATGAGCGCCTGCGGACGGGACACGATCCACAAGCCCAGCACCTCCCGGGGCTTGATCAGCTTCCAGATGGCCGCGATGACGATCCCCGACAGGACCGCGCGGGGCAGGGCGCTCATGGCCGGTGCGAAGGGGAGGAAGAGAAGGACCGTGACGCCCGTCACGAGTCCGCTCCAACGGCTCTTCGCTCCGGCGAGCCGGTTGACGCTCGTCCGCGAGAGGGACCCGCCCACCGGCAGCCCGGCGCTGAAGGCGGCCACCACGTTGGCCAGCCCCTTGCTCAGGAACTCGCGGTCCGCATCCCAATGCTGGCGCTCTTCCGATGCGAAGACGCGGGAGATGGAGACCCCCTCCGCGAAGCCGATGACCGAGATCACGATTCCGGGAACGAGGAGGGACGGCAGTCGAGACCAGGGCAGATCGAGGGACAGGGGAGGCAGGCCCGGCGGGATGGACCCTACCGTGCGACCCCCGTATCCGGTCACCGCCGAGAAGGCGAGCCCCACGGCCGCGGCCACGAGCACCCCGGGCACCAGGGGATGGATGGCGGCGGCGACCAGCACCGTGGCGACGGTGAACGTCGAGAGGCCGACGGCCGACCAATCCCAGCTTTCGGGAGTGCTGACGGCGAACCAGGCACGCTGAAGGACACCCTCGTCCATGGGGGCGGCGCTTCCCAGAGCTCCCGGGAGCTGGGACGAGAGGATGAGGATGGCCGCCGCCGACAGGAATCCCGTCATCATCGAGTGGGACATGAGGTACACGACCCAGCCGGAGTTCAGCAGCCCGACGACGATCCGGGCGACCCCCACCACCAGCGCCAGAAGCGCGGCGAGGGCGGCGTACTCCGCCGTGCCCGTCTGGGCCAGCGGGACGAGGGCGCCGAAGGTGAGAAGCCCGGTGAGGGCCACCGGACCGGTCTGCAGATACGGCGAAGACGCCAGGAACGCGGCGACGATGAGAGGGAAGGTCGCGGCGTAGAGCCCGTGATGAGGGGGAAGCCCAGCGAGCTCGGCATACGCCATGGATTGGGGGATGAGGATGAGGGCGACGCTCACCCCGGCGACGACGTCGGACCGACTGATCCTTACGGGTGGATCGTCCTTCACGATCCCCCGCCCTTTCCGGAGGCTCCGACGCCGGTGCGGCCCTCCGCACCGTCCCTCGACTCCTCGTCGGCGAGCTCCCCCAGGAGGGTCACGGTGGCGTGGGCCCGGCTGCCCAGGAAACGTGCGGTGACTCCCAGCCAACCGCACCGCCTTCGATGTCGAAGGGCCTGGCGCCGGGCCTCTTCGGCCAGCGCCTGGAGCACCCCTGGGGCATCCTGGCTCAGGAGGTGTTCGAGGGCGTAGCGGCGCTCGCCGGCCCGGAGGCCCAGCTCACGGTCCTGGGCGATCCGGGCCAGATCCGCTCGGAGGAGCAGCACGCCCGACCGCACCGGAGCGAGAAGACCGTCGAGAAAGTCGGTGGCGCCCTCCCGGCGGGGATCCGCAAGGGGTGGCGCCTCGCGGAGGTGGGCCGGCAGGACTTCGAGGTCCACGTCGTCCTCGCCCCCCTCCTCCAGCTCTCGTCGGAGGACGCTCTCCAGGATCCTCGACCAGGGGTGGAACGGTCCGTCGGTCAGCTCCCGGAGGCGTTCCAGGAACGGGAAGATCCACGGCGCCAGATGCTCGTGGAGGAGGACGAATCGGCTCCGTCTCAGGAGTCGGGCCTCCGCGTTCACGGACTCCCCGGCCTCTCTCGCGCACAGAGCCGCATAGAGGCCCAGCAGCGCGGCGAGGTGGTCCGGCTCGGGAGGCGGTTCGTAGCCCAGAGCGCGCCAGAAGCCCGCCACCCTCGCCGCCGCCTGTCCGCCCATCATCCCTTCGGCCCCGAGGTGGACGGAAGCGTACGGGTAGAGCTGGAAGAGGAAGAGGTCGGAGTAGTGGGCAGGCGAGGGCGGACCGTCGAGCCCCAGGCTCCGGGCCACGGCCCGGTGCTCAGGCGTGGGGGGCTCGGCCAGGACGGCGAGGCCGCGAATCGCCTCCACGGGCGGTGCCCGGTACCTCGCCCCGGATTCCGGGCGAGCCGGCATCAGACACCGGCCTCTTCGGTCTCGGGGAGGTCGTACGCGGAACGCTCCGGACGCACGGGCCGGAGCATCCAATACGGCCTTCGCGTGCCGTCGGGGGAGTTCCGGGAGGCGGACCGCGTCATCTCGAGCCACTTCCCGTAGATCTCGCGGGACTTCTCGGAGTCCACGGCGACGTCTCCATACCGGTCCCCGGGCTCGGCCTTCCGCACCCGCACAGCCTGATGCCAGCAGTGCATCCCGGAGACCGGATCCGGGTGGACGGCGAAGGTGAGATTCTGATGCACGCCGACGTCGGTCCACCAGACCCGGAGCGTGTCCGGATCCTCCGACGGAAAGGGTCCCCCGCCCTTCGTGCGGCTCAGGCCCCAGCGGGATCCGTCCTGGTCGAGGGCCACCGTCATCATCCCGAGCCGCTGGCCTTCCTGCCCCTCGGGCTTCCAGCGTCCCATGTGATGACTGCACGCCACGACGCCGGGCCGGATCCCCTCCGTGATCCACGCCTTGAGCACGTAGTGCCCGATCTCCGTCTCCACCCTCACCAGCTCACCGGTCGCTTCGATTCCGAGACGCTCGGCATCCGAGGGATGGATCCAGAGGGGATTGGTGTGCGCGATCTCGTCCAGCCACTTCGCGTTGGCGCTGCGCGTGTGGATCTGTATCGGGACCCGGAACGTGCTGATGAGGGGCATCTGGTCGGCGTCCAGATTCTGCCGGTGGACGTGGCTCCTGACGTACGTGGGAATGGCGAGCTCGGGCCATCCCCATTCGTGAAGCGTCCGGGACCAGAACTCGAGCTTCCCGGAGGGGGTGGGCCAACCGCGGACGATCTCCCCGTCCACTCGCACCCCCACACGACGTCGACCTTCCGCGTCGGGCTCGATCTTCGTGCCGCCGGGAGCCCGTGGGCTGGGCGGGACGGGGGCGCGGGTGTACACCCGTCCCGCCTCGTCCACCCGCACGTCCTCCAGCTCGGTGTCGTCCACGGGCTTCTCGTAGACCTTCCCCACCTTCCGCGCCACCTCGAAGGCTCCGTACCGACGCATGTACTCCAGAGGCGTGAGACCTTCGGCGGCGGCGGCCTCCGGCAGGCCCGGCACCGAGTTCTCGAAGATCCAGCCGTAGTACTCGTCCACGGTCATCTTCTCACCCGGACGCTCCACCGACTCGAAGAAGCGGCGGATCCCCAGCGAGCCGTCGGGATCGATGCGCCAGGTCAGCTCGATCCAGAACTCGTTCTCCTCCCACACCTCCCCGGGGTTCACCTCCCTCGTGTCGTGGACCTCCTCCCCGAGCCGCTGTCGGGCGGCCCGCAGCACGGGCTGGCGGAAACCGATCCATTGTCCGTCGTACTGCTCGTAGGTGGTCAGGTCGTGCCGCTCGGAGGAATGGCCCATGGGCAGGACGTAATCGGCGAAGTACGCGCTCTCGTTCCAGGTGGGGGTGAGGGCCACGTGCTGGCCGATGCGTCGCTCATCGGTGAGCATCTCGATCCAGCTGAACCCGTCGGGGTTGGTCCACACGGGGTTGTACACCCGGGTGAAGTAGACGTCCACGTACGCGTCCTGCTCCCTCATGAGATGCGGCATGAGGAAGGACATCTCCATGAGCCCCAGAGGATAGGCGTCGGGCCACAGCACCGAATTCCACCTCCGCGGGTGCTGGTGCGGCAGACGGGGCGGTCGGGGAGAGAACTTGTTCCAGGAGTTGGGAAAGGTCCCGCCCTCGGTGGCCAGGGCTCCCAGGAGCGCGTTCAGGAGCGTGAGGGTACGGGCGACCTGCCACCCTCCCAGATTTCCCGCCCCGGCGCTCCGCCAGTTGTGTGTGGCCAGCCGTGTGCCGGCCGTGGCGATGGTCTCCGCGACGGAACGCAGCGTGCCCTCCTCCACGCCCGACTCGGAGCTCGCGAAATCGAAGGTGTACTGCGCGTAGGTCTCCCGGAGCACGTCCTCGAAGCGCTCGAAGGACGCGTCCCTCTCGCCGTGGACCTCCTCCATGTACTCCTGCCAGTTCCACCACCTCCGGACGAAGCTCCGATCGTACTTCTTCTCGCGGATCAACCAGTTGGCGACGGCCAGGAAGATGGCCGGCTCCGAGCCGGGATACGGAGAGAGCCAGAAATCCGCGTGGGTCGAGGTATTGGACAGGCGCGTATCCAGGACGATGAGCTTCGCCCCGTTCTTCTTCCCCTCGATGATGCGCTGCGCATGGGGGTTGAAGTAGTGACCCGTCTCGAGGTGGCTGCTCACCAGGACGATGACCTGGGCGTTGGCGTGATCCGGGCTCGGCCGGTCCATGCCCATCCACCAGTGATACCCCGCCCTCGCCCCGCTGGAGCAGACGTTGGTATGCGAGTTGTGCCCGTCCACGCCCCAGGCGGCCAGCATCCGGGTGGTGAAGCCGTCTTCCCCGGGCCGGCCCACATGGTACATGACCTCGTCGTGCCGGTCCTCCTCCAGACACGAGCGGATCCGCCCGGCGATGTCGTCCAGAGCCTCGTCCCAGCTCACCCGTTCCCACTTCCCCTCGCCCCGGGCCCCCGCCCGCTTCAGCGGGTAGAGGATGCGGTCCGGATCGGTGATCTGGTTCAACGTCGCCGGACCCTTCGCGCAGTTGCGCCCCCGGGAGCCCGGATGCTCCGGATTCCCCTCGAACTTGCGAACCTGGAGAGAGTCCCGATCCACGTAGGCCAGGAGCCCGCACGCCGACTCGCAGTTGAAGCAGGTGGTGGGGACCAGCATGTAGCGCTTCTCCACACGCTCCGGCCACGACCTGGAGTCCAGCTCCACCCAGTCGTTCCAGCGCTCCTTGGGCGGGAAGGCCGCGAGGTGGATGCGGCTGGCGCCCGGGTAGAAGGTCTCGCCCCTGCCTTCGACGTCCTCCTTTGCCGCCGAGACCCGGCGTTCCAGATCGTCGATGCTCATGCCAGCGGCACCGCCTGCCCCGCCTGCACGAAGGCGTGCTCGTACAGGAAGAGGCCCACCAGCGCGGCGCCGGCGGCCACGGCCGGCGACCAGGGAACGGCCACCACCGCGAGTGCCGCCAGGGCCGCTCCGATCCAGAAGACGTGCGCATGACGGCCCCGGATCATCTCCCGGGCCGCCAGACTGGCGTGGGCCGTCGGGTGGCGCATGGACGCCTCGCTCAGAACGAGCACGAGGTGCGCGGCCACGGTCCACCGGAAGCACGCGGCCACACCGTCCGACACGCCCGTGCCCGACTCGAGAAGAAGGAGCACCGCGCTCCCCGCCACGAGGGCCTGGACCAGCAGGTGGGCGGGAAGGAGCGGGCTCTGCCAGAGGTCCCGGGCTCGTGCCTGGGCGAAGAGGAACGCCGTGTACACCGCGGTGAGGATGGCCAGTGGAGCGCCGAGCCACCCCAGGGTCGGCGTGAGGTCGGCGCGCCCGGCGAGGGAGGCTCCCACGTGGGCGGCCAGAAGCGCGCCGTACGCGGTGATGACGAAGCCTCCGCGGACCAGCCAGCTCCGCCACTGCGGCTTGAGGAGGACCATCCAGAAGCGCTGGGGATGCTCCAGATCCCACACCAGGAGCGCTCCCGTGAGGAGGAGTCCGATCATGGCCACGATCGGTGCCTGGAGAGCCCAGAGCCGGTTCGTCAGCGGAAGCACGCCCAGCGCGCCCAGGAGGAGAGGCGCCAGATAGGCACCCGCGGCGACGGACTTGGTGAAGGTGTAGGCGCTCACCCTCCAGTCCCAGGGCGCACGGTGAGGCACGTCGTAACTCAGCACGGCCGCGGCCGAGCTGTTCCACGGACCCGGATGACCCGCAGGCACCTGATGGTCGACGTCGCCCTGCTCGCTCCACATGAAGAGCCCGCCGTCGGGTCTCCTGGCTCCCAGGGGATCCAGCGTCGCCTGGTCCGCGCCCTTGTAGAAGAGCTTCGGCCGGGTCTCCTTCTCAGGGCGGCGCACGGTCACGGTGTCCCGATGGACGATCTCGCTGACACGGGACAGGGGGTCGTTCATGTCGCCCACCATCAGGGCCTGGGTGGGGCAGACCACCACGCACGCCGGCTCCAGCCCCACGTCGAGACGGTGCGCGCAGAAGTTGCATTTCTCCGCCGCGCCATCCTCGGGATTGATGAAGATGGCGTCGTAGGGACAGGCGGCGATGCACGCCTTGCACCCGATGCAGATGGACTTGTCGAAGTCCACGATTCCGTCGGGCCGTCGGTGCATGGCCGCGGTGGGGCATGCGGCCACGCACGGCGGATCCTCGCACTGGTTGCACCGCGTCACCTGGAAGGATCGCCGCGCCTGGGGAAAGCGCCCCACGTCGACGGACTTCACATAGGTGCGCGTCACCGACAGCGGAACCTCGTTCTCCGACTTGCACGCCGTCGTGCAGGCGTGACAACCGATGCAACGGGTGTGATCCACGACCTTCGCCCAGAGGGGCTCGGTGGCGGTCGCGGCGGCGTGGGCGGTGGTGGTCGGCATTCGCGCAGAAAGCTACTCGGGTTCGGACGGCGCCAACCTACCGAACCACACCGGGAAGTTCCAGACGTTCAGCGCGTTGCGGCGTTCAGGAAGCCGTCCCACACCCACGCCCGGACCCTGTCCGGCGTCCCCGGACCCTGGCCGTTCGCCTCGAGCCGTGCGTCGAGGAGGGCGACCACCTGGTCGAGAAGAAGCTGGGCATCGGCGTGCCGTCCGGACACCCCCTGTCCGATGCCGTCACCCCGGCCCGAGATGGCCGTGGCGTCGTGAAGCAGGAGGCCCTCGGCGTCCACCAGGGCCTCGTGGCTCCGGAGCGCCGCCGAAGCCAAGCCCTCCACCCGGTCGAAGTGCGCGTGTCGGAGGGGGCTCTGCTCCGCGAACAGACCGAGGATCGCCGCTCTGCGCTGCTGCCGGGCCTGGCGGTCCAGACCGGATTCGTCCAGGGCAGCCTCGAGCGCGGTGAGATAGCGCCGCTCGTCGGACGCACGAACGTCCTGGATCGTGGTGCGATAGCTCTGCCACAGATCGACGATCTCGGGATGGTTCGTGGGCGTGACGAGGTACGACGCGTCCGGCCAGAAGGGCGGAATGGGCTCGAGGCCGCGAAGCGCGGCACGCGTGGCCGTGAGATACCGCTCCCGGGCTCGCTCCCCGATGGAGGCGGCGGTGGTCGCCGTCGAGCCGTTCCGATCCGCGTCCACCGACGAAGACCCGCCGGCCCCCGTCGGAGTGGGCGATCCGTCCCCGCCGACCTCCGCATCCTCCAGCGGGTCCAGAGGATCGCCATCGGGGTCCATGTCCCCGGGCAGCTCCTGCGTCGGATCCGCCGACAGCATCTCGTATCCCACGTATGCGCCCCCGGCGACGAGGCTCAGGAGGAGGAGGAAGAAGACGAGGCGTCCGATCGCACTCCTCGTCTTCCGGCGCGCACGTCCCGTCCCCGTGCCCTGGCCGCCCTCGTCGGTCCGGGCGGCGGACCCGGATGCACGCCTCCCGCGAGGTCCCCCGGCGACACGAGGTCTCGGGGCGCTCGCTCCCGCCGGTGGCCGGGTGGGATCCCGGATCAGGTCTCGGTAGGGCCCGGACTCGACCGTGAAGCCGGCCAGACTCTCCTGAATGGAGCCTCCGACGTCCCGCTCCGCCTCCCGCTCGGCCTCGAGCTTCGCGATGAGCTTGCGCTTCGCCTCCTCGGCGGACTCTTCCTCGGGAAGCGTCAGATCCAGCCCCAGATCATCCTCGTCGGAGGAGGGCGCATCCGTCGTCGGCCCGCCCTCGGCGACCTCGCCCCCGCGGTTCCCCGCAGGCTCCGCTCCCCCCGAAGCGTCGGTAGGCCCGTCCGACCTCGGTACGCGCGGACCTCCGGCGGGCTCGTCCGCCCTTCCCGTCTCCGCTTCGGCCACGACCTCGGGTTCGGCCACGACCTCCGGTTCCGCCACGACCTCCGGTTCGGCCACGACCTCCGGCTCCGCCACGACCTCCGCGTCCTGCTCGTCCTCCTTCTCGTACTGCATCTCGATGAAGGCGGGGTGGGTTCGGGCTCGAGACCACGACCCGGTCTCTCCGTCGTAGACCAGGTCGTCGGGAGCGAGCTCGCCCGATCGCACGAAGTCCTCGAACATCTCCCGCGAAGCGAACGAGAGCTCCTGTCCTGCGGGCGTGCGGATGCGAAAACGGACCGCCATGTCTCCCGTCGGCCTCCGGAGCGTCAGCGCGTCTCGGGGCAAAACGGACGTTTCCCCCTCCTTGCACAAGCTAGAGGCCGCGGGACGGGGCGATCAAGGCGCTTCGGTGTGGCCGGAGCCGTCCTCCGTCTTCACCCGTTCGCGCTCGAGCTCCTCGAGAACTTCGTCCACCTGGTGGCTCAGACCCGAGCTGAAGAGATGGCGATGTGCGTCGTACCACGCCGCCCAGGAGGGCGTGGAGATGTCGTCCTTGAGCGTCGCCCGATACGACTCCCACATCTGCCGATCCAGGGTCCCCACCCGATGTGCGTACTGCATGTTCCCGAAGTGGCGGAAGACCGCGGTCATGTACGCATCCCAGCGTACCCGCTCCGCCTCGCTCAGCGAATCGGGATCCCGCTCCGCGCGGGCGAGGAAGTCCGCGAACTCGCTGTCCCGAAAAGCGTGCTCCAGGAGGCGGATGCTGTTTTCCACCATGGAGTTGTACGACTGGGCCCGGACCGAAGCGGTGTTGTGGATCAGCTGTCGCGCAAGGTAGACGAGGGAGACCACGACACCCAGAGCCCCGATGAACTCCCCGATGTTGCCGAGGTCCTGGAGCATGGAGTCAGCGCCGGCCCTCTGACGGGGGCTCCTCCCCGTCGTCCTCGTCGGCGTCACTCAGATGCTCCACGTACGTCGCCAGACGGCCCCCCTCGGACTCGGCGCGGGACCGCCGATACGCCCGCACTCGAAAGGCATGCTCCACCGACGAGACCACGATCACCACGAGAGCGAAGAGCACGACCCAGGGAGCCCACGGCGTTCCACTCAGCGGGCCCGGAAAGATCAGCAGAGCCAGAGCGAGCGCGAGAAGCATCTCGACGATGGCCAGAATCGACGAGCCCTGGCCCACCCTCGCCGTCGATCGGAGCTTGAGGCCTCCCGACACAGCCATCAGCACGGCGGTGAGGAACAGCAGGAAGGTCATGGCAGGCCAGGGGAGAAGCCGGGCAGACCGCCGCAGCGAGGCGACGCCCTTCGGCGAGGGGAGGGAGGGCGCGCTGCCGTCCGTTCGTCGGGTGCGCTTCGCCCGGTCACCCGCCGAGGAGGTCGTCCACCAGGAACAGGTCGGTCAGAAGAGCTCGTAGATGGATGTTGGCGTTGAGGTTGTCGACGAGCTGGGAGCTGACCCCCTCCCGGGCGGCGACGAGCCGCACCGCGGCCTCCGCTCCGGCCGCGTCGCTTCGCACCACGTCGACCATCTGCGACCATGCGTCCACGGGCTCCTCTTCCGACGCCGCTTCGGCCACCCGGTCGGCCAGCCCGTCGAGAGCCTCTTCGAGCTTCTCCAGAAAGTCCCGGAGCTGGGCTCCGGACTTGGCGCCCTGGTCGGTGGTCAGGCCCTGGGCCGCATAGGCCAGGAAAAACTCGTAGCTCGACTCGATGACGTCGATCCGTGCTCTCACGTCTTCTCTGGGTGACGGCAAGACGGCTCCCTGAGGTCGTTCGTGGTGGTGGATGACGACGGGAGAGGAGGAGCACCGGCTCCACCTCCCACCGCCTCACGGCAACCGCCCCGGCGCTCCGCAACCGCTCCGGATCAGTCGTCCCGGGGCGCGCTCACGGCGGAGTCGGCAAGGGCCCCGGATGCCGATCCTTCCCCGACGTTCGACGACGATCCGTCGCCCACCTTCCACTTCTCCGGATCGAAATGACGCACGTAGTGCTCCCGATCGATCCATCCCCGGATCATCGACCACGTGATCCAGCGCTTCTCCGGTCTTATGGCGAAGTAGATGTGGGCCGCCACCAGCAGGATGAGCGCGACCCCCGAGAGGCCGTGAACGACGTACAGCACTCCCCACGTCTCGTCGCTCAGGAGATACGGGTTCCGGGTCCAGAAGGGGGTGTCGATCCGGACCATCATGAGGACGCCGGTGACGATGGCCGCCAGCGATACGACCACGATCACGTGGTGATACATCCGATGGTCGAAGGGGTATTTGCCGGCCTTCGGCTCCGGGGCATCGGCGGAGAGGACGTGCTTCAGGTGCGCCTTCCCTTCCTCCACGTCGACCTTGAACATGGACCAGAAGTCCTGCCAGCCGATGGCGTGGATGACGTGGTAGACCACCGTGGCGATGAGGAGCACGCCGGCCATCCAGTGGATCTCCACCCAGGGGAACTGCCACCCCATGACCGGACCGAACGCGGTGACCAGGAGGGCCAGCATCGCCACCGACATGGTCCAGTGGAAGATCCTCGACGCCAGGGAATGCCGTTCGATCTTGTCGGGAAGATCGCTGGGGACCTCCCCCGGCGTCTCTTCCTCCTCCGCCGCCCTCATCCGGTACCACACGGCGTGGCCGACGAGGAAGAGGACGGAGGCGACGAGAGCCGCCCACATGAGCGTCCAGGAGATCCCGATGAGGACCTCCTGCCCCCAGGGATTCTCCGCGCTGCGCCAGAGTTGCATCAGGCGACACTCCTTACGGCTCTTCGGACCAGGTTACGCATCATCGGGATCTTGTAGTCGTTGTGCCGAAGCGCCTTGGCGTCCCGGATGGCCATCTCTCCGGCCGCCTCCGCCGTGGCCTCGTCTCCCGAGCTCCCCACCACGCGACGCTCGACGTCGTCCAGACGTACCGGATAGGGCGCCACCCCGTTGACGGAGATACGCGCAGACTCGATGGCGTCCCCGGACATCTTGAAGGCCGCGGCGACGCTCACGAGCTGGAAGTCCCAGGAGCCTCGATCGCGCACCTTCTCGTAGTAGAAGCGCGAGTCGGCCCAGACGTCGGGGACGTGGATCCTCGTCAGGAGATCTCCGGGCTTCATCACCGTCATGCGCGTGATGTCGATGGCGGGGCCGATGAAGAAGTCCTCGGCGTCATAGACGCGGGAGCCGCCGACGTTCTCCACGATCATCTTCGCGTCCACCGCCACCAGGGCCGGCGCCGTGTCCGAGGGGTTGATGGCGACGCATCGGCTGGTGCCCATGATGGCATGCTCTCGATTCATGGCCTGAGGGGCCGCGGCGTAGCAGGTGTTGCCCTCGGCACGATAGCAGGGCCACCCGCTGCGGTAGTACCAGCATCGGGTGTCCTGGGACACGTTGCCCCCGATGGTCCCCTGATTGCGGATCTGAGGCGTCGCCACGTGCCGGGCGGCATCCGACACCACGGACCACCGGGACCGGATCCGCTCGTCACGCACCAGCGTCGTGAGGGGTGTCATGGCCCCGATCTCGAGGCCGGTGTCCACCTCACGGACCCCGCTCATCTCCTCGATCCCCCCCAGGTCGATGACCGCGGAGGGGCGCTTGATCCGATCCTTGAACCAGTCGAAGGAATCCAGCCCCCCGGCCAGGACCCACGCCTCGGCCCGATGCTCGTCCAGGAGCTCCAGCGCCGCGTCCACCGACGTGGGTTGGTAGAGCTCGAAGCCCGGGATCATGTCTCTGATGTTCGCCATGGCTCTTCTCCTACCCGACGTGTTGCTCGAGACGACCGAAGGGCAGCGGCCGTCCCTCGAGCTCTGCGAGGATGATGTCCGGTGTCAGCGGCGTGCGGCAGAGGCAGCGTCCTCCCATGGCATCGGCGATGGCGCACGCCAGCGCTGCACCCCCCGCGCCCACTGGAGGCTCTCCGATCCCCTTCGCTCCGACGGGCGTCTGGGGATCGGCGATCCCCACGGCGCCCCAGCCCATCTGCTCGGGCACGTCGAGGATGCCCGGCGGCCTCGCCGTGTAGAGTCGGTGGGCGAAGGGGATGCCCCACTTGGGATCGAAGACCCATCGCTGGGTCATGGCCATGCCCATTCCCTGGATGCTACCCCCGAGCACCTGGGCTCCCAGGCTTCGCGGGTGGAGGACGGTGCCGCAGTCGGTGACACCGAGATACTCCTTGATCTCGACGACGCCGGTCTCCTCGTCCAGCTCCACCCGCGCGAAGCCGGCGACCCACGAGTAGATGGAGCCCTCGCCTCCGTAGTTGTCCCGGGCGATGCCCATGAGCCCCTGTCCGGCCAGCATCTCCGCGGCCGGGACCGTCTGCTCGTGGATGTCGTCGGGGAGGACGTGACCGTCGTACTCGCCTCCCATGGCGACGGCCCGCTCGGCGACCTGGCCCAGCGTCATGCTTCCGCCCGGCCCGCTGACGCGGCCCGCATCCACTCGATAGGAGCCCGGTGAGCCACCCAGCGTGGCGGCCGCCACCTCGCGGACCTTCCGGAGGGCATCCATGCCGGCGGCGTGATTGGCGCGGGTGTGGGCGTGTGTGGTCTGGCTCCCCGCCTGCACCGTGCTCCGGGGCATCCCCTTGGAGGAGTCTCCCCAGACCACGACGACGTCCTCCCAGGAAAGCCCCAGGAGCTCGGCCGCGGGTCGCGCGGTGTCCGCGATAGAGTGGGTCCCCAGGTTTCCGATCCCCTGGTGCACGTAGAGCTTTCCATCGGGGCGGATGACCATCATGCCGTCCCGACCGCGGGAGCCGGCGGTGTACGGCGAGAGCCCGATACCGATTCCGGTGACCTTCGTCCCGTTCCGTCGGCCCGAGAGGGTGGACTTGCCCTCCCAGTCGAACATCTCCGCCCCCATCCGAAGGGCCTCGCGGGCGTGGACGCTGGTGAGCGTCGTGCCCCGAGGGCCGAAGGCCACGTCCGGTCCCGGCGCGTTCAGCATCCGGATCTGATGACGGTCCAGGTCCAGCTCCCGCGCCGCCTTGTCCAGGATCGGCTCCATCATGGCGATGATCTGCGCACCTCCCGGACCGCGTTGGGCGGCCTTGGGCGGAGTGTTCGTGTACATGGGCACCCCCCGGAAGCGGATGTTCTCCGGGGTGTACGTCAGGTCCGCGATCATCCCGGCGGTGTTGTAGTCGCTCGCCCCGTAGGGGCCGCTCTCCTGCACCACGATCAGGTCGATGGCGTTGCACTTCCCGTTCTCCAGGAAGCCCATCTTCAGCCATGTCTGGAAGCCCGGGCGCGCCCTGCCGATGTAGTTCTCCTCGTACCGGGTGACCCGGTGCATGACGGGACGCCCGATCTTCCGGGAGAGGAGCACCGGGATCTGCATGACGGTGGTCCCGGCGATCTTCGAGCCGAAGCCCCCGCCACAATATTCGGCGACGAAGGTGATGTCCTCGGGATCCATGTCCAGAGCGGACGCCAGTGAGAACTTGGTGACCTGGGCGCTCTGGGTCGAGACGAAGGCGTAGAGGCGGTCCCCCTCCCAGTAGGCCATGTTGGACCGGGGCTCCATGGGATGATGGGTCACCGATTGGT
>JAWVZK010000012.1:0-30568 GCA_033722275.1 Longimicrobiales bacterium | reverse complement strand
TCGATGACCCAGCCCAGCGTCATGATGCCGATGTCCGAGTACGCCGTCTCCGCACCGGGAGCGTTCTGAAGGGGCTCGGCGGCCGCCGCCTCCTTGTAGGCGTCCATCCCCTCGAGCTCGAAATACCAGGTCCGGAAGGGGATGAGACCCGTCCGGTGGAGGAGGAGCTGACGCACCGTGACCTCTTCCTTTCGCGGATCGCCCTCGGACCACCAGGGGAGATACTCCACCACCGGGGCGTCGAGCTCGAGGCGTCCCTCGCTCACCAGGATCATGGCCGCCGTGGTCGTGCCCACCACCTTCGACACCGAGGCGAGGTCGAAGAGAGACGTCGGCGTCACCGGACGACCCGTCCCGTATTGCAGCTCCCCGAATCCGTCCAGCTTGACCAGACGGCCATGACGTCCGACGGCCAGGGCGGCTCCGGAGAACGCCGAGTCGGCGATGGCGGCCTCCAGGATCGAGTCGATCCGGGACAGGGATCGTGCGGACATGCCCACGTCCTCGGGGGCGGCCACGGTCTGGAAGCTTCCCCGGGGCGCGCCGCCTCGGCGAGCGACGATCCCGGCCGCTACCACCGGGTCCTCCAGCTCGAGGCGGGCCAGGCGATCGGTGACCTTTTCGCGGTGGAGCCCCTCGCCGATGCGGTGGAAGGGAGGCAGGGCCACGGGCAGCCGTCCGCCGATGGCCTCCTCACCGAAGAGGGCGGCGACGGCGGCGCGCCGGGAAACGTCCCGGTCGCCCCAGGCCAGCATGTAGCTGCCCACCTCCGGCACCGCGGAGAGGAGGTAGGGGTTGCCGAAGGAGACGAGAACCGTGGGGCGGGTCGCGACGCTCTCGCCGATGAGCGTCCGGAGCGGCTCGGGCAGGACCTCCTCGTCCGAGCCCGCCGACGGTGGCACGTACGCGCTCACCACCACCCGGTCGGATTCCTCCAACGCGTCGGCGGCCTCGGCGTACGCGGCGGAGTCGCTCCGCTCGTCGAGGAGGATCTCCCTCAGCTCAAGCACCCGCTCCGAGAGCCCCGGTCCGAACTCCCGGTTCGCCCACAAGCGTCCGCTGGGAGCGTACCGGAGGTGGAGCGTCGGCTCCATCGAGAACGCGTCCATGGGGACGAGCCCATCGTGGTCCCGGGGAAGCGTGATGGACCGGCTGGCGGCCGTGTCGGCGAAGGCCAGATGGGGCCCCGAGCCCACGACCTCGGTGACGTAATCCAGGGAGGCGAAGCGCTGGCGGTGGAGACGCAGCCGGGCTTTCGCCTCCAGGAGACGACGGGCCGACGCCTCCAGGCGCTCCCGGCTGAGCCGACCCGACTCCACCGCGGCGACCACGGCGTCGATGGCCTGCGGCACGGCCTTGGGCGACAGGATCACGTCGGAGCCCGCCTCCACGGCCCGGACCGCCGCCTCGCCGAGACCGTACATGTCGGTGATGCCCCGCATCGTCATGGCGTCGGTGAAGATGATGCCGTCGAACCCGAGGTCGTCCCGGAGGATGTCCGTCATCACCTCGGGTGCCAGGGTCGCCGGCGGAGCTCCCGGACCGAGGATCTCCGGGAGCTGCACGTGCGCCGTCATGATGGCGTCCACCCCCTCCTCGATGGCCCGGATGAACGGGAGGAGCTCGAGGGAGTCCAGACGGCTCCGGTCCGCGTCCACCACCGGAATCCCGATGTGGGAGTCGGTGGAGGTGTCTCCGTGGCCGGGAAAGTGCTTCCCGGTGGTGAAGGCGCCACCGGCGTGGGCCCCGCGAACGAAGGCGGCGCCCAGCCGAGCCACCAGCTCGGGATCACCTCCGAAAGACCGGGTGGCGATGACCGGGTTGTCCGGATTGGAGTTCACGTCCAGAACAGGGGAGAAGAGCACGTGGACCCCGGCGGCCCGGGCCTCCCGGGCGGTGATCCGGCCGTACTCGTACGCGAATCGTTCTTCGCCGATGGCGCCGAAAGCCATGGTGGGGGGGAAGTTGGTGCCTCCACCCTGTGGCAGCATCGAGGGGAGGGCGAAGGAGCCGTTGATGCGCATTCCCGGACCGCCGTTTTCGAAGTCGGCGGTGACCAGGAGCGGGATCTCGGCCCGGGACTGCAGCTCGTTGAGCTTCGAGACGTACGCGTGGGGTGTGCCGATGGAGGGAGAGACCCCTCCGATCCCGTCCTCTTCCACCCAGACCCGGAGAGGCTCGAAGGCAGGGCTCGTCGGTGAGACGTAGGCTCCCGGGATCCACTCGATGACGAGCTGCCCCACGAGCTCACGCAAGGAAAGGCCGGCCAGGGTCTCGTCCACCCACTCCCGGGCCTCGGCGTCCAGGGGACCCCGAAGGATGGGCTCGGGCGTCAGATCTTCGGGAAGCCGGATGGACGTGGCGGGGCCTGGCGCCTCTCCGGCAGCCGGCGGTGCCAGAGAACGACAGGCTCCGACCCACGAGGCCAGGAGGAGGGCGCCGAGGACGGAGAAAGCCCAGCGGAGCCCCCCCGGCTCCGGCCGTCGCCGCATCTCAGCGGGCGCCGGCCAGGGGGTCCGCGCTCCGGATGACCAGGCCGTCTCCGATGTCGAAGAGGGGGGGGATCCGGGTCGGCACGCGTCCCGTGATCTCCATCCTCCCGAAGAGGGCGTCGGCCGCGGCCCGCTGGCTCGCCTCCGACCCGTTCCAGGCCAGCATGTAGGATTGGACGCCGGGGAACTCCGTCACCAGATAGGGATTGCCGAAGGAGATCACCACGTGGGGGACGCCGATCTGCGACAGGTCGTCGATGAACTCCCCCAGCTCCTCGGGGATGGCCACGGATCCTGAATACGACACCGCCGTCACATAGGTGCTCACCACCATCAGCGCACGTTCCCTGGCCCGACGCAGCAGCGCCTGGTAGGTATCGCCGTCGGTATCCCGGTCCAGCTCCACCGTCGTCAATCTGGGATACGTCGCACGGAGGACCTGGTTGAAGAACCGTCCCGCGAGGACATCGGACGACCGGCGGTACGTGACCGACATGACCCGAGCGGAGCGGGTTCCCCGGAGAGGCAGGAGACCCCGATCGTTCTTGAGGACGGTGATGGAGCGGCGGGCGATATCGTCGGCCACGGCGGTGTGCGCCGGAATCCCCACGGTCTCCACGATGCGCTCCATGGGAACGAAGCGGTTCTCGTCGAGGCTCAGGCTCTCCTTCGTCTCCAGGATCCTCGACACCGATGCGTCCAGACGAGCCTCGGAGATCCGTCCCGAGCGCACGGCGTCGACGACGCCCCGGATAGCCCCTTCCACGGAGGCCGGCATGAGGATCACGTCGGCTCCGGCCTCGAGCGCCCGTACCGCGGCGGATCCGGAATCGTGGGATCGCGAGATGGCGCGCATGTCCATGGCGTCGGTGAAGACGATTCCCTCGAAGCCCAGCTCGCCCCGGAGCACGTTGGTGAGCACGAGCGGGGAGAGCGTGGCCGGCTCGCGGACGCCACCGTTCAGCGACGGCACGGAGATGTGCGCGGTCATGATGGCCCCCATGCCGGCTTCGATGGCCTCGCGGAACGGGTGGAGCTCCACCGAATCCATGCGCGCCCGGTCGTGACGGATGACGGGAAGCGCGATGTGGGAGTCCACCTCGGTGTCGCCATGGCCCGGAAAGTGCTTCCCCGTGGCGATGGCGCCGTTCTCCTGGACGCCCCGCACGAAGGCGATGCCCATCCGGGCCACGCTCTCCGGATCCTCCCCGAAGGACCGCACGTTGATGATGGGGTTGTCCGGGTTGTTGTTGACGTCCAGTACCGGGGCGAAGGGGACGTGGATGCCCACCGCCCGGGCTTCCAGGGCCGTGATGCGGCCCATCTCGTAGGCCAGCTCCTCCTGCCCGGTGGCGCCCACCGCCATGAGCGACGGGAAGTCCGTCGCCCCTCCAAGGTCGATGTTGCCGGGCATGTGGATGGCTCCGCGCATCCGGAAGCCGGCGCCGGTCTCCAGATCGGCGGCGACGAGAAGGGGAAGAGCCGCGTGGGCCTGCAGGTCGTTGAGCTTCGCCGCGACCTCGAAGGGAGTCCCCACCGACATGATCACGCCGCCGACGCCCTGCTCCTCGATCAGCCGCAGGATCCGCTCGTGGCTATCGGAGCCTTCGGGGGCGAAGTCGCCGAGAACCCAGGGCATCATGAGCTGCCCGGCCTTCTCTTCGAGGGTCATGCCGTCCAGCGTGCGCTCGCTCCAGGAACGCTCGTCGACGACGGGCTCGGGGAGGACGCTCTCCTCCGTCTCCGTGCCCCCGGCCTCGGCGGACTCTCGCGCCACGACGCTGTCGAAGACGGCATCCAGCGAGGGCGCCGCAGGGAGAGCGCTCCCCTCCCCTCCGTCCGACGGATCCCCTCCGGCGTCCTCCCCGGCCACCGTCGCCGGCCGATCCTCGGCTTCCGTCGGGAGCTCACCGGGCGCGGTCTCCGACGAGCCCGGTGGAGCGGAAGCTTTTGGAGGTCCTGCGGCTTCCGGAGGCCCAGGGGACGCGCAGGACACGAGCGTGACGACAGCGACGGCGGCGTAGGGCCGCAGCAACTGTCGGAGCGCGACGGTGGGGCCGGAGGTCATGCGCGGGGTGGTGGTGGGTGGGGGAGCGGCGAAGGATGGACTGCGTTGACGTATACCAATTTGTTTCCAAAGCTTGCCGCATGTCACGAACAACGTGGGAGCACACAATGCGTCGATCCCTGGATCAAGGCCAGGATATTCGTGGGTGGATCCCCCGGACATGGGCGGTATTCGGGGCCGTCCTGGGCGTCGTGGCCCTGGGATGCGGGGACGGTCCCGAAGCGGCCCCGCGTGGAGAGGGAGGAGGCGACACCGTCGGCGCCGGAGCCGCCGGAGCGTCGGCGGCGACCCCCTCGGACACCCGGGTGCGACCGGGAATCCAGGTGCTCCTCGACGATTCCCTGCACCTGGTCCGGGGCCGGCGGGTCGGTCTCGTGACGAATCACACGGGCGTCTACTGGGAGCGCACCGGACCGGAGGCGACGCCCGAAGAAACCGTCGGGCACGTCATCGACGCCCTCCACGGGTCCCTCGACGTCGAGCTCGTCGCTCTGTTCGCCCCGGAGCACGGAATCCGGGGCGCGGAGGAGGCGGGCGCACGCATCGAGACGGAGGTGGACGAACGGACGGGGGTGACCGTCCACTCGCTGTACGGCGACACGCGCCGGCCCACGCGGCAGATGCTGGAGGATGTCGACGTCCTCGTGTTCGACATGCAGGACGTCGGGGCGCGGTACTACACCTACGTGTCCACCATGTCCCTCGCCATGGAGGCGGCGGGCGACCACGGCATTCCCTTCGTCGTGCTGGACCGCCCCAACCCCATCCGTGGCGACGTCGTGCAGGGCAACGTCCTCGATCCGGCGTTCGCCACGTTCGTAGGACTCTACCCGGTGCCCATGCGCCACGGGATGACCCCGGGCGAGCTGGCTCGACTCTACGTCGGCGAGTTCGGTGTCGACGTGGAGCTCCATGTCGTCCCGGCGGACGGCTGGAGGCGTGACATGACCTACGGCGATACGGGCCTCCCGTGGGTGCCCCCGTCTCCGAACATGCCCTCGGTGGAGAGCGCCTTGGCCTACCCTGGCACGTGTCTCTTCGAGGGGACGCCATTGTCGGTGGGACGGGGCACGGATCGTGCATTCCAGTGGGTGGGCGCCCCGTGGCTCGATGGCGAGGCGCTGGCCGACACCTTGAACGGCTACGGCTTCGAAGGCGTCCGATTCGAGGCGGCGACGTTCACGCCGGACGCCCCCGGTGACGGGAAGTTCGACGGAGTCTCCGTCGGCGGCGTCCGCCTGGTGGGGACGACCAGCGCCTACGACGCCCCGCGCGCGGCGGTGGCGATGCTGGTGGAAGCCCGGCGCATGTCCGGTGACCGCTGGGCGTGGCGCGAGAGCCACTTCGACCGCCTGGCGGGCACCGACGAGCTGCGTCTGGGCATCGACGCGGGCCTGGGTCTCGACGAGCTTACCACCGGCTGGGACACGGCCCTCGCCGAATTCGAGGACACACGAACTCCCTACTTCATCTACGAATGAGCCGGAACACTCCTCGTGACGGTGCGGACCGGGGCCTTCGCCGTACGGGCGTCTTCACGACGCTCCTCCTCCTGGCTTGTGGTGGCCCGTCCTACGGTCCCGTCACGCCGGCGCCCACGCCTCCCGCCGAGCTGATGGAGCTCCACCACGGCCACGGGGTCGCCGGATTGGACGATCGCCGCTTCGATCACGAGACCTACTGGCGATCGGTGTCGCCCTATCTGGGGGGGGCGGTGTCGTCCCGGCCGGTCGGAGAGAGCGCCGAGGGTCGGGAGATCCGACATCTGACCTTCGGCGACGGACCGGTGACCGTCCTCCTCTGGTCCCAGATGCACGGAAACGAGAGCACGGCGACCATGGCCCTGGCCGACATCGTCCGCTTCTTCCACGAGCGGCCGGAACATCCCCTCGCCCGCCGCATCGCCGAGGGAAGCACGGTGCACATGATCCCCATGCTCAACCCCGACGGCGCCCAGCGCTTCCAACGGCGCAACGCCCAGGGGATCGACGTGAACCGCGACGCCCGGCGCCTCCAGACCCCGGAGGGCAGGCTCCTGAAGGCGGTGAACGACGAGCTTCAGCCAGACTTCGGGTTCAATCTCCACGACCAGAGCGCCTCGGTCCGAGTCAGCGGCACGGACCGGGGCGTCGCCATCGCGCTCCTGGCGCCGGCCTTCAACGAGGCTCGTGACGTGGACGACAAGCGACGGCGGGCGATGCAGGTGGCCTCCCTCCTCGTCGAAGCCGTGGAGCCGCTGGTGGAGGATCACGTCGCGAAATACGACGACACGTTCAACCCGAGGGCCTTCGGGGATCTCATGGGCGCCTGGGGAGCGAGCACGGTGCTCATCGAGTCCGGTGCCTGGGAGGACGACCCCCAGAAGCAGCACCTGCGGAGGACCAACTTCGTCGGCATCCTCAGCGCGCTGGACGCCATCGCCACGGGCCGATACGCCGAGTACGACCCCCAGGTCTACGAGAGCCTCGCGTACAACGGGCGCCGAGTCCCCGACCTCCTCATCACCGGGGGGACGGTCGCCGTCCCCGGCCTGCCGACCCTGGAGGCCGACGTGCTGGTGAGCTACGACCTCCCCCTTCTCGAGGAGGAGGGCGTGATCTCGGATCTCGGGGACATGGGCGAGGCGGAGGCCCAGGACACCCTCGACGTCGGCGGACTCTTCCTCATCCCCATGACCAGCGCCCTCGACGCCGAGGGTGGCCTGAGCGTGGGGGCTCCGGCCCACTTCACGGTCGCCGAGGATCCGGCGGGGCGGCGCGTGCGCTTCCTGTTCGAAGGGAAGGTGCCCGAGGGGCGTTAGGGGCCTGCGAGCACCCCCGAGCGGATCTAGCCTCCGCTCACCGCGGGCAGGATGACCACCTCGCTGCCCTGTCGCACGGGGCTTTCCAGCCCTCCCGTCCACCGGATGTCCGCGCCGTCCACGAAGACGTTCACGTGGGGTCGCAGCTCCCGCTGCTCGGTGAAGATCCGATCGTAGACGCCGGGGTGTTCCACCCGCAGCGATCCGAACGCCTCCTCCAGCGTGCCCGCCGCGGGTAGAGGGACCCGCGCCTCCGATCGACCCCCGGTCAGCTCGCGCAGCGGCCCCGGCAGGACGAAGACCACGGCTGGGTCCGATGGCGGGCTCCGTCGGAAAGACGTCGCTGAGCGCTCGGCGCTCACGTCGGCGCCACCGCCGAGCCCCGGGGCCTCACGCCAGCACCGCCGCTTTCACGCACACCACCGGCGGGAGGCCTTCCGCCACCAGGGTCCACGAGTCTCCCTCGTCCGCCGACGCGTACACCTTGCCGCTCCTCGTCCCGAAATAGACGCCCGCGGGGCGGAGGTCGTCGACGTCCAGTCCGTCCCTGAGCACGGTCTCGTAGGCCCCCTCCTGGGGGAGTCCTTCAGCCATCGGCACCCATGAGGCGCCGGCGTCGCGAGTCCTGTAGACCCGTAACCGGGCTTCAGGGGTGCAGCGGAATCCGTCCGACTCCAGGGGCACGATGTACACCGTGTCGGGATCATGGGGGTGGACCGCCATGGCGAAGCCGAAGTCCGACGGCACGCCGTTGGCCACGTCCGTCCACGAGCCGGCCCAGTCGTCGCTGCGGTAGAGTCCCCAGTGATTCTGCAGGAAGAGACGCTCCGGCTCGTCGGGATGGTATGCCACCTTGTGGACGCACTGGCCGAACTCGGGATGCTTGTCGGGCAGGAACTCGGCCCGTACGCCCCGGTTTCGGGGAGCCCAGCGCCGGCCGCCGTCGTCGGTCCCGTACACCCCGCCGGTGGAGAACGCGACCAGCATGCGCTCCGGATCGTCCGCGTGTGGGATGATGGTGTGCAGGCAGAGCCCGCCCTTGCCCGGCGTCCAGTGCTCGCGGTGCTCATGGTCCAGCAGTCCTCGGACCGGAGCCCACGACGCGCCCCCGTCCCGACTCTCGAAAAGGCATGTGGGCTCGACGCCGAGCCACATCCGATCCGGGTCTTCGTCCGGACCGGGGCGGATCTGCCAGATGCGCTTGAGGGAGAGACCGGAGGGCTCGGGAAAGCGGACCGCATGCTCGTCCTTCCCGGACCAGGAGGCACCCAGGTCGTCGGAGCGCCGGAGGGTGGTGCCGAAGAACGGGTTCCCCGGCGCGGCCCACAGCGAGGGCCCCGGACCCCGGAGGTCCAACGCCATGGCGAAGACCTCCTCTCCGGGGAAGTGGGGGCCGTCGACATGCCACGACGATCGGCTGGGACCACCGGAGAACAGGAAGGCACCTTTCGTGGTGCCGATCATGAGCAGGACGTCGCCCGGCTGTGCCGGACTACCCGTGGGCGTCTCGGGCACGCATCACCTCCTCGTCGTCATGAATCCACGTCCACGCTTCATCTTGCGGCGCGAGGCCGCGCGACGCCAGTTCAGCCGGAGGGGCTCGGTGAGACCCGGCCCGGGCCAGAGGTGGCCGCGTCGTCGTCGGGGCCGCGGCCGCCTCGGCCCTTCGGGAAGCGGAACTCGGTGCCGATGTCCGGCCGCCAGAAGGGCCCGTCGAAGACACGGGTCAGGCGGTCCTCGAAGTGCTCGATGTCGCTCAGCGGTACCGAATGGGTGGGCTCTCCCACGGGAACGAAGAAGTCCTCCCAGTGCCCCAGAAGGACCCACCGGGGCCGGAGGTTCTCCACGAAAGCCTCCGGGTGCCAGTCCACCTGGTCGAAGGTGGCCGGCACGAAGATGGCGACGTCCACGGGGCGTTCGGAGATGAGATCGTCCGGGGCGAACCCGAACGGAGGGGCGACGACGGCGTCCTGGTAGTAGACCCGGAACGCCACGGACCCGCCGGCGTCGAGGAAGTCGATGAGATACGCCAGGGTGCTCCCATCCAACCACTGGTCGGCCGTCCGGGGCTCGGTCTTCAGCGGGTTCTTCCGGGAGCCCTGATAGAGGGTGTAGCCGTCGAAGTGAGGGGCGTGGTGCGATCGCAGCGGCATGATCCGCACGCTTCCGTACCGGAGCCACCGACCCACGGTCTTCTGATCGCCGGCTTCGGCTTCCTCGACGACGTCGACGCGGTGGCTGAGCCCGGACCACTCGCCGAGGGTGTTGGCCACGGTGGCGCTGCCGAGGATCCGAGCCGAGGGGGCGTGCCGGTGCGCCACGCGTGGGACGTCCATGAGGTGATCGTAGTGGGCGTGCCCCGTCACGATGAGTCGGGCCTCCCGCACATCGTAGCGGGACATCCAGCGATCGATCTCGGTGGTATCGGCTTCGATGGTCCAGAGGCCCGCTCGAAGGAAGGCCGGATTGGAGAAGAAGGGGGCAGCGAGGATCTGGTCCCCCTGGTGCTCCATGATCCAGCCGCCCGTGCCGAGGTACGTCAGTCGGAGCTCTTCCTCTCCCGCCGGCGCCAGATCCACGACGCCTTCGACGCCCGGGCCGACGGCGTTGCAGCCCGCGAGCCCGGCCACGAGGACCACCACGGCCGTCCACTCCCCTGTCGAGCGACGAGCCCCCATCCCTTCAATGCGTGTCGAGGAGCCGCTGAAGCTCCGCCACGTCCCGCTCCTCGACAAGTGCCAGCATCATGAGGACCCGGACCTTGTGGGGCGGGAGGTCACCGGCCGTGAGAACACCCCGGTCCACGTCCCCCGCCGTGGAGAGCACCCGACCTTCGGGGACGCGGGAAGCGAGGACGACCGGGACGCCGGTCCCGGCGGCCTCCGCCACCGCCGAGCGCATTCCGGGGCTGGCCCGACCGCCTCCGAAGGCCTGGACGACGAGGGCGTCCGCGCCGCGCTCGAGCCAGGCCCGTAGCACGGAGCCGTCGTTACCGGTGAAGTCGACGACGATGGGGACCGTCGGGAGCTCCCCGGCCGAAGGATCCAGCCGCAGCTCGGACGTGGTCGTGTGTCTCGTGGCGAGCTGCCGACGGAAGACCACCTGGTCGGGATCCACGACACCGAGGGCTCCCCACTCCCGCGCGGCGAACGTCTCCACCCGGTTGTTGTCCGTCTTCCGCACGTCGCGCGCCGAGTGGATCTCGTCGTTGAGCACGACCAGGACGCCCTGGCCACGAGCCCCGGGATGGACGGCCACCCTCACCGCGGAGAGGAGATTGGCGGGCCCGTCGGCGGAGACGGCGCTCGCGTTGCGCATCGACCCCACCAACACCACCGGCCGCTCGTCGTCGACCGTGAGGTGGAGGAAGTACGCCGTCTCCTCCATCGTGTCGGTTCCGTGCGTCACGATCACCCCCGCCAGCGTCGGATCCGCGTCGAGAAGCGCGTTGATCCTCCGGGAGAGGCGTACCCGGTGTTCGGGCGTCATGGCCGACGACCCGATGCGGCTGAACTCCTCCACGCGGATGCTCGCCAGCTCGTCGAGCTCGGGAACGGCCTCCACGAGCTGGGCTCCGGTGAGCTGGCCTCCGCTCGTGCGGCCGGCGATGGTCCCCCCGGTGGCGAGGACGTGGACCCTGGGAAGCTCCTGGCCCGGGACGGAGGGCGCGGTCCCCGCCAGCACCGAGACGAGGACGACGGCCCACAGGAACCGTCGGGCCGGTCCGCCACCGGCCCCACGACACGTCCCCTTCCCCGACGCCCCCTTCGCGGGATCCAGGCGCTCGTCAGCTCGTGCCGACACGCCCTTCCTTCGTCGTCGTCTCCACACGGGCCAGGAAGAGCTCCGAGAGGCGCCGGGTCACCGGTCCCACCCGGCCCTCCCCGACCGGCCGGCCATCGATCTCCACGATTGGACGCACCTCACCCGTCGTTCCCGTGAAGAAGCACTCCTCGGCCCACTGGAGCTCTTCGACCTGGATGGGGCGCTCCTCCACCGGGATCCCCACGGCCCGTGCCTCCTCGAGGACGATGCCTCGCGTGATCCCCGGGAGGATGTAGCCCGTGATCGGATGGGTCACCGCGCGACCACCGAAGACCGCCCAGAAGTTCTGGTGCGCGCCCTCGATGGCGACGCCGTCGCGGACCAGGATGGCGTCCTCCGCCCCCTTCTCCCTCGCGTCCTGGAACGCCAGGGCGTTGGGGAGGAGGCAGATCGTCTTGATGTCCACCCGGCTCCACCGCCGATCCGGCACGGTCGCCGCGGTGAAGCCGCGGTTCCACACGTCGTCGTCGGGGCGACTCCAGGCCTTGGCGAACCCGTACACCGTCGGCTCCACCGCCACCTCGGGAAAGTAGTGGGTCCGGGGTGCGACGCCGCGGGTGATCTGCATGTAGACCATCGACCGCCGCGCATCCGCCAGCTCGTTGCGGTCGATGAGCTCACGGTGCATCGCTTCGAGCCCGGAAACGTCGTAGTCGATGCGGAGATAACAGAGGCCCCGCAGAAGGCGCTGCACGTGGCGGTCGAGACCGAATGGCACGCCCTCGTAGAAGGGCGTCACCTCGTACAGTCCGTCCGCGAGCAGGAATCCCCGATCGTCCGGCGAGATCCTGGCCTCGCCCTTGGGGATGTACTCCCCGTTCAGATATACGATGTCCATGGCACCAAACATGCGCGGGGGAGAGGCTGGCGGGAAGGTCTCACGCGGGTCGCGCCCTGGACGCCGATCCCGCCGTGCCGCGGACCCGGGAGGATCCCTCGCCCGGCCCCGGAGAAGTCGGGAGCCGGTGGGGTGGGCCCACCGGGATCCCGTCGCCCCGACCTTCTAGCGCTGCTTCTCCTCGAGCTTGTCGAACTCCGAGAGGAGCTGGGCCTCGGGGATGTGGTCGTCGTCCTCGTCGGCCTCTTCAGCCACGGCGTCCTGGACCCTCGAGTCTCCGTCGGAAGCCGACTCCGATTCGTCGCCGTCTCCGGCCTCGAGCTGTCGGGGCTCCTCCTTCCTCGGCGCCTCGATGAGACCCATCTCGGCCTTGAGGGCCAGAAGCTGGTCATCGACGTCGGCTCCGCCGGTGCCCGCTTCCAGACGGAGGAACTCGGACTCCAGCGTGTCGCCTCCCAGTTCCTCGTCGACCTCGGCCCGCGCCAGACTCCGCCGCTCCTCTTCCTCGATCTTGTCGGCCATCCGATTGAAGGCCTCGAAGGCCGAGGTGTCGGAGAGGCCGGACATGGTCTCGTGGATGCGGCGCTGAGCCTGGGCCCGCTTCTGCTTGGCGATGAGGAGATTCCGCTTCCGCTTCGCCTCTTCGATCTTGTCGTTGAGCTTGCGCAGCGAGCCCTTCAGCTTCTCCGTCTCGGCGGCCTGCGCCTCCCACGTCTTCTGGAGGACCTGAGCCCGCTCCGTGTGCTCCTTCTGACGGATGAGCGCCTGCTTCGCCAGGTCGTCGCGCTCCTCCTTCACCGCGAGCATGGCACGATGCTGCCAGTCCCGGGCCTGCTTCACCTCGGCGTCGAGCTGGGATTTCAGCTTCCGCTCGTCGGCGATGGCCGCCGCGACCTCGCGCTTCGCCTTGGCGAGCTGGTCGCGCATGTCCAGGATGATCTGGTTCAGCATCTTCTCCGGATTCTCGGCCCGGGAGATGAGGTCGTTGATGTTCGACTTGATGACGGTCGAAAGCTTCGTGAAGATGCCCATGATCTAGCCCTCCGCTCCCTGTCCGGCGGCTTCCACGCCGGCGAGATCGCGGATCGTCTCCATGTGGGTGGCGGCCGCGAGCTCGACGGATTCCATCGACGCCTGCAGCTCGTGGAAATCCAGCGTCTCGAGCTCGAGGGTATCGCTGATGATCAGCTCTCCCTCCTCGATGCCGTAGGCTCCGTGCACGACCTCGGCGGCGTTGAGCTCGAGCAGCTTCCTGAAGAGCTCGGGGCTCTCGTTGGTATCGGACATGTCCATCAGCTTCATGCGGATGAGGAGAAGCGGCTCATCGTGATGGACGACGAAAGGGAACCCGTGATTCCGTCCCCGAACCAGGTACATCCCGGGGTCGATCTCCTCGTAATCCAGATCCATCCGGATCAGGTAGCTCTCGAGATCCTCTCGGTTGACCATGGTGATCTCCATTCTGTGTGAGGCAGCGGACCGGATGTGGGGCCCGCCTTCGACGTGCCCTACGTCCCCGGTGGGGGCGCGGTTTCCCCACGCGCTCGTAAGGTAAACGGTTCCCGCTCCGTCGCACTACCGTACCGCCGCTCCACGCTCCTCGCCGTCTCGGGGTCGGGATCCGCCCGGCTCGCGATCCCCGGGGGCGACCTACCCGAGAAGCGGCCGCAGGTGCTGTCCCGTATAGGAGTCGTCGAAGCCGGCCACCTCCTCCGGCGTTCCCTCCACGACGATGCGTCCACCCTCGGCTCCACCTTCCGGTCCGAGATCGATGATCCAGTCGGCGGTCTTCACCACCTCGAGGTTGTGCTCGATGACCACCACCGTGTTCCCCTTGTCCACCAGCCGGTGGAGAACGTCGAGAAGGACCCGGACGTCCTCGAAGTGCAGGCCGGTGGTGGGCTCGTCCAGGATGTAGATCGTGCTGCCCGTCGATCGCTTGGAAAGCTCGGTGGCGAGCTTGACCCGCTGGGCCTCGCCACCCGACAGCGTCGTGGCCGACTGTCCCAGATGGATGTAGCCCAGCCCCACGTCGTGGAGGGTCTGGAGCTTCCGCTTGATCCGCGGCACCGCGTGGAAGAACTCCAGGGCGTCGTCCACGGTCATGTCGAGGACGTCGGCGATGTTCTTCCCCTTGTAGTAGACGTCGAGCGTCTCCCTGTTGTACCGTCGGCCCCTGCATACGTCGCAGGGCACGTACACGTCGGGGAGGAAGTGCATCTCGATCTTCACCAGCCCGTCCCCGGAGCAGGCTTCGCAACGTCCTCCCTTCACGTTGAAGGAGAAGCGACCCGGGTCGTAGCCCCGCATCTGCGACTCGGGGAGATTCGCGAAGAGATCCCGGATGGGCGTGAAGAGGCCCGTGTACGTGGCCGGATTCGATCGAGGTGTACGCCCGATGGGCGACTGGTCGACGTCGATGACCTTGTCCACCCGCTCCAGGCCGTCGATGGCGTCGTGGGGCGCCGCGACCAGCTTGCTCTTGTAGAAGTGACGAGCCAGCTGGTGATAGAGCGTGTGGTTCACCAGCGTGGACTTTCCGGATCCGCTGACCCCCGTCACGCAGAGGAATACGCCGAGGGGGAAGCGGGCGTCCAGTCGCTGCAGGTTGTGGCCCCGGGCGCCCCGAACCACGAGCGACTTCTCGGGATCCACGGGCCGCCGCTCCTCGGGCACCCCGATGGTGCGATCTCCGCGGAGATAGGCGCCGGTGAGGGAGCGCTCCGAGGCCAGGAGGTCCTCGACCGTGCCCTGGGCCACCACCTCCCCACCGTGCCGTCCAGCACCCGGTCCCAGATCCACCACGTAATCGGCCACCCGGATGGTGCCCTCGTCGTGCTCCACCACCACCACCGTGTTCCCCAGGTCCCGGAGTCGCTCGAGGGTCCTCAGAAGACGGCCGTTGTCCCTCTGATGAAGTCCGATGGAAGGCTCGTCCAGGATGTAGAGCACGCCGACCAGCCGGCTGCCGATCTGGGTGGCCAACCGGATCCGCTGCGCCTCGCCGCCGGAGAGAGTCCCGGCCGAGCGGCCCAGCGTGAGGTAGTCCAGACCCACGTCCCGGAGGAAGCGCAGCCGCTCACCCACCTCCTTGAGGATGGGGCCGGCGATCTTGGCGGGGAGGCCCGCCCGTCCCCCCCTGTCCCCTTCCAGGTCGGCGAAGAAGTCCGTGGCTTCGGCGATGGACATCTCCACGATGTCCCCCAGCGACCGGCCGGCCACGGTGACGGCCCGGGACGTCTCGTTGAGCCGGCTGCCCCCGCACGCCGTGCAGGGGAGGGTGGACATGTAGTCCTCGAGCTGGTTGCGGACCCGATCCGAGTTCGTCTCCCGATACCGGCGCTGCACGTTGGCGAGGACGCCCTCCCAGTGGTCCTCGTAGTACCCCCCCGACTTCCCCGCCTTGTAGGGGAAGCGGATCTTCATCCCTCCCGAGCCGTGGATGATGGCATGCCGCACGTCCTCGTCCAGCTTCCCCCACGGGGTGTTGGGATCGAACTCGTACGCCTCGGCGAGCCCCGCGATCACGGACTTCCTCAGGTGACCCGAGGGGTCGCCCCATGGCAGGATCACCCCCTCCAGGATGGAGACCGAGGGATCCGCCGTGAGAAGCTGTGGGTTGACCTCCTTCCGGGTGCCCAGCCCGTCGCACTCCTGGCAGGCGCCGTAGGGAGAGTTGAAGGAGAACTGGCGCGGCTCCAGCTCGGCGAGGTTCGTCCCGCAATTGGTGCAGGCGTAATGCTCGCTGAACACGTGAGGCATCGGCTCGCCGTCTCCGTGCTCCAGCACCTCGATGATCCCGTCGCCCGTACGCAGCGCCGTCTCCACCGAGTCGGCGATCCGGTCCCGATCCCGCTTCCGGATGACGAGTCGATCGACCACCACCGCGATGTCGTGGTTCTCGTACCGGTTCAGGGACGGCGGCTCGGTTAGGTCGAAGGTCTCTCCATCCACCCGCGCCCGGATGAAGCCTTCCTTCCGCGCCTTCTCGAAGAGCTCACGGAACTCGCCCTTCCGGCCCCGCACCAGGGGACCGAGGATCTCGACCCGCGTCTCCTCGCCGATGTCCAGAAGACGATCCACGATCTGGCTGGCCGACTGACGGATGACCGGCTCGCCGCACGTGGGACAATGGGGCGTTCCCACGCGAGCCCAGAGCAGCCGGAGGTAGTCGTAGATCTCCGTTACCGTGCCCACCGTCGACCGTGGATTCTTGCTGACGGTCTTCTGCTCGATGGAGATGGCCGGCGAGAGGCCCTCGATGGAGTCGACGTCGGGCTTCTCCATGAGCCCCAGGAACTGCCGGGCGTAGGCCGACAGGGATTCGACGTACCGGCGCTGCCCCTCGGCATAGATCGTGTCGAAGGCCAGCGAGGACTTCCCGGACCCGGACAGGCCGGTGACGACGACGAGCCGCTCCCGGGGCAGCTCGACGTGGATGTTCTTCAGGTTGTGCTCACGCGCCCCGTGCACGACGAGATGCTCATGGCCCGTTCCATTCGTCGAGGGTGCGGCCCCTTCGACCCCGTCCCGGGGACCCTCGGCGAGCTCGGCGGTCGGTTCGGTCGTACTGGATGTCGGCATAGCCTGGAATACTAACGGATGGGGCAGGACGCGCTCAAACCCCCGGGGCCGAAAAGGGATGGGCCGGACCCCGGGGTCCGGCCCATTCGCCCGCCTGCGCCATCCGACCCGGGGCGGACGTGGATCGCCTCGCCGGTCGGGACCGTCTACAGTCGGAGCTCGTCCAGCTTCCGGATCCGCTCCTCGGTGGGCGGGTGGGTCGAGAAGAGCTTCGCGAAGGGGATGCGCGCGCCCCCGGCGAAGGGGTTGATGATGGCCAGGTGGGCGGCCGCCGGATTGACGTTCATGGGAACGCGCCGCGCCGCCGCCTCGATGCGCTCGAGCGCGCTCTGGAGACCCCTCTTGTCTTCCGCGATCCGGGCGGCGGAGGCGTCGGCCTGGAACTCGTTCTGTCGGCTGATGGCCATCTGGACGATCATCGCCGCGATGGGGGCCACGATGGCCATCGCCAGGAGGGCGATGGGATTGCCCCTGTCGTCGTCACGTCCGGTCCCGAGGATGAAGCCCCAGCGCACGATGCTGGCGAAGAGGCCGATGGCACCGGCCATGGCGGCGGCCACGGTCCCCACGAGCATGTGACGGTGCTTGATGTGGGCGAGCTCGTGGGCGATCACGCCCTCCAGCTCCCGAGCGTCCAGAACGTTCATGAGGCCCACGGTCACGCAGACGACGGCGTTCTCGGCGTTCCTTCCCGTCGCGAAAGCGTTGGGTTGCTGCTGGGGAGCGATGGCGACCGTGGGCATGGGGAGGCCCGCGCGCTGCCGGAGGCGATCCACCATCCGGTAGAGGTCTGGAGCTCGATCGGGTCCGATGACCTGGGCCCGATACATCTTCAGAACCGCTTTGTCGCTGAACCAATACGTGCCGAAGTTCATCGCCATGGCGATGACGAAGGCGAACAAGGCGCCGCCTGAGCCCCCCATGTACTGGCCCAGGCCGACGAGGATCAGCGTCATGGCCGTCATCAGGCCGAAGATCTTCGCCATCTGCATCGAGTCAGCTCCTATGGATCCGGGGTCGAGCCGTATCCCCACTCCCGGAACAGGAAGACGCCGAGAATGCTCTCGTCGCCGATGAGAGAGGACGAGCTCCGGAGTCCGGCGCTTCCGCTGCGAAGGAAGCGGTCCTCACGGAACAGCTCGACGTTGTAGTCGTCGGTCAACGCCACTTCTACACGCAATCCCGCCACGTTGTTCTTGTCCTGGGGTCCGGGATCGAAGGGTCGCAGTACCATGACGACGAACACCCTGTCTCCCAGATAACGACCCACCTCGACCTGGGCATCGGCGACGAAGGTCCCGTCGATGGTGCGCTGGACGCCTCCCTGCTGGAAGGACAGATAGTCGAGGGTGAACTCCCGGGCGATGGCCGAGCCGAGCTGGTTCGCCAGCTGTCCGCCGATGAACGTGACCCCACCCCGGAACACCGAGGAGACGGCGTTGAGCTCACGCAGCCGGCCGCCTCCCGCGTTGCGTCCGCCGAGAGCCCCGCTGGGCTGCCCGAAGACGATGTAGGAGATGAGATCCTCCTCGGCCAGACCCGCCTCCTCGCTGGTGAGCGTGACCACGGGCTGGACGAGGGTCCCCGTCACCTCGGCGTTCACCACGATGGGGTCCTCGTCGGGCGCACGGATCCTCGTGGACGCCTGGATGTCGAGATCGGGATTCAAGCCCGGTCGGCCGATGAACGAGACCGTCCCGCCGTCCAGGCCGAAGGTCCGCCCCAGGACCCGATGGGAGCCGCGCAGGGCCTGGAGCTCCCCGATGAGGACGAAATCTCCGGCCGAACGGTCGTAGACCACGAGCAGCTCGCCGCTCATCTCGACGTTCGTGTCGATGGAACGGAGCCAGGCGCCCCGCGGCACGGACAGGTCCACATCCACCCGCAGGTTGTCGAAGAAGGGATTGCGAAGCCCTGCGAAGAGGGGCTGGGAGACCAGCGCCGTGGTGTCCACGGCGAGAGACGCATCGAAGAGGAACGGATCGGAGAGATCCACGACGCTTGCGGCTCGCTGCAGCTCGTCGACGAAGACGGTGGCCTCGTCCAGGCGCAGGGCTCCCTCCGCCACCGGTCGGGTGTAGGTGCCTCCGAGGGTGAAGCCTCCGCTCACCCAACCTTCGATGTCCGCTCGTGACACCGCGAGGAAGCGTGCGAACTCGAAGTCCAGATCCAGGGACGGGTCGCCGATGGGCTCCAGCGTGACCGTCCCGGTCACGTTCGATCGTCCCGGCGCGCGCGCCATGAGGTTCACGTCCACGGTTCGATCCGGATTGAGCACGAGCTGTCCACTCACGCCCCTGTGCCGTACCCCGATGGCCTCGATGGACCACGCCGCGTCCCGGAGCGTGATGGTCCCTTCGGGCTCCGGCTGGCGTGGGGTGCCGCCGATGCGGACCTCACCCGATATGCTGCCCAGGACGCCGTCCAGCGACGACAGGTAGGAAAGGGCGATGGCCGCGTCCAGGGAGTCGGTCGCCAGCTCGACGTCCATCGGCGCGTCCAGAACACGGCGCTCCACGTCCACGAGTCCCAGATCCACCGGCAACGTACCGGAGCCCGTCACCACTCTTCGGTCCCGGTCCCAGCCCTGCACCTCCACGGTGGCGGAGCGGTCCGCGTACCGGATGGAGCCGTCGAGGCGGGTGAGCTGCAGAGCGCCATATCGAGGTCCCAGGGACGAGAACACCCCGTCGATGATCGGCGCCTCCGCGGTGCCTCGGACGGAAAGGTCGGCGTCGACGTGACCTCCGATCTCCAGTCGGTCGAGCTGGGCGACGTGGAGGGCCCGCTCGAGGTGGAGTCCCTCGGCCACGACGCGGAAATCGCTCTCTCCGGCACGACTCAGGTCGCCATCCACCATGAGGTGCATGGGATCGTCCCCGAGACGGACGACCTCGAGGCTGTCCACGCTGAGTCTGGTCCCGCTCCAGCGGATGGGTCCTGCGTGCGTCATCTGCCACAATTGCTCGTCCACCCGGATCGAGGCCGCGTCGAGATCGACGGTACCTCCCAGGGAATCCACCGCGAAGGCTCCCTGGGCGCGATACTCCTCGCCTGCCCTCCGGACCACCTGGATGCGGCCCTCCCCGGCCCTCCCCGACATCTGGGCCTCGAAGCCGCCCCGGACGAAGGAACGATCCTGGAAGACGATTCCGGTGGCGCTTGCGCCCATCTCCCACGACCCGTCCAGAGAAGGCAGACCCGCCGCCGTGAACGCCACCCGGGCGGAATCCACCTGGTCCTGGCGGTAGGCGCCCTCCACGATCTCCACGATGACGCCGAGGTCCATGTCGGTGACGTCTCCGGTGAGACTCGCGGAGCCCGTGACCTGCCCGTCAAATCGTACGTCCCGTCGGGTGGGAAGCGTGTCGGGTTCGATCCCCTGCACCCGGAGCAGCTCCCGGTCCAGGGCGCTCAGCTCGTCCCGGACGAGCACCGAGTCGCCGACACCCATCAGGAGCGGGCGCAGGCCCTCAAGGGTGGTGGCGGAGAACTCCAGGCTGGAGCTCCCCCAGCGTCCGGGCCGAAGCCCCAGCTGCCCACGACCCGAGAGATCGATCCCGCCGACGGTGGCCGCGAGGGATTCGGTGACGAGGAGACCGGATCGGATGCGCGCTCGAGCGGCCACGGTATCCACCCGGACCGGGCCCACCCGTGATCGCCCGGCATCGACGGAGACCGCCACGTCGGCCGAGTCCAGGGAGAACCCCGATCCCTCCAGCGTCAGGCGCCCGCTCCAATGGGTACGCTCGGGGATCCGCTCGGAGAACCGGGATAGGGGGACGGAGTCGGCGGAGACCGAGAGGCGATAGGCGGACGCCGGAGCCCTCAGATTGACCCGGCTGTCCACCGCGACCCGGCCGAAGTCCGTGCTCAGCTCACCGCTCACCGAGAGATCCTCCAGGGCCCCTGCCAGCTGGGCGGAGCCCGACACCACGCCGTCGAGCTCCAGCTCCGGTGCCAGGGAGGCGAAGACCGACATGGATAGAGGTCTGAGCTCGAGGGCCACGTCGGTGATCCACGCCTCCTCCTCGACGTCTCGTCGGAGGATCCCGTCCGCCTCGATCCGCGACGATCCGCCCGCGGCGTCGTCATGCTGGAGGTCGGCGAAGATCCGCATCCCCTGGCGCACATCGCCGTCCAGCTCGACCCTGGCCGTCCCCGTCCCCGCCCAGGGGATCTGGGGCCAGAAAGCCTCGAGGACCGTGTAGTTGAGGGGGACCAGCCGGACCGTGAGGTCCCGCGCGCCTCCCCTTCCCTGCCGGAGGACGCGTCCGTCGAACTCTGCCGACGTGGGGCTGCCCCCGAAGCCGGTGGGCACCAGCGTCATGCGTCCCGACGCCGTCAGGTCGTCCAGCGTGCCGCTGAAGACCCCGTCTCCGCTGAGCCATCCGTCCAACGGGATCTCCCTCCCGAGCCAGGGCTCGAGTCGCTCCAGCGTCACGGGGCTGGCCGAGACCTCCATGGCGTCGAGGATCATCTCGTCCGCGAAGACGGCCCGCCCGTCGAAGACGACCTCGCTCGCCTCGAGCTCGACCTCCATCCCGTCGAGGAGGATCGCCACACGATCATCCACGTCGATCTCGGCTCCGCCACGAAACCGTCCCTCCGGGATCCTCTCGTCCACCCAGGCGACGTCCGAGAGGTCCCCCCAGCCCCGTGACTCGAGACGGGTCCAGAACGTCCAGGGATCCCCCGGCTCCTCCGGCCCCACCCGCAGCGCCCCCTCCAGAAGCGTGCCCGGTAGCCGGAAGGCCGCGTCGGAGATCACGATCCCCCGATCGCCGTAGCTGAGCGAACCGAAGACCTCCCGCACGCGGATGGGCTCCGACCGAATGCCGATCTCGGAGGAGAAGGACGCCAGATCGGCCCGGAAGTCCACCGAGTCTCCGGAAAGAACGACCGCGTTCTCCACGTCGAGGTCGAGTCCCTCGAAGGCGAGCTCGTCGACGGGTCGTCCCTCGGGCCCCCGGGCCCGGGCCTCCGCCCCCGATCCTGCTGCCGGCGTCCGGATGCGCGCGCGACCGTCCCGGATGGCGATGTGCCCGAGGCGGGTGGGCTCCCTACCCCTCGAAGACGAGGCCGAGTCGCCCTCGGCCAGGAGGAGGGATACGTTGACCGGCTGTCCTTCGTCGTAGCGTGACACGAGGATGTCGGCGCCCCACACCGTGGTGGAACGGATGGGAGGGCCCCCGGTGAGCGCGGAGAGCAGCGAATACCGGAGCACCACGGAATCCGCGACGAGAAACGGCCGCCCGTCGGCGGCCTCCAGCGACACGCCCCGGAGGGTGGCGCCGGTGAGGAGCGTCCCGCTGCGGATCCCCTCGATCCGAAGCTCGCCGGCCAGAGCCGACCGGATCTCCGAGAGCGCGGCGCGCAGCACGAGCTCCTGGCCCCGTCCGGTCTGCGAAGCCAGGGCGATGACCGCCACTACGAAGAGGAGGATGCTCCAGAAGCTCCTGCGCAGGAACCGACGGATCCGGGCGAGTCGTCTACGCCACCGATACGGCGTCTTCGGCTCGCCGTCTTCGGTCCGATCTCCGGAGGCGGGCGCGCCTCCCCCGGGCGTATCCATGGTCTGGGCAGGCGCCTCGGGCACGGTCTCGTCGGACATCAGAACGCCTGCCCGATGGAGAGGTGGAGCTGCAAGCCCTTGTCGTTGGCGCCGAACGGGATCGGCTGGACGAGGGGAACCAGCGTCCCCGTGCTCACCCAGTCCAGCGTCATCCGCGTCTCCTCTCCGGTCCTGACCTCGATCTTCGCGCTCTCGGGGTCGCCATCCGCGAACTCGCGGATGGTCTCGGTGACCACGGAGAGCGTCTCTTCCCCACGGAATCGATACGCGAGATCCACGCGAATGGGTCCCACCGGGCTGGGGAATCGCACGCCGAGACCCGGCGTGAACTCCAGGCTGGCCACGTGGATGGCCTGATCCCTGCCCCATGCCTGGCCCACGTCGCCGAAGACCACCCCCTCCAGGAAGGAGGTGACCGGGAAGCGAAGCTCGGCGTTGGCCTCGAAGACCCGGGTCCCTCCCGTGGGTCGCGGCTCGAAGATCGTTCCCGGCGCCGGGTCGCAGGGCACGCGATCGCCCCCGGGGGTCTCCACGACGTTGTCGGCGTCGAGATCGGTGACGTCACATCCCCCTCCACCTCCGATGATGTAGGGAGACAGGAGGATGTTCGGGCGGGCCACCAGCACCCGCGGCCCGAGCCCGCTCTGCGCGAACCCTCTCACCGTGTTGGCGCCCCCCGTGTAGAAGCGCTTCTGCGGATGGACGAGCTCCACGCTCCTCGGCTCGTCGAGGAGTCCTTCGAATCCCCCCGAGCCCACCCAGCCACCCCTCAAGCGGGCCGCGAAGACCACCGGTCCCATCGGCACGTATCGCGAGGCCTCGAGAACGACGCGATCGTAGCGGAAGTCGGAGTACGTCCAGGTCGCCGCGTGCTCGACGTCGAGGAGGACGCGGTAGCCCCTCCGGGGATTGAGGAGATCGTCGGATCGGTCACGGACCAGAGAGGCCCCCACCGGCGACAGGTAGTTCCGCCCCCGGAGCCTGCGGATGTCGTCCGGATCGCAGACGAGGAAGCCCGTGCAGAACAGGACCGCGTCGGCATCCAGCTCGGAGAGCTCCGGACGGTAGAAGAAGGTGAGCAGCGTCTGGGGAGAGATGGAGCGGGAGAGCGCGAGCTGGGCCCCCACGGCCCGGCGAACGAAGATGTTGGGCAGAGACTGGCGCTCCGCGAACAGGGAGGCGGAGAAGGAGTTGCGGGTGGAGAAGATCCAGGGCTGGACGAACTCCACGGACGCCACTCCGGTGAGTCGGGCGTACTTCCCCTGGCCGGCCTGAGGACAAAGCTGATCCTGGAGCTGCGCCGCGAGGAGATGCCCGGTCCGACCCCGGATCTGCAGGAGGCGGCCACCCCCGAGGAAGTTCCGGCTGGTCCATCGGGCCTCCAGGTTGAAGCACTCGGCGGTGTTGAGACCTCCCCCCGCGCGTACTCGATACGCGTCGCCCTCCTGGATCGTGATGGCCACGTCCACGACCGAGTCACGGTCCAGGGAGAGCGTGTCGGGAACGACGCTGGCGCTCCGGATGATCCGAAGCCCGTAGAGGCGTGACGTGGCCTCCTCGATCTCGTTCCTCCGGTAGACGTCGCCGCTGGAGATCTGGACGGTGCGCAGGACGGTACCGACGTTGAGGTTGTCGAGTCCCTCGATGGTGATGTCCCCGTACGTGGAGAGGGGCCCCGGCACCACCTCGAACGTCACCACCGCCGAATGGGGATCGTCCGCCGGCCGCAGCGCATTGCGAAACACCTGCGCATAGGCGTACCCGCGGTTCGCCAGCCGACTCACGATGGAGTCCCGCGTGGCGTCGAGCGCGATGGCGCTCAGCCGGTCCCCCTCCCGGATCGGGAGGTCGGACAGGATCTCCTCCGCCTGCGACTCCGAAAGGCCCGTATAACGGATGCTGTCCGCGATGACGGGGCGTCCTTCCTGGATGGGGAACACCACTTCGGCGTTCCCGTTCTGACGTACCACCGCCGGGGTGTCCACCTGGACCTCCCGGAATCCCCGTTGTCGGTACCACAGGATGAGACGGGCCCGGTCCCGGGGAAGGTCGCGCTCGCGCAGGACGGACCGGTCCAGAGCGAAGCCCACGCCCAGGGCGCACAGGGGAAGGAAGAGCCCGGACCGACACTCCGTGGGCCGGGTGGCGATGGCCGTCGCCAACGAGTCGTCGGGAAAGGCCTCGTTCCCCTCGAAACGGACGTCGGTCACCTCCGGGGGTTGTAGCTGACCGGCCGTCCCGCGGGGGATGGCCAGGACGCACGCGACGGTCAAACCCAGCACCGCCGGGCGAAGGAACGAGCCCGCTCCGGTCATCTCAGTCGGTCCGAGCGAACGCCCGCGTGGGGGCGGGACCATCCGATTTCGTCGGCCGCGACTCGAGAACGACGACGTCCTCGCCCGCGTCGGGGGACGACAGGGGTTCACGAGACAGGAAGAGCCGGGTGAGGTAGAAGGCGACGGCGCCCGCGCTCATGCCCACGAGGAGCCCCACCGCGGCAGCGCCGACCTTCTCGGTGGTCCCGGGGCGACGACGACGGAAGTGGGTGGTCACGACTTCGCTCCCGTGGGATCCTGGGCCGGCCCGGGCAGGAGGGCCTTGCGGGCTCCGAGCTCGAAGCTCCGGGGCGCCAGAGACTCGAAGGCGGCGGCGCCGCGGTGGCGCAGGTACGGCTCCACCTCCAATGCGTCCTCACCGAACCGGAGGACGCAGAGACTGTTGGCCCCCGCCTCACGGGCTCTGCCCCGCCGCGACGTCGCCGTTCCCGATGCGATGACCGGGACCCCCTCCGGCCGTCCGGTGACGTCCGACGACGTCCTCATGTGGAGCTGGTGGACATGCCCTCCGAGGATCGCGCTCGCACCCATGTCCTCGAATTCGGCGAGGAGGTCCGCGGCTCCGCCCAGGGGCCGTCCGCCTTGGCCGTCCGGCACGGGGACGAAGTGATGGTGGACCACCAGGATCCGATGATCGTGGATCGGGGCGCTGGCGAAGGCTTCGTGGGCGAACGCCAGCTGACGCGCCCTGAGTCGACCGGCGACGATGGCCCGGCGAGGATCCGCCGAGCTCAAGGCGACGAAGGTCGCGCCGGGAACGCGCGTGACGGTATCGAGCTCATGGCGACCGGTGAACCGACGCCAGTTCCGGTACGGCGCGCTCAAGCGCTCGAGGGTGCGGTACAGGGGGACGTCATGGTTGCCCGGCGTGACGACCACCGGGACGTCTCCGAAACGGCGGAGGAGGGCCGTCGCCTCCTCGAACTCCCGACGCTTCGCCCGCTGGGTCAGGTCTCCCGCCGCCACCACGACGTCCGGGGCGACGTGCCGGGCCAGGCGGATCATGGCGTCGGCCGCTTCCGGCAGGAACGGACGACCTACCTGGTAGTCGGAGGTGTGGAGGACGGTAAGCGGATCGGACGACATGGAGCTACGCCTCGGACCGGGACTCCTCGGCGCGCCAGGTCCGCGCCATCCCGACCAAGCCGAACGCGACGATGGCGAGACTGATGATCTGGGCCACCGTGAGGATCCCGATGAAGCGATCGTCCTTCGCGCGGAGGAACTCCACGGCAAAGCGCTCCAGCCCGGCGAGGCAAAGCCAGAGCATGAAGAGCCACCCCTTGGCATGATCGTGATCCCGCAGTCGCCACAGCGCGAAGAAGATCAGCGTGCTCAATCCCACCTCGTAGAGCTGGGTCGGATGAACCGGGACCACCTGTCCGTACTTCTCCACCAGCGCCGGATCCACCTCGATGCCGAACATCTGCTCGATGTTGTCCACCGTGGTGGCCGGAGTTCCGCGGGGAAACCGGATCCCCACCCAGGAATCGGTGGGCCGGCCCCAGTCGTCGCCCACCATGAAGCAGCCGATCCGGCCGACGGCATAGGCCAGCGCGAGGGCGGGGGCCATGAGGTCCGCGGTGGCGGGCACGGACATCTTCTGGCGGCGGATCTCCCAGATGACCAGCGCCGTGGCCAGCAGGAAGCCACCGTACCACACCAGACCGCCCCGGGAGAAGAGGAGGGCCGCGGGGTCCTGGAGAAACCGGTCGAAGTTCAGGAGGACGTAGTATCCTCTCGCACCGACGATCCCACCGATGACCGCCATGAACACGAAATCCCACGCCTTCTCGGGATTCTCGCCCACCCTCCTCAGCTCGGCACGGAGTACGTAGCCGGCCGTGACGAAGGAGAGCAACATGAACACGCCGAAGGACGTGATCGGCTGCCCACCCAGGAGGGGGATCCAGTCCGGCAACTCGAAGAAGTTCGGATACATAGCCTTCTAAGTTCGTTGCGTGGCCCGGTCACGGGAAGCGGTGATCAGGCCGGGGAAGGGAAGCGTGGCCGAGGCGGAGCCGTCGGGAGCCCCCACGTCGCCCTCCCGGTACCGGAAACGCGCTGCCCTGGCGACCATCGCCCCGTTGTCGAGGGAGAGCCGTGGGGACGCCCAGAAGACCTCTCCCGGAGCGAGCGCGTCGGCCATGGCGGCGCGGAGGACACCGTTGGCGCTCACGCCTCCGCCCAGGAGCACCCGGCGGCAGCCGGTCTCTTCGACGGCTCGGACCGTCTTGGCCACCATCACGTCCACGGCCGCTCGCTGGAAGGCGGCCGCCACGTGGGGAACTTCCTCGTCGGGCAGGACCGCACCACCGGACCGGCTCCGGTCCGTCCCGGCAGGCCTCCCGTCCCCGTCCCTCAGGGATCGGACGCGATCGGCCACGGCGGTCTTGAGGCCGCTGAAGGAGAAGTCGTAGAAGTCCGGGTCACCCGGACGCTGGTCGCCGCGCAACATCGGGCGGGGGAGACGATGCCTGTCCGGATCCCCTTCCCTGGCGATCCGCTCGATGGCCGGACCTCCCGGATACGGCAACCCGAGCATCTTCGCCACCTTGTCGAAGGCCTCTCCGGCGGCGTCGTCCCGCGTCCGTCCGAGGAGGGTGTACTCGCCCCACGCCGACGCGTGAAGGAGGAGCGTATGCCCCCCCGAGACCAGCAGCGCGATGAAGGGAGGCTGGGCGTCGGGCCGCTCCAGCGAGGGGGCGAAAAGGTGGGCTTCCATGTGGTGCACCGGGACCCAGGGCCGATCCCGACCGAACGCCACCGCCTTCGTCCAGCAGACACCCACGAGGAGCGCACCGATCAGGCCCGGTCCGGCCGTCACGCCGAAGACGTCGATGTCCTCGAGGGCCACGCCCGCCTGCGCGAGGGCCCGCGTCACCACCGCGTCCACCTTCTGCAGGTGCGCACGGGCCGCGAGCTCGGGAACGACTCCACCGTAGACCTCGTGCACGTCCTGCGACAGGATGACGTGTCCCAGGAGCTCGTCGCGTCCGGTGAGAACCGCCGCAGAGGTCTCGTCGCAGGACGTCTCGAGGCCGAGGATCAGGGATTCCGAGGAGGAGGGACTCACGGGGACGCCGGGGGACCCGGGATCTCGTCCTGATCGACGGCCCGCCGGACCCGCACGCGCTCCGTCTCGGGAACCGCTGAGACGAGCTCCGGGACTCCTTCGACCCGTATCTGGAACACCCGCTCCTCCCCCGGTTGCATCCCGTCCAACATCTCCGACGACAGCCGGATGCGGATGCGCTCCGGATCCAGAGAGGTCACCAGGGATCGAGCGCCGGAGAGACGGACCTGGATGGTCGACGGCTCGACGACCACTTCCTCCTCCCCGGCGGCCACCTCCGCCTCCACGGGGATGCCCTCCAGAACCCGCTCCACGAGGGCCTCGACCCGGACGTCCAGCGTGGCTGTCTGCGGGACGACGGAGGAAGCGTCCAGGACCGTGGTGTCCACGGGGACCGCGAAGGCCCCGGACTGCTCGACCTCGGAGAGATCGAAAGGCTGCAACGGGACCGAATCGAGCGTCTCCATCCGGCTCGCGGGGCCCCGGACCCGGACCAGCCTCGGGCTGACATCGATGTCGGCCGCCAAAGCGAGGTCATCGCTCACCTCTCCGACGATCCTCGTGGCGACGGGGAGGAGCCTGGTCTCGGCCGGCTCGAAGGAGACGCGGACCTCCGGAGGAGACAGGGACTCGACGCTCACGCCGGGTCGCTCGCCGAGCTGGACCCAGCCTCGACGGAGCGTGATGACGGTATCCGGGGGGCCCACCGAAGACACGGGGACGAGGATGGTCGTCCTCTCCCGGGCCAGCCGGATGATCTCACGAGGCGGGCCGGCGAATCCCACCTGGATCTCGACGGGCGAGGGTGGCGCCGCGGTCGTCCAGGCGCTGTCGGTGACCTGGACCCGGACGGGGACCGTCGTGATGGTCTCCTGATTCGCGGGCTCCGTCTGGACCAGCGCCCAGAGGAGAACCGAGAGCCCCAGCGCCGAGAGCTTCAAGCGCCAGTTGTGCACCAGCACCTGAGCGGGGCTCGACAAGGCCGGTCCCTATTCGGCGGCGAAGAGCCGACGGATCAGCTCCTCGTTCTGTGTCGCATCCCACTCCGTGGGACCGGCGACCTTCTTGTAGATGATGCCGTCCTTGCCGATGACGAAGCTCTCGGGCACGCCGGTGGTCTGATAGAGGTTGGTGATGGAGGACGATGGATCGTGGAGGATGGGGAAGGTCAGCTCCAGCTCCTCCGTGAAGTCGCGCAGATCTCCCCCGGGCCGCCCGAACGCGTCCACCTCACCCATGGGAGCGTCGACGCTCACCGCCAGGATCTCGAAGTCCTCGCCCTCGAGAGACTCGTACAGCCGCTGCATGGAGGGCATCTCCTCGACGCAGGGAGGACACCACGTGGCCCAGACGTTCACCAGGACCACCTTCTCTCCTCTGAAGTCGGAGAGGGAGACGTCTCCTCCGTCCAGCGACGGGAAGGTGAAGTCGGGAGCTTCGGTGCCGGTGATCACCGGTCGGTAGCTCTCCCGACCGACCCAGGCAACCAGCACGACCACGGCCACGCCGACGATGGCCCACAGGTAGGGAGAGCGGAGGAAGGAGCGCTTCATGACGGGCGTGCGGGAACGAGCGACGAGACACGTCTGCTACGGCACGATCGGGTCATTGGTTCCTCCTTCCCACCACCAGACGGACGGTGCTCCCGCGCTCCAGCTCGGTATCCGCCGCCGGCTCCTGCTCCACCACGATTCCCTGGTCCCGACCGAAGCGGAACACCTCCTCCACATCGCCGACGACGAGGCCCAGGGAGTCGAGCAGGATCTCCGCCTCCCGCTGCTCCATGCCCAGCACGAAGGGCATGGCCACCACGGGCGGTCCGGCGCTCACCCTGAGCTCGACCTCGGCGGGAAGCGCCACCACGCTGTCGGGGGGAGGATCCACGGATACCACGCCACCCCTCGGCTCCTCGGCCTCCACGGTGTCGAGCGATACGATGAATCCGCTGGTCTCCAGGACGATACGGGCGCGATCCTCGTCGAGGTCGAGGACGTCGGGCACCGAGCGGGTCTGGGGCCCTGTGCTCACCGTGATCCGGACGGGCCCCTCGGGGGGGAGGACCTGGCCGGGAAGGGGCGCCTGTCCGATGATCAGCCCCGCCGGGACCGACGGGTGGCCCAGGGAGTCCACGGCGCCGAGATCCAGACCGGACCCCTCGATGCGCTCGGTGGCCGTGGCCAGGCCCAGCCCTCGCAGATCCGGAACCTCGAAGAGGTCTCCCGGCGGCGGAGGGGCCGGAAAGAGGACTCTCGTCGCGACCACGTACCCGAAGATCCATCCGACGAAGGCCAGGCCAAGCACCCCGAAGATCAGATTCCGGCCCCGGAGGCCGGGGATCAGGGTCCGACCGCCCAGAACGAATCCACGGTCCGGATCCCGCTCGGGACGGTCCGTCCCGCGGCGACCCCGTCGCCGTGAGAGGGAGTCACCCAGCTTCATCTTCGTCCCCCTCTTCTCCCGGTCCTGGTCCTCACCACGCACCCCCGGCGTCCGCTCCACCCTCGGCGATCCTCATGCTGCCCTTCTGAGACGCGCGGCGAAAGCCCCGTCGAACCCCGTGTCCTGAGGGGTCACGAAGAGCCGACCCTCCTCGTCGAGATGACGCGCGGGAACCGCCTCGGTGGTCTCGACCCGGTAGTCGGTGCGGGCATCGAGAAACGCCATCACCTGCTCCTCGTTCTCTTCCGGCTCGAGCGTACAGGTCGAGTAGACCAGGTGACCACCGGGCCTCACCAGGTCGGCCGCGGCCCCGAGCATGTGGGCCTGGAGGCGCGCCATGTCCCCGACGGACCCGGCGTCGAGCCGCCAGCGCGCGTCGGGGTGTCGGGAGAACGTTCCCGTGCCCGTGCACGGGACGTCCAGCAGCACGACGTCGACGCACCGGATGGGCGGGTGGATGGCATCCGCCACCACCGGCATCACGGCTCGGCCGGTGCGCTCCGCATTTTCCTGCACCATGGCGATTCGGGACTCC
>JAWVZK010000011.1:0-31344 GCA_033722275.1 Longimicrobiales bacterium | reverse complement strand
CGCCGGGAGCTACAGACATCGAGCTCGAGCTCGTCGTGCACAGCGACGGCCTCCGTGCACACCCGGCCGCTCGCCCCGACCTCCCCCCGAAGCGAGTCGCCGACGACCTCCGGATCGCGGAGGAGGGTCGCCTCCTCTTCCCCTCGTCGGGTCACCCGAGCTTCGAGCACCCGGTCCAGGTCGACCTCGGGACCGACAGGACGGGGCTCCCACGCGGATGCGCAGCCGGCGGTGACGAGCATCGTGACGAGGCTCGTCGCGGCGCGAGCGGATCGGATCATCGTGCAGCCTCGGTCGACTCGGGTGGCAGGGTCGGACGTGGCAGACCTCGTCCGTGGACATCGCGCGTGGCCACGGGCGAGTCGTCCTGCTCCGTAGAATGCGGCGGGTCGATGGGCCTGCGCCAGCGACACCCGGATCGCGGGACCCGTGGAGCTCGTCCCGGGCACCGTCGAGACGCAGGCGCGCCCACTTCGCCCCGGCCCCGGAATTTTTCTTCTCCCCCCCTCCGGGATCTCCTATCATGAAGACTATGGGATACGGAAAACGGAATTGGTTCGGTCGCCACCTGGCCCTGCTCGGTGGCACCACGTCGTATGCGGACTGCGTCGCCGCGACGGCGTCGATGCTCCAGCCCGGGTCGCTCGTGGAGGGCCGCTTCATCGAGGAGTACGAAAGGGCGTTCGCGGAGCGCGTCGGGGTCGATCACGCGTTCAGCTTCTGCAACGGCAGGGTCGGGCTCTATGGCATCCTCCGGTCGCTGGGCGTCGGGGAGGGGGACGAGGTGCTCATGCAGGTCCCGACCCACATCGTCGTGGCCAACGCGGTCCGATACCTCGGCGCGACCCCGATCTACGTCGATTGCGGACGGGTCTCGTTCAACATCGACCTCGAGGATGCCCAGCGACGCCTCACTCCGCGCTCGAAGGTGCTCCTGGTGCAGCACACGTACGGGATCCCGGTCGACATGGACGGGGCCCACGCCTTCGCCGACGCCCACGACCTCATCGTCGTCGAGGACTGCGTCCATTCGCTGGGTGCGACCTACAAGGGGCGGCCCACAGGCAGCTTCGGACGGGCCGCCTTCTTCAGCACCGAAGAGACCAAGATGATCTCGACGAGCATGGGCGGGATGGCGACGACCGATGATCCCGACCTGGCCCGGGATCTCAGGGACTTCCACGATCAGGCGTGTGCGCGCCCCGGCACCTGGCTGGCGGCCCAGTATCTCATCAAGCTGATGGCCTATCAGGTCCTCATGGGCCCTCGGATCCACCGCTACGCTCGACCGGTCTACGACATGCTCGGTCGCTTCCAGCCGCTTCCCAAGCCGGTGACGGAGGAGGAATACGTCGGCGGCAAGCCGGAGGACTACCTCCAGATCCTCACCAACGGACAGGCCCGCATGGGCCTTCGCCAGGTGAAGCGCCTCGACGACAATCTCGAGCACCGCCGGATGATCGCGGACGTGTACGCCGAGACCTTCCCCCTGGCGGAGGGGACGGTGCCGGCCGGAGCCGAGCCCAGCTGGTGCCGCTATCCGGTGCGCGTGAAGAATCGCGCCCTCGCGGAGGAGCGTCTCAAGCCCTACGCGGTGCCCGGGACCTGGTTCTCACAGGTCCTGTCGAACTCGCCGGAGAGCGTCGGCTACGTGCAGGGCTCGTGTCCGAACGCCGAGGCGACCATCGGCCACGTCATCAATCTGCCCACGCACGGCCGCGTGCGTCCCGACGACGCGCGCCGGCTCGCCGCCATCGTTCAGGAAGCGTGCGCCGACGCGCGGTCCGGGCCCACCCGGCCGGTCTCGGCTTCACAGGAGCCGGCGCTCGGGGCCAAGCCCTGATCCCGGCCGGACCGGTGCCGGGGGTCACGCGTCGACGCGCGCGATCCCGCCGCGATCTCCCGAGCCCACGGACGGTCCCACCCCACCTCCATCGTGCGGGCCTCGATCGTCCGGACCTCCATCGTCCGGACCTCCATGGTCCCCACCTCCATCGTCCGGGCCTCCATCGTGCGCACCTCCATCGTCCGGCCGGTACATGGCCCAGGTGGTGAACGCGCCCCGCACGCCGGCGCTCCCTACCACCTCGTACCCGAAGCGCCGGTAGAGGGCGACGTTGGCCTCGACCTCCGTGGTCAGCGTCACACCCGTCGAGACGGCGTGAGACGCCGAGTGACGATGCACCGTCTCGAGGAGCACCCGTCCCAGGCCCGCGCCCTGCGCGACGGGACGCACGCCGATCATGTTGAGGTGCAGATGGGGCCGCCGCGGGATGAGGGGCGCCACGGCCGCGCCGAAGGCTTCATATCTGGATCGCGAATCCCCGCCGAGCTCGGCCCACGTGTCCTCCCGGAGCCTGCCGAGCTCGGGCGGGCTGGGACCGGCGCCAGGATGCGAGACCAGGGCCGCCGCCGTCAACCCGTCCGCGCGTCGGATTCCGAGGATGACCTCGCGTCGAAGGATGCGAGCCATGACGAAGAACCGGACGAGACGCTCCAGGCGCTCGTCGTAGGAGTCCCGGGATCCCAGGACGAAGCGCATCACCGGATAGTCGAAGAAGGAGGCGCACAGGACGCCGACGACGTCGTCCACGTCGTCGCGGCCCAACACCGTCGCGCCGCGGTCGGACTCGGAGCGCCCTCGTGGAGCCATGAAGGGGCTCAGCCCTGGACCGCAGGCATGGAGCTCACGCGCGCAGAGGGGATCGGCATCGGCCATGAGGCCGACATGCGACCCGCTCCCGCCGCCGGACGGAGTGGCATCGCTACCGGATGTTCGGCTGGGTCATCCTGAAGAATACGACAGCGAGGATCACCAGGACGACGATCAGGGCGGGATTCGCCTGCAGAAAGTCCTGGGTGTCCCGCGCGAAGGCCGAGAGCAGGCGCATGACGCTCTCACCCGAGGGGAACATGGGTTTACCGCATGGAAGTAGGGCACGATCAACGGCACGCCGTTCGGGACGGGCCGATCTCACAATATCCGCATCATCGGGCGACTACCGCAATGCCTTTGGAGTCGGCGGTCCCCCTGGGGCTCCGGGTCGCACGTTGGCGTCCGTCCCCTATCTTGTCAGCATGGGAAGCGGATTCCGCGGTGCCCGGACGGGGATGTCGACGGCCGAGAGAGCGGCGCTCTGCGTCGCGACCGGGATCCTGCTGGCCCTTTCCCTCGAGACCCCGGACCTGTCCGCTCAGACGCTGTCGGGCCGTATCCTCGACGCAGCGAACGACGGACCCGTGGGGCTCGCTGCCGTCATCGTGCTGGACGCCCAGCGGACGCCGCTCATCACTTCGGCGGCCGACGCCGAGGGCCGGTACCGCATCGAGCTGCCGGCTCCCGGAGTGTACTACCTCTTCGTCGAGCGACTGGGCTACTTCGAGAACGAGACTCCGCTCTTCTCGGTCCGGTCCACCGGATCCTACGGGATCGACGTGGAGCTGCGTCCCGAACCCATCCGGCTGGACCCTCTCGAGGTGACCGTCTCCAACGAAACCCTCGAGGACTTCCTGACCCTCGACCTGGGGCAGCACCCGGCATCCGTCCCCGGCTATCGCAGCATCCAGGGTCTCCGTCTGGAGCAGGCGAAGCGGATGGCGGAGGACAACACGGACCTTCTCCGCAAGCTCTACATCCCCGTGTCCCACGGGAGCAGCGTGTGCGTGGGCACCTTCGGATCAGGTGCGGAGCTGCCGGCCCGGATGGGCTACGAGCGCGTCATGGAGGCGACGGAGGACCGGGAACGCGACCCGCGGACCCGGCAGTGCGGAGCGCTGTACCTCAACGGCCACCGTTGCCGCAACGAGCTCATCGAGGAGATCCACATGGATCGCATCGCCGTGGTGGTGGCATTCCGCGACGCCGTCCACCTGTACACGCGGGACTTCGACTGGACGTACCGTCCAGGCTTTTCCGGTGCCGTCTGCTGATCCGCTTTCCCTGCCCGTGTCACGCCTTCTCCTCTTCGTCCTGCTGCTGGTCTCCGCCACAGGCGATCCTCTCGTCGCTCAGGCGTCCGGGGATCCGGACGGCGTCGACGTCGGCGCCGTCCTCGGGGAGCCCCGCGTAGCGCAGGCGGTGGGGACGCTCAGGGAGAGCCGGGCGGCGGCCGCGGACCTCCTGGTTCGCCTGGGCTCCATCGTCTCGCCTTCGGGCGAGGAGCTGGAGCGCGCCCAGGCCGTGGCGGAGCACATGCGCGCCATCGGTCTCGACTCCGTCCGGGTCACGCAGAGCCCCAACGCCGTGGGCGTGATCCCCGGATCCAAGAACCGGGCCCTGGTCTTCGTCTCCACCCTCGACGATCTGGCGACGGTGGCGGAGCACCAGCGCAATGCCGCCGCCCCTCCGAGGGTGGAAGGCGATCGGGTGGTGGGCCCGGGAACGAACACGTCGCTCACGACGGCGGCCATGTTGACCGCCGCCGAGTCCTATCTGTCGTCGGGCCTCGAGCCCGAGCACGATCTGGTCTTCGCGGCCGTGGCCCAGGAGGAGACCGGCCTTCGGGGGATGCGCGCGCTCGTCGACGCCTACGGCGACCGCGCGCTGGCCTTCGTGGACGTCCTCGGGGACGGCCACACGATCTCGTACGGAGCCCTGGGGATCCACTGGTGGCAGGTCTTCGCGGAGGGTCCGGCCGGCCACACGCTCGGCGGCGGCCTTCCCAACGTGAACCAGGCCATCGCCAGGGCCGTCGACGCGATCCTCTCCCTTCCCGCAGCCGCCCGGACGGGCGAGCGTCGCACCAGGCTCAACGTGGCCATGATCCAGAGCGGCTCGGTCTTCAACCACAAGCCGGAGAGCGGCTGGTTCTCTCTGGACATCCGGTCCATGGAAGCCGAGACCATCGACGCCATCGAGGCGGACATCCGCCGCATCCTCGAGGGCGTCGAGGCGGAGACGGGGATCACGCTCCGGATGGAGCCTTTCCAACGCACCCCCGGTGGCCGAATTCCCGGCGCCCGGCGCTCCCGGTTGGTTCGAGCCGCCGAAGCCGTGGCCCGGCATCTGGGATACGCGCCCACGCTGTCGGAGAGCGGCTCGTCGAACATGAACGTCGCCGTCGCCGCCGACATCCCGGCCATCGGGCTGGGAGGATCCCGTGGAGGCGAGCGCGGAAGACCCGGCGAGTGGGCGGACATCGGGGCGCTGATGCGCACGGCCGAGCACGTCCTGCTCCTCGCCGCGATCCTGGGCTGAGGACCGTCAGCCCTCCAGCCCAAGGAGCTCCCGCACCGGAGCCTCGAGCCGGGTGAGTCCCGCGTCTCTGCCCAGCTCCAGGGCCTCTTCAGCGGGAACGCCGTCGATCCAGTGAGCCTTCAGGGCCATCATCGCCCCCACACGATTGCTGCTCGCGCAATACACGAGCGCGGGCTCGCTTCCGGCCTCGTCGAGAAGAGCGGCGAAAGCCTCCACGTTCTCCCGTGTCAGCGACGCGGCGCCCGAGACGGGAATGCGGTCGAAGTCGTACCCGGCGCCGGACGCGTGGGCTTCCTCCCAGCCCGCCCCCGACTCGCTCGGGGGCCGGAGCGAGATGAAGTGACGGACGCCGGCCGACGCCAGCGCATCGAGCTGCCGCTGCGTGGGCTGTCCCGCGGTCACGACCCCGGGCGCGGGCATGCGTGCGTTAGGGACGCCGGTCCGTTCGGCCACCTCCAGCGGCGAGCCGGCGGCGGTGACCACGGGCGGCGCCTCGGATCCGGGGACGTCCCGGTCGGCTTCGGAGCCGCACGCCGAAAGCGCGACTGCGAGGAGAAGGACGCCCCCGGCGGCGCCGCGAAACGAACTCGTGCTCATTGCTTCCTCCGTCGAATGTGACCCATCGGGTACTCACCTAGTGTAATGACGCTAGCAACCGTTCCATGAGCATAGGTCGACCAGGAGGACATCCCTATGAGCCGTTCCAAGGTCAGTTCTTGGGCGCGCCTCTCCGCGTTGCTTCTCGCCGTCGTGACCGCCGCGTGCGGCGTGGACGACGGTGTGGGCATCGACAAGGAAGGTGGCGCCATCGTACGGGACACGGGCACGAAAGTGACCGTGCTCCTCACCGACGCAGCCGCAGACTACATCGCCGCAGCCAACGTGGACATCGGGCGGGTGGAGATCCTCCCGGCCGGCGACGGAGGCGGGCCGATCCTCCTCAACGAGGACGGCACCGAGGGCTACGTGAACCTCCTGGAGTTCCAGGGTCCGGCCACGACGCCCATCGCCGAGGCCGAGATCGAGCCCGGCGTATACGGGCAGCTTCGGCTCGTGGTGGAGGGAGCCAACGTCCAGCTCATGGCGCCCTACGAGTTCCGGGGCGGCGGCGACGAGATGGACCTCTTCGTCCCCAGCGGCGCCCAGACCGGCATCAAGCTCAATCTCCGGAGCGAGGACTACCCGAACGGCATCGAGATCGTGCCGGGTGAGACGGTCATCGTGCTGGACTTCGACGTGAATCAGAGCTTCGTGCTCCTGGGCAATCCGAAGACGCCCGCCGGCGTCCACGGCGTGAACTTCAAGCCCACGATCCGCGTGACGGGGATGGACGTGGCCGCCAGCATCGCCGGGACGGTCTTCACGAATGTGGACGGCCTCTCGATCGAAGGCCTCACCGTGGTGGCTACGCCCCAGGACGAGGGTTCGGCTCCGGGCTATCAGACCGAGACCGCCACGGCCCTCACCGACATGGATGGCGTCTACAAGATGTGGTACATGGTGCCCGGCACCTACGAGGTCACGGTGGACACCGACCCCGGGTTCGCCACCGATCCGGAAGCTCAGACCGTCGAGCTCGGCTGGAGTGAGAACATCACCGACGTCGACTTCGAGCTCCTGGACGTGCGGGGAAGCATCTCCGGCACGGTATCCACGGAGCTCATGGACGTACCCGTGGAGGGCGTCATGGTCACGGCTCAGCCCGAGATGGAGGGCATCGAGCCCGTCATGGTCGCCACCGGTCCCGGCGGGGCGTACACGATGGAAGACGTCGTCCCGGGCAGCTACACCGTCACCATCGAGGTCGGTGAGGATCAGCTCAGCGATCCTGCCGAGCACATGGTCGAGGTGGGCCCGAACGAGGACGTCGTGGACGTGGACTTCGCCATCGTCGAAGATCTCACCGGAAGCATCTCCGGGACGGTCGGCACGGACCTCGAGGGCGTCACCGTGGAGGGCCTGACGGTCACCGCCACGCCTTCGGCCGAGGGCGTCGATCCCATCGAGGCGACGACCAACCCCGACGGGACGTACACCATCGATCAGGTGCCCGCCGGCACGTGGACGGTCACGGTGGACGTGGGTGAAGGCTTCGCCACCGTCCCGCCGAGCTACGAGATCGAACTGTCGGAAGACGAGGAAGTCATCGACCGGGACTTCCAGATCGTCGAAGTGGGGAGTCAGTGATCTGATCGCCCTTCGGCGCCGCTGAGGCGGCGCGACGCGACTTCGGTCGCGGCACGATCTGCGCCCCATCCGGGATTGGACTCCCCCCGGGTGGGGCGACGTGCGTTCAGGGGGGCGGCGGCGCTCCTTCGGATCCGGAGGGCGTCTTGGATCCGAGGCACGTTCAACGCTGACGCGCACCTCCCGTGTCCAAGACATGTACGACGTCTCCGACGTGCCGTGGACGGCTGCCGTCGCTCCGCGGCGACCTCCCTTCGCCTGCCTTCCGCAACTCGAGGTAACCATGAGGCGCAGCCTTCTCCTCTTCGCCCTCTCGCTCCTCCTCCCGGCCACCGCTGCGGCGCAGCAGACGGACCGGACCCAACCGGTGGAGGGGCTCCGCGAGAATCGGGTCCGACTGCACGCCCTCACCAACGCCCGCGTCGTCACCGCGCCGGGACAGGTCGTGGAGAGTGCCACGGTCGTGGTCCGGAACGGGATCATCGAGGCCGTGGGATCGGCCGTGGACGTCCCCGCCGGCGCGCGAATCTGGGACCTGTCGGGCCATACGGTCTATCCCGGATTCATCGACGCCCACGCCGACCTGGGCATGGACGAGATGCCGGAAGAGGAGGAGGCCGGGCCCACCCACTGGAATCCCCAGGTCCGATCCTATTTCAGCACCTCCCGCAACCTCCAGGACGATCCGGAGCGGCGCTCCGCCCTGCGCTCCCTGGGCTTCGGCACGGCCCTCGCGGTGCCGCGTCTCGGCATCTTCCGTGGTGAGGCCGCGGTCATCGACCACAGCGACGGAAACGCGCGGGATCGCGTCATCCGCCCGGACCTGGTCCAGACGTTGGACTTCGCGTCCAACCGCGAGCTGAGTGGGTCGAACTATCCCAACTCGCCGATGGGTGCCATCGCGCTCATCCGCCAGACGCTCCTGGACGCCGACTGGTACGAGCGAGCGTGGGCGGCCTACGAAGAGAGCGGACGGGCCTTCCTCCCTCCGGAGACGAGCGAGGCCCTGGCCCAGCTCGATCCGGTGGTGGACGGCGAGCAGCCCCTCCTCTTCGAGGTGAGCCGGGAGGAGGAGCACATCCGGGCGCGGAAGATCGCCGAGGAGTTCCCCATCGTGCCGTGGGCCCGGGGGAACGGCGAGGAATACAAGATCCTCGACGTGCTGGCTCCCGACCCCATGCCGCTCATCATCCCCATCGACTTCCCCGACGCGCCGGAGATCGAGGGTCCGGAGGATGCGCTGAACGCCACCTACGCCGAGCTCCGCCACTGGTACCTGGCGCCCGAGAACCCCGCGCGACTGGCCGACGCGGGCGTCGAGTTCGCCATCACGAGCGACGGTCTCGCCTCGGAGTCCGACTTCCTGCCGAACCTCCGCACGGCCGTGGCCCGCGGGCTCAGCGAGGATGACGCGCTGGCGGCGCTGACCGTGGTGCCCGCCCGGATGATGGGCATCGAGCGGACCCACGGAACCGTCGAAGCGGGCAAGGTGGCCAACCTCGTCGTCGTGGACGGTGACCTCTTCGACGACGACGCGACCATCCGCAACGTCTGGGTGGAAGGCGACGCGTACGACATCTCCATCCCGCCGCGGGTCGATCCGCGCGGCACATGGACCATCACGGCCGCGACCGGTGAGGACGCTCGCCTTCAGCTCGGTGGGAGCCTGAACCGGATCACGGGCGCCATCCTCCTGGGTGGATCCGAGATCGAGCTCGAGTCGGCGACGGCCCGCACCGAGGCCGGCCGGGTGGAGCTGATCTTCCCGGCGGAGGCGCTGGGGATGGAGGGCATGGCCCAGATGTCCATCTCCGTCGAAGGAGACGATCTCTTCGGCTGGGCCCTCTTCCCCGACGGAAGCACGTCCAACTGGGAGGGCGAGCGTGTCGAGGCCTTCGCCGGAGGATCCGGCAGCACCGGTCCGGCCCGTGACGTGCCGGATCTCGACCTCCCCGACATCCGACCCGCCATGGCGTACGGGGTCGAGTCGATCCCCGAGCAGCCCGAGTACGTCGTCGTCCGGAACGGCACCGTGTGGACGCAGGGTCCGCAGGGGAGGATGGAGGGCGCCGATCTCCTCGTCCGGCAGGGTGAGGTGGTGGAGGTGGGCATGGACCTGGACGCGCCCTCCGGGGCCGTCGAGATCGACGCCACCGGGAAGCACGTCACCCCGGGCCTCATCGATCCCCACATCCACTCCGGCACCGACGGCACCAACGAGAGCGGCTTCGCCATCGTGCCGGAGGTCCGGATGGGCGACGTCGTCACCCACAACAACATCTGGGTGTACCGTCAGCTCGCCGGCGGACTCACGACGGCCCACATCAAGCACGGCTCGGCCAACCCCATCGGCGGACAGAACGTCTTCGTGAAGATGCGCTGGGGTGCGCTCCCCGACGAGCTGACATTGGAGGATCCGCCCCGCACGGTGAAGTTCGCCCTCGGCGAGAACCCGAAGAGGCGCTCCGGGCGTTACCCCGACACCCGCATGGGCACGTACCAGATCATCGCCGACCACTTCCAGGCGGCCCGGGACTACCAGGCGCGCTGGGAGGAGTGGGAGGCCACCGGGGAGGGACTGCCGCCTCGTCGCGACCTCCGGATGGAGGCCATCGTCGACATCATGAACGAGGACATCCTCATCTCGTCCCACGGCTATCGACAGGACGAGTTCCTCGCGCTCATCCGCCTGGCCGAGGAGTTCGGCTTCACGGTCCAGACGCTGCAGCACGGTGTGGAGGCCTACAAGATCGCCCCCGAGCTCGCCGCCAGCGGCGTCGGCGCCGCCGTGTGGAGCGATTGGTCCTCCTTCAAGCTCGAGGCCTACGACGCCACCACCTACAACGCGCGGATCCTCCTCGAGGCGGGCGTCACGGCATCCCTCCACTCCGACAACAGCCAGCTCTCCAGCCGCATGAACTGGGAGGCGGGGAAGCTCCTGCGGACCGGTCTGAGCGACGAGGACGCCCTGAAGACGGTCACCCTCAACGCAGCCCGGGTGATCGACATCGACGACCGCGTCGGGTCCCTCGAGCCCGGAAAGGACGCCGACTTCGTGATCTGGAGCGGGCACCCGCTCTCACAGATGACCAAGGCCGAACAGACGTGGGTGGACGGCCGCCGCTACTTCTCTCTCGAGGAGGACGCCCAGCTCCGTGAGCGCGTCCGCAGGGAGCACGCCCAACTCGTCCAGCTCGTCCTTCAGAGCGAGGAGAGCTGACCGATGACCCATAGACCGAGAATGCACATGAGCTCCATGACGAATCGACGTCGCCTTGCCCCGGCTCTCGCCGTCGTCGCGGTGAGTCTGCTGGGTGCCACGGCTCTCGAGGCCCAGGTGACGATTCCGGCCCCACCGCAGACCCAGCCCATCGCCATCCGCGGCGCGACGGTCCACACCGTCACGGACGGGGTCATCGAGAACGGAACGATCCTGTTCGAGAACGGAGTCATCAGCGCCGTGGGCGCGGACGTGAGCATTCCCTCCGGTGCCCGGACCATCGATGGCGCGGGCAAGCACGTCTATCCCGGACTCATCGACGCCTACAGCGAGGTGGGGATCGCCGAGATCGGCGCCGTGGACGTCTCCAACGACCAGCGGGAGCTCGGGGACTTCAACCCCAACGCCCGTCCCAACATCGCCGTGAACCCCGAGAGTCGTCACATCGGGACGTCCCGGACCAACGGGGTGCTCGTGACCCTCACCACACCGTCCGGCGGACTGATCCCCGGCCTCTCCTCGGCGATGAACATGGAGGGGTGGACGTGGGAGGAGATGACGCTCGAGGCGGCCGCGGCCCTCAACGTGAGCTGGCCCGATCCCGAGCCTCGGCGCTTCTTCCGGTTCTTCGGCAACGACGACGAGGATCAGCCGGAGTACGAGGACCAGATCCGGAGGCTCACCGAGGAGTTCGAGCAGGCCCGGGCCTACGCCGGCGCGCGGGACGCGGGGGATCTGGACGCGATGGATCCGCGGTACGACGCGATGGTCCCGGCGGTCCGCGGCGAGATGCCGGTGATCATCGACGCCGACGGGATCACCCAGATCCAGGACGCCGTGGTCTGGGGTGAGGGCCAGGGGCTCGATATCGTGATCCGGGGCGGTCGGGACGCCATCCACGTGGCCGACGAGCTCGCCTCCCGGGACATCCCGGTGATCCTGACCTCCACCATGGACGCCCCCGACCGGGCCTGGGAGGCCTACGACGAGGCCTATACGCGAGCCGCGCGCCTCCATGAGCGGGGCGTGCGCATCGCCATTTCCGGCGGCTCGAGCGCGCCCTACACCAACCGGCTCCCCTACGAGGCGGGCGTGGCACAGGCCTTCGGACTGTCCGAGGAGGAGGCCATCCGGGCCGTGACCCTCAATCCGGCGCGGTTCCTCGGCATCGCCGACCGGGTGGGCTCCCTGGAGCCCGGGAAGGACGCCACCCTTCTGATCACCACCGGCAACCCCCTGGACTATCTGACGGACGTCGAGCAGGCCTACATCCAGGGGCGGGAGATCGACATGCGGGACATCCACCGCTTCTTCTTCGAGAAGTACATGGAGCGGTTGGAGCAGGGTCGCCGGGTCGTCTCGCAGTAGCGCGAGCTCGCCAGCGCACGGGACCGCGGGAGCCGCCCTCCGAGGGGTCCGGGACGGCTCCCGTCCGCGGCGGCTCCCGTTCAGGGCGGCTCCGGTCCGGGACAACTCCCGCTCAGGGCGGCTCCGGTCCGGGACAACTCCCGCTCAGGGCGGCTCCGGTCCGGGGCTGCTGTAGTTCAAGCGGCTTCCGCCGATGACGGACGCCGGGGCACGGGCGGCCCGGGCACCGTCCTACAGGGTCGGGTAGTCGATGTAGCCCTCGGCCCCGGGCGTGTAGAAGAGATCCGGACGCGGCTCGTTGAGCTCGGCACCCTTCCGAAAGCGCTCCAACAGGTCCGGATTGGCCAGGAACGGCCGCCCGAAGGCCACCAGATCGGCTCGACCCGCGTCCAGGTCTTCGTTGGCCCGCTGGAAGTCGTAGCCACCCGAGAGGATCAAGGTCCCCCGGTAGCCCTCGCGGATCCGGTCCTTGCTCTCCGCGGGGACGTCGGGCGCGCCCATGGACGAGTGGTCGACGACATGGATGTACACCACTCCGATGTCCTCCAGCCCGCGGGTCAGCCGGTCGTAAGTCTCGTCGATCGCTGCGTAGTGGGGCATCTCGTTGAAGACGCCGTACGGGGAGATCCGAATGCCCACGCGATCCGGCCCGATGGCGCGGGCCACCGCCTCGGAGACCTCCAGGGCGAAGCGCGTCCGGCCCTCGATGCTGCCACCCCAGCCGTCGCTGCGTCGGTTCGACGACGGATGGAGGAACTGCTGGATGAGATATCCGTTGGCGCCGTGGAGCTCCACACCGTCGAAGCCCGCTTCCATGGCGAGTCGTGCCGCGTGTACGTACTCCTCGATGCTCCCTCGCACGTCGGCTTCGCTCATGGCCTCGGCGGGAGGAATCTCCAGCTCGCCCTCCCCGTCGACCCACATCTTCGTCTCCACGAGGGGGACGGTGGAGGGAGCCAGAACCCGGCCTCCCTTCGGTAGGTTCGCGGGGTGGGCCACCCGTCCCGTGTGCATGAGCTGGACGAAGATGCGGCCTCCTTGCCGGTGCACGGCCTCCGTCACGCGACGCCAGCCGCGGACGTGCGCATCGCCGTAGAGTCCGGGGATCCTCGGATACCCGAGGCCATGGGGAGACGGAGACGTTCCCTCGGTCACGATGAGGCCCGCCCCGGCGCGCTCTCCGTAGTACTCGGCCATCATCTCGTTGGGCACGTTCCCGACGGCCCGGGAGCGGGTCATGGGCGCCATGACGGAACGGCTCTTGAGCGTGAGGCGACCGAGTGTGGCGGGCTCCAGAAGGCTGGCGGTAGCGACGGCGGCATCCGACATGGACACTCCATTATATATCAATTATCGACATAACAACTATTGTCATGCTGAATACCCGTGGCGGCGTCATGGTTCCATCCCTGCGCGCTCGGGACGGGAGAGCGGGAGGAGGAGGCCTACCGTCGCGCCGTCGGCTCCCCGACCCACCGGGGTCCGCCCGGGATCCCCGCCGGCACGTCGGGCTCCCGATTCTCCCAGTAGTACGTCGGCAGCGAGCGCTCCTCCGGCCACACCGTGTCCAGCGTCGCCGCCTCCCAGAGACGCCCGTTCTTCATGACGTGGGAGACCGCTCGGGTGTTGCGGAGATCGACGAGGGGGTCCGCGTCCAGAACGACGAGATCGGCCAGCTTCCCCGGCTCGATGCTTCCCAGCTCGCGGCCGAAGCCGATGGCCTCCGCCCCGAGAAGGGTACCCGCGCGCAGCGCGTCGTGAGGGTCCATCCCCGCGGAGGCCATCGCCCAGAGCTCCCAGTGCCATCCCAGGCCATGGAGCTGGCCGTGACCACCCACGCCGATGCGTCCCCCGGCCTCGACGAGGTCGCGGAGAAACTCGGCGTGCTTGTAGAACACGTGCTCCTCCCAGCGGAACCAACCTTCCCTGCGTGTCCGCCGGGCCCCCTTGGACTCCAGCTCGTTGTACGGCGTCCAGCGGGCGAGGAGCTCGTCGTCGAAGATGTCTTCCGTCGTATAGTAGTAATTCTCCGCCCAGGGGCCGCCATAGGCGACCAGGAGCGTCGGCGTGTACGTGGTCTGGGTCGTCGTGTAGAGCTCGATCAGGTCGTCGAAGAGCGGGGCCACGGGCAGGGAATGCTCCAGTCCGGGATAGCCGTCGATGGTGTGGGTGAGGTTCAGCTTGAAGTCGACCCCGCCTTCCGTCGTGGGCATCAGCTCGAGCTCCCGGGCGGCCTGGATGAGCCACTGGCGTTGCTGCCGGTCCCCGGCCATGTACATCTTGAAGGTGTCGAGACCGTAATACCGCTTGTAGCGCTCCAGCACCTCCCGGGCCTCGTCCAGACCGCGGATGTTCTCCCCGCTGAAGACGCCGGGCCCGGTGTGGTAGATCCTCGGGCCCACCATCTCCCCGGCTTCCACCAGATCGTGGGACGTGAGGATGTCGGTGGTGGCCGTCTGGACGTCCTGGGTGGTCGTCACGCCGAAGGCCAGGTTCGTGAGGTACTGCCAGACCTGGTTGTGATGGACGTCGGTGAGCAACCACTGGGTGTGGTAGTGGGTGTCGACGTATCCCGGCAGGACCACCTTGCCGCTCACGTCGATGACCTCCGCGCCGGCCGGGATCTCCACGCTGCCCCGCTCGCCCACGGCCCGGATCCGGTCGTCGGTGACCACGATGTCGGCGTCCTCGATGATCTCGTCCCCGTTCATCGTGATGGCTCGGCCGCCCCGAAGCACCACCGTGCCCCGGGGGATGTCGCGCGCGTACTCCACCTCGATGCGGTATTCCTCGGGCTCGTAGCCCTCGGAGCCGTCCTCTTCCTCGGCTTCCTCCTCCTCCTCCGACTCCTCGTCCGCGGCTTCCCGGAGCGCCTCCAGGGAGTCGCGGACCGCTTCCATCCGGTCCAGGTCGTAGACGAAATGGGCATTGGCGAGCGACCAGCGAACCCCCCGTCCATCGGACTCCCAGACGGGAAACTCCCCACCCACGTCGCTGGTGAGCCGGGTCGCCGGGAATGCGGGGCTCGACACGGAGACCGTGGGAGTCTCGCCACCGACCCGTGGCACGGTCACCACCCACAGGTCCATCCCGATCTCTGCCAGCGCCACGTCACCGCGAGGCGCCATCCAGATCCGGTCGGCGCGCCTCGGCTCACCCCCGCGCACCGGACGCTCGCCACGCACCTCGAGGTGGCTCTTCTCGTCGGTCCCGTCCCAGCGGAAGGACACGAGCCCCCGCTGACGGTGGGACGCGTAGATGCGATCGGGGCTCTCCGAGACGAAATGGAGGCCCGCTCGACCATCCTGGGGCGCCACGACGGTGTAGTCGCCTCCCGAGGCCGGGACCCAGACGATCTCCGTCCCCAGGCCGCCGCCGAAGCTGCCCAGGTTCTCCTGGACGTCCCGGGCCGCGGCACGGATCGTGACGATACGCTGGCCGTCGGGGGACCACTCGGTCTCGCGGAAGTAGCTCGGCACTCGGGTGAGCCGCGTCCGGTCCCCCCCGTCCGCGTCGACGGCGTGTAGATGCCCCCCCTCACCGTCGTCCCAGCTCACGAAGGCCAGACGCTGGCCGTCGGGGGACCAGGAAGGCTGATGCACCCCCGCGCGATCCAGATCGACGATGCGCCGGGGCTCGCCTGCGGGCCATGTCATGACGTAGAGGTCCCCCAGCGCGGTGAAGGCCAGACGCCCGCCGTCGGGGGAGGGCACGGCGTCGCGGATCTGACGCGCCAAGAACGTCGGGGAGGTCTCCACATCGTATTCGAAGCTCACTCTGGGACCCAGGGGGAGCTCCACGGAGGCCTGGAACGGGATCTCCGTCTGACCGCTCCCGTCCACGGCGACCCTCCAGATCTTGCCGTCGTAGGAGAGGACGACCGCGTCGGAGCCAGGCGTGAACGCGTAGCCCGGGAGAACATCGAGGGCGGCCACCGACTCCATGTCGTCCCTCTGGATGGGATAGGCGAGCCAGCGCTCGTCACCCGTCTCGAGCTCCCGGATCCGGAGGCCGGTGTTGCCGGCGTGACGGCTCCCGTACGCCAGCCAGCGGCCGTCGGGGGAGACGGCCGGCCGCATGCCCGAGCCCACACGGCCCGTCAGCTCCTGTGCGATCCCCGCGTCCCGGTCGTAGCGCATCACCTGGTAGATGGGGAGCTCGTTGTTGTACTCGTGGCGCCCCTCGCGCTGAGCGAACCAGACGTACCGATCGTCGGGCCCGAAGGCCGGCCCGGTCATGAAGGCGCCTTCGTCCGTGTGCATGCGCACACCCGACCCTCCGTCGGTATGGACGAGCCAGAGTCCGCTGGCGTCCCGTCCCGACTTGGGCACCACCAGATACTCGCCGTCCGGAGTCCACTCGGGGGAGAGGACGTCGGCGCTCCGGCCCTCGGTGATCTGCGTGGTATCGCCGGTGGCCAGATCCAGTACCCATACCTGCTCCCTCCCGGAGCGGTCGGAGACGAAGGCGACCCTCGTGCCGTCGGGGGAGAATCGCGGCTGGACGTCCAGCGCCATGCCCGACGTGAGGCGGGTCGCGGTCCCCCCGCCGGTGGGCACGGTGTAGAGATCGCCCAGGAGGTCGAAGATCAAGGTCTCGCCGTCCGGACTGACGTCCACGGACATCCACGTGCCTTCCCTCGCCTGGAAGGTGAGCTCGCGGCCCGGCTCGAGGGGCAGGCCGGACTCCGCCTCCTCGCGGGTCGAATCCGACGGCTCCTGAGCCGTCAGGGGCAGGGACCAAGCGAGGGGGCCGGCGAGGAGCGCCCCGCCGAGGAGGAAAGGCGTCGGCGGCAGAGCCCGGGCGAGCCCGGCCAGGATCTTCGGAGTGTCCATACGTGCAATGGCCTCGGTCGTTTGTGGCGTTTCCTGCATGTCGGGGGCCCGGGGCGCTACGGCGGGTCAGCCGGTCCTCTTCGCCACGAGCTCGATCTCCACCCGCGCGCCCAGGGGAAGGGCCGCCACGGCGACCGTCGTCCGGGCCGGGTAGGGATCGGAGAAGCGGGAGGCGTAGGCCTCGTTCATCTCGCCGAAATCGTCCATGTCGGTGAGGTAGACGTTCACCTTCACCACGTCGGCGGAGCTCAGTCCTCCGTCGGCGAGGACCGCGAAGAGGTTGTCGAAGCACTGGTGGGTCTGATCGCCGACGCCACCCTCCCTCAATCGTCCCGTGACGGGATCGATGGGCGTCTGACCCGAGCAGAAGACGTGGCTCCCGTCATCCACGGCATGCGAATAGGGACCGATGGCCGACGCGGTGGAGCTGGACAGCGCCTTCCTCGTCACGGCTACTTGATGATGGCCATGGGAAGGAGGACGACGTAGCCCAACACCAGGAGGAGGGGTGCAGCCGTGATGGACCCCTGCGCCAGAAGCCAATACCCGACGCTCAGGCAGCCCAACCCGGCCACGCCCAGCAGGGCGTTGACCTTCGTGAACTGCAGCGCGGGCGTCTCGGACTCGGAGCTCTTCTGCGGCATACCCTAGATGCTAGACGAGGCGCGGGTGTCGGTCAATCCGCGAGTCGGTCCTGGAGCTCCTCGCGGGAGACGCCCAGGAGCGACGCCGCGGCGTCCTCGTCGCCGTCCACACGGTTCAGGACGAGCCGGATGTGCCTGCGGATCGCCGCGTCCAGGGTCAGGTCCTTCGGCCCGCCGGCCACCACCCCCTCCAGGATCAGGTGATCGGCGCCGATGACCGTGCCTCGTGCGACGATGGCTGCCCGCATGAGCGCGTTCTCCAGCTCTCGCACGTTCCCGGGCCAATCGTAATCCCGCAGCCGGGCCACGGCGTCGTCGGAGATCCTCCGGACGTCACGACCCGTCTCCTCCCGGATCCGTCCCAGCAGAGCCGTGGCCAGCGCCTCGATGTCTCCCCGGCGGTCCCGGAGCGGTGGCACGACGATCTCCACCACCTTGAGGCGGAAGTAGAGGTCCTCCCGGAAGCGGCCCTGCTCGATGAGGGTCTCGATGGGCTGGTGGGTGGCGGCGATGACCCGGGCCTCGGTGGCTTTGGGCTCTTCCCCCCCCACCGGGTAGAATCGCCGTTCCTGCAGAACCCGGAGGAGCTTGGTCTGGAAGTCGGGGCTCGTGTCCCCGATCTCGTCCAGGAAGATCGTCCCCTTCCCCGCGAGCTCGAAGTAGCCTTTGCGCGCGCCCGTGGCTCCGGTGAACGCTCCCTTCACGTGTCCGAAGAGCTCGCTCTCCAGGAGCGTATCGGTGAGCGCGGTGCAGTTCACGGCGATGAAGGGCTCGCCGGCGTGCTCCGAGTTCTCGTGGATCGCCCGGGCGATGACCTCCTTCCCCGTGCCGGTCTCGCCACGGACGAGCACGGTGGCCCGGTTGGCGGCCAGGATCCCGATGGTCTTGTAGATGTCGATCATCTTGGGATCGCTGCCCACCAGGCGGCTCCGGGGAAGCGCCGCCATCTCCTCCGGGATGTCGGTGGTCTCCACCAGCTCCCGCTCCCGGAAGCACCGATCGGCCAGAGCCTGGACGGCCTTGGGATCCACGGGCTTGACCAGGAAGTCGAAGGCGCCGGACTTCATCGCCGCCACCGCCGTCTCCATGTCGTCGTGGGCCGTCATGACGACGACCTCGACGTCGTCCATGGTCTCCCGCACCTTCGCCAGGAGCTCCAGCCCGGTCATCCCCGACATCCGGACATCGGTGACGATGAGTCCGGGGTCGAATGCCTTCACCCGAGCCAGGGCCTTCTCGGCGCTCTCCGCCGTCTCCACGGCGTATCCGGCGTGGCTCAGGCGCATCTGGAGGACCTCCAGACCGTCGGTGTCGTCGTCGACGACGAGGATGCGTGGATTCGTCTCTTGGCTCATGATCACGTCTCTACACCAGATTCGTCCGACCTCTCCCACCACGCCGGTGCGTCGGGGAGCTCTCCGGCCCGCAGCCGCGCGAGCTTCTCCTTGTTCCTCCGTTGGCGGCCTCGGACCATGAAGAGCAAGACGAGTGCCAACATCAGCCAGAAGAGCGCCGAATGGCTGAGAACGAACAGCCATCCGTACCGCGTCTTCACGTGGCGCTTCCAATCCTCCTCGAACTGACCCGTGGTCAGACCGAACGTCGCGCGAAACGCGTCTTCGAACGAACGGCCCTCCCTCCATCGTTGCAGGAAGAGGGCGAGCCCCCGCTCCCCGCCGGACTCGAGCAGGTATCCGATGGCGCTGGCCGCCAGAAGATACGCCGTTCGGGCGTCCTGACGCTCGGCGGGCCAGCCCAGAGCCAGCGAGTCCATGGCCGGGGCCCGTCCGAGGGCGATGAGGACCCGGAGGCGCCAGGCGCCCATGGCGTCGAAGCCGCCGGACGCCCACTGGGCGTACCCTTCGTTGAACCAGCGAGGGATCCTCAGGTCTCCCAGATACTGGTGCAGCCCCAGGTGCGCCCACTCGTGGCGCAGCGTCCGGAGGCCCTCTCCATCCACGACCCGGACTCCCTCACCCGACGGCATGACGAGCATGTCCCGCGACGGGATGGCGACCCCCGCCCGCCACTCCGGGACCACGCCCCCGGTGAGCTCGTCGAAGGCCTCCGGCGTGTGGGCCAGGACGGCATGGACGTCCGTGGGCAGGGAGTCGGGCAGGCCTGGAAGGGCCGGCATCCGGTCCAGGAGCTCGCCCACCCGCTGGGCCACGAGGGCATCCCGGGGCGCGAAGTAGATGCTCGCGCGGCGGCTCTCCACGACGTCGTAGGGCGCTCCGTCGAGTCGCTCCGGGACCGGCCGCGCGGCGGGATCGGGCTGGAGTTGAGCCACCAGCCCCCCGGCGGCCGTCAGCAGGCACGCCAGCACGACGACGGCGTGGCGCACCACCCGAGCTCCGATCCGGGGCCGGCCTGCGGCGATGGCTGTGGGTGTCGGGACCACTCCGGCTACTCGTCCTGAAGCATCTCCAGGTTCGCCTGGACGGCCTCGTTGTCGGGATTGAGATCCAGCGCGCGTCGCCAGAGCAGCAGGGCCACGTCCCGGTCGTTGCCCTGGTAGGCCAGGGTGCCGAGGCGGAGGTAGACGTCGTCGCCCAGGCGCGGGGCCAGCTTCACGGCCTTCTCGTACTGGGCGCGCGCGCCGTCGTGATCGCCGTGGGCATAGGCGTGATCCCCCAGGTTCTTGTGGGCCTGGGGAAGCGGGGGGTTCGCCTGGGTGGCCCGCTTGTAGAGCGCGGCGGCGGCCGCCACCTCGCCCCGGCGCTCGAGGACCTGGCCCGTGTTCACCAGGAGGGGGCCGGCCTCCGGGTAATGACCCAGGCCCTCCCGCCCGACGGCGACGGCATAGTCCAGATCTCCGCTCGCCGCCGCAGCCAGCACGGTGTAGGCGTAGTAGCGGGGAGAGGGCCGCTTCACCTTCGGTGACGTACGGTAGAGGCGAAGCGCCTCCATGGCCTGCCGGATATGGCCACGCTTCACGTGTATGACCGCCCGGGCCAGGTGGACCTCCGGGTCCGTGGGCTTCGTCACCAGGGCCTCGTCCAGGGCGGCCAGGGCCTCCTCGTATCGCCCCATCCGCTCCAGCGCCAGTGCCCTGTTGCGGTGGACGGCGTAGGCGTCCCCGGCTCCGGGAGGCATCGAGTCGAAGTGGCTCAGGGCATCCTCCAGGCGCCCGCGACGGAATGCGATGAGCCCCATCATGAAGTTGGCCCTCGCCTGTGTGGTCTCGATCTCGAGGGCGCACTCGAACTCCCGGGCCGCGTCCTCCAGCATCCCCGAGCGATAGAACGCCACGCCGACGTTCAGGTGCTGCTGAAGCGCCTCGTCCCCTCCGACCTCCTCCTTCGTGCTCCGCTCTCCCGCCCGCGAGACGAAGCCGGCCTGGATGAGGCCGTACAGCGCCCTGCCCGTCTCGAACTCCACCAGGCCGGCCTCGTCCATGATCTCCTCGACGGTGCGCACGCCGTCGATGAAGGGGAGGACCTTCCTCTGCGCCCTGGTCAGCTCCACGTCCTGATCGGACTCCTCGGGATCCCGATCCAGCTGGAAGACGACGTCGAAGGAAGGGATCTTCCTCTCGATCTGACTCCATTCGTCCACCCGGCGCGCTCCCTCCATGAGCAGCGCCTCGGGGGGGATGCTCACCAGGTAGACGCCCTCCTCGTCGGGCATCTGATCCGTATCGAAGTGGAAGGAGCCCTGACTCCAGGTGAAGAGGTGGTACACCGCCTCCTCGATCTGCATCCGGATGTACCTGTGGAGATCCTCTTCGGAGATGGCGCCGACCTCCACCAACACCTGACCGAGCTTCTTTCCCTTCTCCTGCTGCTGTCTCTGAATGGCATCGGAGAGGTGCTTCTGGGTGATGACGTGGTTCCGGACCAGGAGCTCGCCCAGCCGATCGCGCCGGTTGAGCACCGAGGCGTAGATCACCCGGCCACGCTCGAAGTAGATGTATCCGAAGTTGGAGCGGTCGGTCACGCTCAGGCAGCCGGTCTTGCCTCCCATGCCCAGGAGCTGGCAGATGTCGGCCAGGCTGACGTCCTGCAACGCCCCTTCGATGGCCATCCTCAGTCCAGCTCCTCGATGAGGAGATCCTCCAGGCGCGGCCAGTGGATCACGGCGTTCTCCGGTCCGGGAAACCAGCCGCCCGTACTCTTCTCCGCGTCCATGGCCGCGGCTCGCCGTCTCTCGGAGGGTCTCGCCTCGTCGAGCGCGTCCGGATCGTCGAGGTCCGGGACGAAGACGGCGTCGTCTCCCTGCGTCGTCTCCCGCTCGGTCCCCTCCGCCACCTCGAACGGTTCGACCGCACCGGTGCTGAGCTCCAGGACCAGCCCACCCCCGAAGCGGGACCGTAGTCGGTCGTCGAGATCGGGCATGGAGGAGGGAGCCCGGTCCGCGGTGAACATCATCCGCGCTCCCCGCCTCCGTAGAGCCTCGAAGAGGTGGAAGAACTCCTCCTGGACCCGCTCCGTCTCCACCAGCTCCTGCGTCCCGTGCACCAGGAGGAGATCCACCGTCCACCAACGCTCCCTCCACGCTCCCGCCACGCCCTCCCCCAAGGCGCGGATGAAATCGGACGCGAAGTCGGGCACCGACACCAGCGCCATGGCGAGCCGGGGATGCGACTCCTGGTAGGTGCGGCCGACGGCGGCCAGGAGGGTCTTGGCCACGGCCTCGTCGGAGGACCAGACGAAGAGGGGATTGTACTCCGGTCGCTCCGCGCTCACGAGCTGGGCGGCGGACTCGATGGCGATGGACTCGAAGCCCTCGAGGTCGTGGAGCTGGTGGCCCGGCGCGACGCGGGGGAAGGGGCGCTGGCGCTCCCGTACCGAGTCGAGGAGCGCCTCGGCCTCGTCGAGACGATCCGGGTCCTCCAGGACGCCTTGAGCCGCTTCGGGCCACGGGTTGCCCAGGCGCTCCAGCTCGTTGTCGATCTCGTGGAGGCGCTGGATGTCGGCCTTGAAGCGCAGGACGGCGCCCTGCCAGCCCGGAGGCTCGGTCGCGCTGTCCTGCAGGGCCTCGAGGCGAAGGGTGGAGAAGCCCTGCCGATCGGCGCTTTCGATGACCTCCCTCAGCGCCTTTCTCCACAGCTCCTCCTTCTTCTCGAAGGCGCTCTCCAACGTGGCCGTGAGCTCGTCCAGGAAGGAGCCGAACTCGTCGGCGCCGGCGCTGAGGGGAGCCGCCCTGTTCTGCTCCTCCATGAGGGCGACCACCTCCTCGATGGTCACCCGCCGATCTTCCAGGTCCTGCATGGCGAAGATCTTGTTCAGGATGCCGCCCAGCTCTCGCACGTTCTTGAGGGGCGCCCTGGCCACCGACTCGACGACGCCCTCGTCGAGGCTCTGCTCACGCTCTGCCGCCTTCTTCCGGATGATGGCCACACGGGTCTCGTACTCCGGTGCCCCGATGTCGACGATGAGCCCCCCGGAGAAGCGGGAGAGAAGCCTCGCGTCCAGGCCGTCGATGTCCGCCGGTGGCCGGTCGCTGGCCAGGACGACCTGGCCGCTGGCGGCGGTGATCTGATCCAGCGTCTTGAGCAGCATCTCCTGCGCCTCTCGCTGGCCCGTCAGGAACTGCACGTCGTCCAGGAGGAGGATGTCCACGCGCTCGTCGACGCCCCTCCCGCCGTCTCCGGAATGGAGGCCGGCGGTGAGCTTCTCCAGGTACTCCTCCAGGGCCATGTACTCCACGCGCTTCGCCTTCGTCCGGTGGGCGATGGCCGTGAGGATATGGGTCTTGCCCAGCCCCGGCTTCGAATAGAGGAAGAGGGGATTGTAGCTCGTTCCGGGAGATTCGGCCGCACGGCGAGCCGCAGCCGACGCCAGGCGGTTGGCGGGGCCGACGACGAAGGAGTCGAAGGTGAGCTTCGGGTCGAGTTCCGGCATCTCTCTACTGCAGCGTACGGCATCCGGTGCCGAGAGCAACGGGTCTCGGCAAGCCGTTAAGTATCGGGATCCGCCGGCGTTTGTAAAAGGGCACCAGAGGTCCCCTCAGGCTTCCCGAGCCCAGGCGGCGACGGCGGCCAGATCGTCGGGAAGGGCCGACTCCAGATCCATCCGCTCTCCGGTCACCGGGTGATCGAAGACCAGCCGCCGGGCGTGGAGGAACTGCCGCGGGATTCGCCGAGCGAGCTCGTCCACCCAGCGGCGCGTGGGTCCGCCCAGTCCTCGCTCCCACCCGGCTCCGTACGTCTCGTCGCCGATCACCGGATGTCCGAGGTGGGCCAGGTGCACGCGGATCTGATGCGTGCGGCCCGTCTTCAGCGCCACGTCCACCAGATCCGCCCGTAGCCAGCGTTCTCGGACCTTCAGGCGGGTCACGGCCCTCCTCCCGCCCTCGACCACCGCCATCCGCTTCCGGTTCGCGGGATCCCGGCCGATGGGAGCATCGACGGTGAGGGGAGACTCGTCGAGGTGGCCCCACGCCGCCGCCACGTAGAGGCGCTTGATCCTGCGGGCTCGGAGCGCGTCGGCCAGCGCTCGATGCGCCGCGTCCGTCTTCGCCACCACCAGGAGACCGGACGTGTCCCGATCCAGGCGGTGCACGATGCCCGGCCGGGCCCGCCCACCGACACCGGAGAGATCCGCCACGTGCCACAAGAGCGCATTCACCAGGGTCCCCGAACGGTGGCCGGGTGCGGGATGGACCACCATACCGGCCGCCTTGTCCACCACCACCAGGTGCGGATCCTGGTAGACGATGGACAGCGGAAGCTCCTCGGCGACGATGTCCACCTCTTCGGGCGGGGGGACCACCACCTCCACGACTGTCCCGGCCTCCAGCTCCTCCGACTTCTTGGTCCGTCGGCCCTCGACGGTCACCCGCCCCTCCTTCACCAGCTTCTGCACGCGGGTCCGGGAGAGCTCCAACCGGTCGGCCACGAAGCGGTCCAGTCGGTCCGAGCCCTCGGGACCCACGACCAGACGGTGACGCTCGGCGGTCACCTCGGCTCCCGGGTGCTCAGTCGGCGGCCCGACGGAGCCCGATCCGTGCGGGCGTTCCGTCCAGGTCCACGTCCCGCACGTGCTCGTAGGCGTCCTCGTCCACCGCGCCGTCGACACCCACCTCCACGGCCAGAACCTCGCCGCCGATGAAGTCCCGGTGCGAGGAGGCCGCCGACTGCACCGCGTCGTCTCCGTCGATGCCCAGGACGATCCGGTCGGTGATCTCCAGGCCCGCATCCCGGCGAAGCCGCTGGATCCGATTCACCAGCTCCCGGGCCAGGCCCTCGGCGAGGAGCTCGTCGTCGAGCTGCGGATCGAGGGCGACGGTGTAGGCCCCCTCCCCCTGGACGGCGAGCTCGCCGCTGGCCTCCTGGATCACCTCCAGATCCTCGGCGCCCAGCCGGTGCGACACGCCCTGGAGCTCGATGGCTACGGCCTCTCCCTCCTGATAGGCCCGCAGCTGCTCCTCCGACAGGGACCGGATGGCGTCGGCGGCGTCGTTGGTCTGCTTTCCGAACCGTTGGCCCAGGGAGCGGTAGTTGGGCTTCGCCGACAGGCTGACCAGCCCCTCGGACGTGGACAGGAACCCGACCGACTTCACGTTGAGCTCGTCCCGGACCACCTCCAGCATCTCGTCGGAGAGCTCCCGCCGGCCGGGCACGACCGCCCGCATCTGCCGCAGAGGCTGACGGACGCGGATCTGGATCTCCTCCCGAGCCGCGCGCCCCAGCGAGACGAGCGTCCGGACGGCGTCCATGTCGCCTTCCAGGTCCTCTCCGTCCAGGAGAGCGTCCCGTCGGTTGGACTCCAGCACCTCGGGGAAGGGCTGCAGATGCACGCTCTCATCCGCGAGGGCGCGGTGGAGCCAGTCCGACGAGAACGGCGTGCACGGGGCCGCCATGAGCACCACCTGACGAAGCGCGTCCCAGAGCGTGCGGAACGCGGCCCTCTGATCGGCCCGGTCCTCGCTGTTCCAGAAACGCGCCCGGTTCCGGCGAACGTACCAGTTCGACAGGTCTTCCACGACGAAGTCGCCCAGGGCCCGGTAGGCGCGGGTGAGCTCGTACGCGTCCAGCTCCCTGCGGACCTCGGTCACCACCGAATCGAGGCGGGCCAGGAGCCAGCGATCCAGGAGGGGACGGGCCTCGGGCGCGGGGTCCTCGGGGGAAGGAGACCACGACTCCACCGAGGCGTACAGGGTGAAGAAGCGGTACGTGTTGAAGAGCGTGTCGAAGAACTTCCGGGCGGCCTCGCCGACGCCGGCCGGATCGTAGCGCTTCGGCAGCCAGGGATTCGACGACGTGATGAAGTACCACCGCACGGCGTCGGCACCGTGCTCGCCGATGGCGTCCCAGGGATCCACCACGTTGCCCTTCGACTTGGACATCTTCTGGCCGTCGGCGTCGAGAATCAGGTCGTTGACCCGGCAATTCTCGAAGGACGGACCGCGGCCCAGCATGGTCGAGATGGCCAGGAGGGAGTAGAACCAGCCCCGCGTCTGATCGAGCCCCTCACAGATGAAATCCGCCGGAAAATGCGCCTCGAACGCCTCCTGGTTCTCGAACGGGTAGTGCCACTGCGCGTAGGGCATGGCCCCGGAGTCGAACCAGACGTCGATGACCTCCGGGACGCGGCGCATGGTGCCGCCGCACGCCGCACACGCCCACGTGAGCTCGTCGATGAAGGGACGGTGAGGATCGAAGTCCTCCGGGAGGGGGCCGGCATGCTCCGCCAGCTCGCCCAGAGAGCCGATCCACCGCATGTGGTCGTCGTCCTCGTCGCAGATCCAGACGGGGAGGGGCGTTCCCCAGTACCGGTCCCGGGAGAGGGCCCAGTCGACATTGCCCCTGAGCCATTCGCCGAACCGCTTCTCCCCCACCTCCGGCGGATACCACGAGATGCGGTCGTTGTTGGCCAGCAGCTCCTCCTTCATGCTCGAGGTGGCGGCGAACCAGGAGTCGATGGCCACGTAGAGCAGGGGGGAGTCGCAGCGCCAGCAGTGTGGATAGCTGTGCTCGACCTGGCCGATGTCGAAGAGCAGCTCCCGCCGCTTGAGCTCGTCGACGAGCGTCCGGTCGGCGTCCTTGACGAACGCGCCCCCCACCAGCGGGATCTCCTCGAGGAAACGTCCCGATTCATCGATGGGGTTCAACATGGGGAGCCCGTGACGCTGTCCCGCCGCGTAGTCGTCGGCCCCGAAGGCCGGTGCCATGTGCACGATCCCCGTGCCGTCCTCGGCGGTGACGAAGTCCTCGGCCACCACCGTCCATCCGTTCCCGGGGTCGTCGGGCGCCGGCACGAGATCCAGAGGACGACGATAGCGCCATCCCACCATCTCGCTGCCCATGAGCCGGCCCACGATCTCCGGATCTTCACCGAAGAGGGCCTCGGCGCGGGCCTCGGCGACGATGTAGCGGCGATCGTCCCGGGCCACCTCCACGTACCGCAGCTCGGGATCCACCGCCAGACCCGTGTTGGCGGGCACCGTCCAGGGGGTCGTCGTCCAGGCGAGGATGGCTCGCCCGTCCGGGTCCGGCGCTCCGTCCACGCCGAGGATCTCACAGACGAAGACGAGGGAGGGGTCGTACACGTCCCGGTAGCCCTGCGCCACCTCGTGGGACGAGAGGGCCGTGCCGCAGCGCGGACAGTACGGCACGCTCTTGTGTCCCCGGTAGAGGAGCCCCTTGTCGGCGAGGGTCGGCAGGATGTGCCAGACCGATTCGATGTAATCGGTGTGGAAGGTCACGTACGGGCGCCAGTACTCCAGCCAGTAGCCGATGCGCTCGCTGAGCTCCTCCCACTCCTCCTTGTAGGTGAAGACCGAATCCTTGCATGCCTGGTTGAACTCGGCGATGCCCAGCTCCTCGATCTCCTGCTTGCCGCTGATGCCCAGCTTCTTCTCGGCCTCGATCTCCACCGGGAGGCCGTGCGTGTCCCAGCCCGCGATCCGGGTGACGCTGTGTCCCAGCATGGCCCGGTGCCGGCAGACCAGGTCCTTGATCGTCCGGCTGAGGATGTGGTGCAGCCCGGGCCGCCCGTTGGCCGTGGGCGGGCCTTCGTAGAAGACGAACCGGTCCTGGTCCCGGTTCCGTTCCAGGGTCTGGCGGAAGAGGTCCTCGTCCGTCCAGAGACGCAGCGTCTCCTCCTCGACGTCCAGGAGGGTGCGGGGTAGCTCGGGGTAGCTCATTCGGGGTTCACGGCCCGGGTTGGAGGTGGATGACCTGACGTGGCCGCCTACAGCCGACCCACCACCCGCTCGATGATGCGGGTCAGATCGGGCTCGGCCTGGGCGGCGGCGGCGAGAATGGCGGAGACGTCCACCGGCTCCAGCGCGTCGGGAAGACACGCGTCGGTGATGATGCTCAGTCCCAGGACACGCATCTCCATGTGTCGCGCGACGATGACCTCCGGGACGGTGGACATGCCCACCACGTCGGCACCCAGCGTCCTGAGCATTCGGTACTCGGCCCGCGTCTCGAGCTGAGGTCCCGGCACCGCGACGTACACGCCGCGGTTCAGCCGTATGCCGAGCTCCAGCGCGACGTCGACGGCCATGTCCTGAAGCGCCCGGTCGTAGGGCTCCGACATGTCGGGGAAGCGAGGTCCGAAGGCGTCGGCGTTGGGGCCGATGAGCGGACTGTCGCCGAGAAGATTGATGTGGTCGTCGAGGACCACCAGCTCCCCCACCCGCCAGAGCGGGTTCATCCCTCCCGACACGTTGGAGACGACGAGCGTATCGGCGCCCAGCCTGCGGAGCACGCGGACGGGGAAGGTGATCTCCTGAAGCGTGTATCCCTCGTAGCGGTGGAAGCGACCCTGCATCGCCGCCACGGGCGTGTCGCCCAGCGTACCCAGCACCAGGCGTCCGGAGTGGCTCTCCACGGTGGGAGCGGGAAACCCCGGGAGATCCTCGTAGGGCGCCACGGCGTCGGTGTCGATCATGTCCGTGAGGGCGCCCAGCCCCGTCCCGAGGACGATACCCACACGAGGTTCGAGGTCGGAGTGCGCGCGCACGGCCGCGACGGAGTCGTCGACCCTCCGCTCCAGGTCGTGGATCATGGACATCCCTCCCACGGAGCGGTCAGGGGGACCCGCCCTCGTCGTCTTCGTCGAGGAGGGGCCGCTCCTGCTCACCCGACGGTTCCGGAGGCGGTGGCGAGAGCTCTCCGGCCTCCGGCGGCCTCACCTCGTCCATGCCCGCCTCGGCCAGCACGGTCTTGAGATCGGGAACGTCGGTGGGGTCCGAACCTCTCGGGGCGTCGTCGGATCCTCCGGACGCCCCGCTCCCCGCCGGTCCCGCCATGAGCTCGAGCTCCAGGGAGGACGGGACGTCGTCCACGTCCGGTGGGGGCGCCGTGGGCTTTGGGGCCGGCCTCCTGGACGCCCCGCTGGCGCCCTGGCCTCCTCTCTCCGACCGCTCGCCCCCGGCCACGGAGAGTTCCACGTGGCCGGAGACGTCCCCGTCCCGGGTCGTGTCGACCGTTCCCTTGACCGAGGCTCCGCCTCCGGAGTCGCTGGCGACCTCCCGATCCGTCCCCTCCTCCGGGGCGCCGCGGGCCGTCGGCGGCGTCGAGCGCTGGTCGTCCACACCCCGGGCCCCGGTCTCCGAGCCCTCCGGCTCCGCAGCGCCCTCGCCGGGTGAAGCGCCGGAGGCCGGCGTCATCCGACGCGCCCCACCCAGGTCCAGGTCGATGGTCCGATCCTCCAGGGGCGCGCGCTCCTCTTCGACCTCCACGACATCCAGCTCTCTTTGCAGAAGGCCGCGGAACTCCTGGAGGAAGCGGGTCCGCCTCCGCTCCAGCTCCTGCAGGGCGTCCCGGGCGTGGTCGATCTGGCGCTCCACACCCCGCACCCGTGCTCTCGCTTCGGCCTCGGCCTCGGCCGTGATCCGCCGCGCCTCGCTTTCCGCCTCCCGGATGAGGTGATCGGCCTCACGCTGGGATTGCTCGCGGATGTCCTTGCGCAGCTCCTGGGCCGTGACCAGGGCGTCCTTGACGGCCTGCTCCCGGCCGGTCTGCGCGTCCACCTGTCCCTGCAGCGTCTCGCTTCGATCCTTGAGCTGGATGTTCTCCCTGACCAGCGCCTCCAGACGCTCGGCCACCAGCTCCAGGAACACGTCCACTTCTTCCGGATCGTATCCCCGGATCCCCTTCTTGAAGTCGCCGCGCTTCTTGCGGACGTCCAGTGGCGTAAGATCGATCATTGGGTGTCCCCCCTGCGTTTCCCGAAGAGCGCCGTACCGACGCGGACCATGGTGCTGCCCTCGCGCACGGCGATCTCGAGATCGTTGGTCATCCCCATGGAAAGCTCCGATCCCACCCGCTCGCTGGCCGCCCGGAGCCGCTGAGAGAGCTCCCTCAGTCGCCGGAAGGTCGTCCCCAGAACACCCTCATCGTCCACGAAGGGCGCCATGGTCATGAGCCCCCGGACCGAGACGCCCGGCAGCTCCACCATCTCCAGGACCGCCTCGTAGCCTTCCTCGGGAGTGAACCCGTACTTCGCGTCCTCTCCCGACGTGTTGACCTGGACGAGCACGTCCAGGGTCCGGTCCTCCTCGGCGACGGCCCGGGACAGCTTCCGCGCCAGCTTCCGCGAGTCCACCGAGTGCACCAGCGCGGCCACCTCCGCCACCCGGCTCGCCTTGCGACTCTGGACGTGACCGATCATGTGCCAGGTCACGCGGTCCGAGCCGAAGTGCTCCACCTTGTCCTCCAGCTCCCCTACACGGTTCTCGCCCAGGTCCGTGAGCCCGGCCTCCAGCGCGGCCTCCACCGCCGCGTAGGGGTGTCCCTTGGTCACGGCGACGAGTCGCACGCTCCCCGGGGCCCGGCCGGCGGCGTCCAGCGCGCCATCGATGCGATCCCGCACGGCCGGCAACGTCGTGGCCAGCCGCTCCCTGTACCCGGTGGTCGTGGTGGAGTGTGTCATCCTGTGCGTACCATACGAAAAAGGACCCCGCCGGAGCTCCGGCGGGGTCCTTTGGAAGGCTCCCAGGCTCCGGACTAGCGGACCTGGAAGGTAATCGGGAACTGGACCCAGACGGGAACCTTCTTGTCCCGGTTCAGCGCCGCCGAGAAGCGGTACACGTCGGCGACGGCGAGGGCCGCTTGGTCCAACGCCTGGTGGCCGGAGCTCTCGTGGATCCGGAAATCCTGCACCACGCCGCTCTCGTCGATGAAGAAGTAGACGATGACGGTTCCGCCGATCCCCGCGTCACGCAGGAGCGGCGGATACTCGCGGATCATCGCCCGAACCACCTCGTCACGGTTCTGGATCGTGGGTGCGACGGTGAAGGGCGTGAAGGTGGGCTGAGCCGACAGGTCCGTCTGCTCCTCCTCGGGGGGCGGCGGAAGCTCCTCCACCGGGTTCTCCTCGAAGGTCGTCGGAGCGATGGTGATGTCCTCGTCGATCTCCGCGCTCGCCATGACCGGAGTCGCCGGGCGGGCGATCTGCTGAGGCGGCGGGGGGATCTCGATCTCGGGCGGGAGCTCGATGGCCTCGATCTCGTCGCTGGTGAAGGAGAAGTCCTCCGCCTGGAGCTCGGGCCAGAGCGCGAACGTGCCGAAGTGCAGCAGGGTGGCGGCGATCATCGATCCCCAGAACCACGACGAAAACGTGCTCTTGAGGCGATCGTTCGCCGTCTCCTGCATCACTTCGGCGTTTGGTACGGCTTCAGCTGTCATCGTCTCTGCCTCTGCATGGCTTGTTCCATCTGGGCGGCGAACACCACCCGCACGACACCGGCGGAGACCAGCTCCTGCTGGACGAGGTCCATGTACCGGTAGGGAACGTCCCGATCACCGCGGACGGAGATGACGAGCCGGCGGTCCGAATCCGCGTACAGCGGAGCGACCACCTGGGACACGTTCTCCATGGGGACGGGTTGATCGTTGATGTAGATGGAGCCGTCCTGCTCCATCCAGATGTTCAGGATGTTCTTCTGCTTCTCGTCGATCTTCTCGGCGGCCTCGGCCTCCGGCCAGTCGAT
>JAWVZK010000010.1:0-32552 GCA_033722275.1 Longimicrobiales bacterium | reverse complement strand
GGTCCTCTTCTTCTCTCTCGATTTTTGGATGCCGGTGGCGATGGCGTGGGCCGCGACGCCGGCTGTGGCGCCGATGGCCAGCGACGCACCGATGAGATCGGCGTTCCGCTCGACGCCGAATCCCGCCACGTCGGGGAGGCGGCCGTAGAAGGGGGTCATGGTGTCCCAGAAGTACCGCTCGGTGCAACCCAGGCACGGGTGCCCCGCCCCGATGGGCCAGTCGGTGTGGTCGTTCCACTGGAAGATGGGACAGGGCGAGAACGTCGCCGGACCCTTGCAGCCGACCTCGTACAGACACCACCCCTGCCGCGCGCCCTCGTCGTCGAACTCCTGGACGAACTGACCGGCATCGAAGTTGGCGCGTCGCGGGCACTGGTCGTGGATCCGGGCTCCGTAGGCGAAGAGCGGTCGGCCGTCTCCGTCGAGCTCGGGAAGCCGGTTGAAGGTCAGGTAATGAACGATGGTGGCGGTCACGACGTCCGCGATGGGCGGGCAGCCCGCGACGTTCACCACCGGCTTGTCCTGGACGATCTGGTCGACGCCGACGGCTCCCGTGGGATTCGGCCGGGCTGCCTGTACCGATCCGAAGTGCGCGCAGGCACCGACGGCGATCACGGCTGCGGCCCCCTCGGCGGCCTCCTCCAGGATCACCCGGCCGGTCCGGCCGCCGATCGTCAGATAGATGCCGTCCTCCTCCAGCGGCACGGAGCCCGTGACGACCAGGATGTACTCCCCGAAGTTCTCCTCCATCGACGCCTGGAGTGCCTCCTCGGCGGCCTGCCCCGCCGCGGCCATCAGCGTATGCTGATAGTCCAGCGAGACGAGGTCGAGAACGAGATCTCCGATGCTGGGATCCGAGGAGCGTATGACGCTCTCGACGCATCCGGTACACTCCTGGAGCTGGAGCCAGATGACCGTGGGTCGTCGCAGCTCCTGCAGCGCGGAGACAACGCTGGGTGTCAGGGCCTGTGAGAGACCGAGCATCACGGTGATCTCTCCGCAGAACGTGAGGAAGTCTCGCCGGCTCACGCCCCGGCTTTCGAGGTGTTCCCCGAGGGTCTCGTCTCGAGACCACGGCTCAGAAGTCGGGAAATACATAGTCGGTACCTCCTGCAGGTGGTACCTGGGAAGATCCCGGGGTCGAGCGGGCGCAGATAGGGGAAAAATTGCGCCGCACGACGTAGGGGAATTCCCCGATGGCCGAAGGGGGAAATCCGCGGACCCGAAGACGCGGATCGGGGCCCACGCGGTTGAATCAGCGGCCAGAAGGGCCAACTTCATCGATCGTCTTCGGGGACCCGCTGCCCATGCTCCGACTCCAACGCCTTCCGATGAGAGCCCGTTCCCTCCGCCACAGCATGATCGGGATCACGGTCGTCGCCGTGGCCCTCGCCGGGACACCGATGAGGGGAGTGGCGCAGGATCCCGCCGTCTTCTACATCGGGGGGGCGGCGCTGGTGGCCGTCGTCCCGGGCTTCCTCTTCGACACGCCCCAGCCCGACGCGCAGCGGACCTATATCAAGACGAGCCTCGGTCGATTCGACGCGGTGGATCAGGAGAACATGGCCCTGGACCTCCTCGTGGAGTATCGGCCGGGTCTGACGTGGCATCGGATCCGTCCCCTGGTGGGTGTGGCGGGCAACACCGACGGCACTCTGTACGCGTGGGCATCGGCGGCCCACGACTTCCACCTGGCGGGGAGGCTGGTCGTCAACGTGAACAGCGGACCCGCGTTCTATCTGGCGGGCGACCGAGGCAAGGACCTGGGGAGCCGCGGAGCGCTGCGATCGGGCTTCGAGATCGGATACCGAACCTCCGCCGGAGCCCGGGTCACGGCGAGCTTCCACCATATGTCCCACGGGAAGCTGCTGAATCCCGACTGGAATCCCGGGACGGAGGTCATCGCCCTCAACGCGAGCTGGCCCATCGGCTGAGCCGGTCGCACGCGGCACCTCGGGGGTGCCCTCTCCGCCGAACAAAAAAAAGGCCGACCCGCTCTCGCGGGCCGGCCCGGGTGCTACCTGGGTCGCTCGGTCAGACCGGGACGACGTTCTCCGCCGCGGGCCCCTTGGGTCCGGACACGACGTCGAACTCCACCTTCTGGCCCTCGTCCAGGGAGCGGAATCCCTGAGCTTGTATCGCCGAATGATGGACGAAGCAGTCCTTGCTCCCGTCCTCCGGCGTGATGAAGCCGAATCCCTTCTGATCGTTGAACCACTTCACGGTTCCCTTGGTACGCATTCGATGCGCTCCTTGGTTGTGCGAGTCGGAGCCACGATGACGCGTACTTACCCGACCTGCTTGATTGCGCGATCCACTTCGCGCGATTCGTGACCCTCTTGGTCACCCATGCAAGAGGAGCGCGGACCTCCGACAGCGAGATCCCCGCTCCGACGTTCACCTTAGATGCATATTGTCACGACAAGATTCTCGTGACTCGACGCGGCATTGTCAACGGTCACGCTCGCGACAGCTCCTCCCGGATCGAGGGCCCGGTGTACATGGCCGACCGACCGTGGGCGTCGGTGGTGGGCCACACCGCGCGGGGCCGGTCCCGGTAAAGCTCGAGGCCGTTGCCGTCGGGATCCCGGAGGCAAAGCGCCTCGCTGACACCGTGGTCTGCAGCGCCCTCCAGCGGAATCCCGTGCCTCCGGAGCCTCCGCAGCGGGCCGCCCGGCTCCTGGCCCGAAGCGTAGCGGAACGCCACGTGGTGCAGCCCGGTCGTGCCCGGAGAGGGCGGTCCGTCCGCCGACTCCCAGGTATTCAGGCCGACGGGGTGGGGTATCCGCCGGGAAGTCGTCCCTGAAGTCGCCGCGCCCGTGCTCGGGATCGCTGTATCCCTCGGCTTGACCGGACCCCTCTTCCGGCGATCGAGGCGCTCCGTTCCCGGTGAAGGGTCCATCTGGAGGCTCGGGGCGATCTCTGAGACCTCGGGGGCACGCTCTTCGCCGGGTCAGCCTCGGGGCCGGCGACGGGCATCCAGGAATCGGAGGTTTCTGGCCGCACGCGCCCGGTCGGGATCCCGCCGGGCCGACACGGAGGCGATGTCTCGGAGATAGGCCGGCGGTAACCCGAGATCATGCGCGCCGGCCAGCACCAGCTCCCGATACCATCCGAAGGGCCGAAGCCCGGGATCGATCCAGCCGTCCTGGGCCACATAGGTCCACGCCTCCGCGGTCTTCCCTTCGATGTCGATTCGCAGGATCCGCTCCGCGTAGCCGCGTCCCAGTCCCTCCACCCCGTCCAGGAGGGCCCGCTCGACGTGGGGGACGTGGAAGACGCCCCCGTGCACGACCCCCTTCGCCGGGGTCGGGACGATGGAGCATTTTCCGGAGCCGTCGGCGCCGCGCTTGTGCCACCGGAGCTCCCAGCCCGGAAGTCGGGCCACGCCGGCCGGGCGAACGCCCAGCACGCGATGCCGGAGGCGAGGCACACAGAGGTTGGAACCGTAAGCGAAGTACGGGCGCTTCATCCAGTGGCGAATCGAAGGAGACCGGAGCGCGGAGGCGGGGCGTGGAACTCAACGAACGACAGAAGACGCAATGCGAGCAGGACACCTGGGACTTCTCCGACCTCGAGGCCCTCTTCCTCAACTGCACCTTGAAGGGGAGCCCGGAGCTGTCGCACACGCGTGGGCTCATCGACATCTCCGCCGCGATCATGGAGAGGAACGGCGTTTCCGTCGAGATCCTCCGCGCCGTGGACTACGACATCGCGCCCGGCGTGTGGCCCGACATGACGGAGCACGGTCGGGATACCGACGACTGGCCGACGATCCGGGAGAAGGTCATGAAGGCCGATATACTGGTTCTCACCTCCCCCATCTGGCTGGGAGAGAAATCGTCGGTCTGCACGAGGGTCGTGGAGCGCCTCTACGGCGCGTCCCACCTTCTCAACGAGGAGGGGCAGTACGCCTACTATGGCCGAGTGGGAGGATGCCTGATCTCGGGAAACGAGGACGGGATCAAGCACTGCTCCATGAGCATCCTCTATGCGCTCCAGCACCTCGGCTTCACCATCCCACCCCAGGCCGATGCCGGGTGGATCGGCGAGGTGGGTCCAGGGCCGTCGTACCGCGACGAGGGGTCCGGCGGCCCGGAGAACGATTTCACCAACAGGAACACCACGTTCATGACGTGGAACCTGCTCCACCTGGCCCGGATCCTGAAGGCCGAGGGGGGAATTCCGGCTCACGGGAATCAACGCTCCGAGTGGGAGGCCGGCTGCCGCTTCGACTTCCCCAATCCGGAGCATCGTTGACGGCGGAGTCAGCCCTCCCCCGGAGCCGGGGACTCCGGCTCGGGGAGGCCCGTCCACTCCTGCACCGTGCCGGCGACCCCGTCCATCTGCCGCGCGCGCCGGCGAGCCCACGAAGGGAGGCCGGCGAGACTCGCTCCACCCGCACCCGCACCGATCAGCGCCAGAATCCCCACGGAACCGACGTCGACCGAGCCACCGGTGACGACCGCCGTCACAGCCAGAACGGCCGCCACGAGGATGAAGGACACGGACATGGTGAGCGTCGGGCGGAGACTTCCCTTGGTGGTCTGGAGGTGTAGCAGATCCCCGTCTGGACCGGGCTCGACGCTCACGTGGAGGTTGCCGTTCGACCACTGGCGGAGCCGACCCACCACTTCCACGTCTCCCTTGGCTCGGAAGGTCCGGCGGAGCAACGCCACCAATCGCTCCCATTCCGTGTCCGTGAGCCGCCGGCCGAGCGTCGCCCTCCGATCGACACCGACGGGAGCGCCGAAGCGCTTCAGCATCCGCGCCCCATCGAGGGTCTGCAGGCTTGCCGCCGCACGCCCGATGCGCTCTTCGGGGATCCCGACCTGTCTCCCGATCTCCTTGAGCTCGGCGAGGGTCATGCCGTCGGCGTCTCCGGACCCCTCGAGTCGATCCCGCTCTCGGGCTTCGGAGGCCCTCAGGAAGATCTCCTGGACCTCCGCGTCGTCGTATCGTCGCTCTCCGCTCATCCGCTCCTCTCCCCTTCTGGCTCTCGAAGCCTCGACCAATGTATGCCGAACGGTGGCCCCGGCGCGCGGCCACCGGGGGCACCGTCCTCGTCCGGGCGTCCCCGTGCCGGTCCGGACGTACGTGGAGCGCGCCGTGGAACCCCCGGATGGGCCTCCTCGCGTCCGCGTCGGCGTCCGCCCTCCCGCGTCGGCCTCCTCGCGTCTGCGCGGATCGGCTGGATCGTGCCGCTGATAGATTGAACGCGGACCTTCAACCGAGAGGATCCCGTGCAGCGATGAACGAGCGGCCCTCCCACGAGGCGCCCGACGCGTCGGTCACCCCGACGGCGACGTCCGACCGTCGGGATACGGCGGAGCTCGAGCGGACGCTGGGATTCGGAGCCGCGCTCAGCGTCGGCCTCGGGACGATGATCGGCGCGGGGATCTTCGTCTTCCCTGGAATCGCCGCCGGAGAGGCGGGTCCCGCGGCCACGCTCTCCTTCGCGCTGGGTGCGGTGGTGGCGATCCTGGTGGCGCTCCCCGCATCCGAGTTGGCCACCGCCATGCCGAAGAGCGGCGGCGGCTACTACTTCGTGTCGCGGGGACTCGGTGCGTCGTGGGGCGCGGTCGTCGGCCTCGGGCAGTGGACCGGCCTCATCTTCGCCTCGGCGTTCTATCTCGTGGGCACCGGCCATTACCTGGCGCAGACCGCTCAAAGGCTGGGCCTCGCTTCCGACCTTTCCCCTGCGTGGATCGCCTTCGCGATCGCCGTGGCGCTCACGTTCGTCAGCCTGGTGGGGACCCGCAAGGCGGGCCGGCTCCAGAGCGCCATCCTGTCGGTGCTCCTCGCGTTGCTCTCCCTCTTCCTCGTGTACGCCTTTCTCAGCCTCGCCGGGCTCACCGGGGCGCCATCCGGAGATACGGGGCCGTTCTTCCCCTACGGGGTGCTCCCGGTCTTCACCACGGGCGCCATGGTGTTCACCTCGTATCTGGGGTTCGCCCAGATCGCGGCCGTGGCCGGAGAGATCGAGTCGCCCGAGCGCACCATCCCCGCTGCGATGCTCACCAGCGTGGTCCTCGTGGGCCTCCTGTACGTGGCCACCGTGTTCGTGGGGACCTCGCTACTCTCCCCCGAACGGATGGGCGAACTCGGGGAGACGGCGATGGTCGAGGTGGCGCGAACCCTGGCCGGGGGACTCGGCGTGGCCGGCTTTCTCCTCGGCGGAGTCCTCGCGACCCTCTCGTCGGCGAACGCGTCGATCCTCTCCTCCTCCCGCTCCGTCTTCGCCCTGGGGCGTGACGATCTCCTGCCGGAGAAGGCCAGCACCATCAACGAACGGTTCCGGACCCCTCATGTCGCGATCCTGATGGCGGGCGTCCCCATCGCGGCCCTCACGCTCCTGGGTCGGATCGATATCCTGGCGGAAGTCGCCTCCCTTCTCCACCTGCTCCTCTACGGATTGATGTGCTTCGCTCTCATCGCGCTTCGGCGCCGGCGTCCCGAGCACTACCGTCCCGCGTTCCGCTGCCCCGGATTTCCCGTGGTTCCGCTCCTCGGAGGCGTCGCGAGCTTCACGCTCATCCTCTTCATGGAGCGGACCTCCCAGATCATCGGGGCCGGGATCGTCGTCGCTTCCGTCGTCTGGTATGCGGTGTACGCTCCCGACATACAGCTCAAGGAGACGTCCTGATGCCTCTCTTCTCCCCAAAGACCCGCGTTCTCGTTCCGCTGGAGCTCCCCGAGCCCCGGGAGATCTCCCCGGAGATGATCGAGCTTCTGGGCTCCGCCGACATCCTCCTGCTCGGTTGGTACGAGGTCCCCGACCAGACCTCGCCCGAGCAGGCCAGGGAGCAGGCCGAAGACACCGGCGAGTCGGCGTTGGAGACCGTGGCGCAGAAGTTCGAGGACGCGGGCGCGGACGTCGACGTCCGGCATGTCTTCACGCCCGACCTGATGGATACGATCCAGCGCATCGGAGCCGAGGAGCGCTGCGAAGCCGCCTTGATCTCGGCACCGATCGATCGCCTGAAACGCCTGCTGGTGGTCCTCCGAGAGGACGTGAGGGCGGAGACCGTCGGTGATCTCCTGGACGACCTGCTGAGGGAGGAGCGCGAGCGGGTGACGCTACTCCAGATCTCCGAGGACGAGGCCGACGAGGGACGGGAATGGAGCGATCGCGTACTGGAAGAGCTGGAGCGGCGGGGTGTCGACACCGATCGGGTCGCGACCCGGATCGAGACCTCCGACGATCCCGGCGGCCGGGTCCTGGACATATGCAGGGAAGAGGACTTCGACGTGCTCATCGTCCCCGAGCGCGGGGAGATGGACGACCGCCTCTTCGGATCCTTCGCGGAAAAGCTGGGTCGGGAGTCGAGGCTCCCGGTGGTGGTCATCCGGGGAGGCGACCGCGCCTCCTGAGCCGCGTCAGGCCGCCGATTCCTTCTCCGTGCCGGCCGCGGCGTCGGTCCCCGCACGCTCATCATCCGTCTGATCCGCCTTCTCTCCGCCCGTCTCCTGCGCCATCGCGCCCTCCCTCCTCGCGGACATCGAGAGAGGAACGTCCGGCTCGCCCGCCCCGTACGACGACGCCTCTTCGCCGACCGAATCCTCCGAGGCGGCCCGACCCATGACGATGGTGCCGTTCACCTGGCCTCCCTCGTCGAGGGCGAGGACCCGAGCACGCACGTCACCTTCCACCTCTGCCGTCTTCTCGAGAAGCAGACGATTTCGGGCGACCACCCCGCCCTGGACCCGGCCCTGGATCTGGATGTCGTCGCCTTCCACGCCCTCCAGGACCACGCCTCCGGACGCCACCTCCACACGGGGCGAGCGAACCGACCCGCTCACCCGGCCCGCGATGAGGAACGGTCCCTGGGCGTCGGCGCCGGCCGTGACGTCCCCGTCCACCGTCCCGGATGCGGCAACTTCTAGGCTGCCCGCGCAAACGTTGCCGGCGACATGACCCTCGATGCGGATCCTTCCGCCCACGACACAGTCGCCGTCGATCTTGGTCTGCTTCGAGATGACGGAGATGGCGTCGGACGCGTGGGACGGCGTCACCGAGCGACGAGGCGGAACGTCGTCTTCCTTCGTCTTTCTTCCAAGCACTTCGCTTCCCCCGGGGCGGATGGATCAGACGATGCTTCCCAGCGACCCGTACTCGTTGCACGTTCCGTACCGTCGCACCGGAGGCGTGGTACGGTCCACGCGCTCCCCCCTCCAACCGGCCGTTCCATGCTCGACGACATCGACCGCAGCATCCTTCAACTCCTCAAAGACGACGCGCGCATCGCCAACGCCGCCATCGCCCGAGCGGTGGGCCTGGCCCCTTCGGCCGTCTTCCAGCGGATCAAGAAGCTGGAGGAGCAGGGGGTCATCCGGGGATACCACGCCCACCTGGACCCGGCGGCCGTGGATCAGGGACTCCTGGCCTTCGTGGCGGTGCAAACGGGCGAGGGCGCCCGCGCCAAGCAGACGGCGTCGGTCCTGTCCCGGATCGACGAGGTCATGGAGGTGCACCGCGTCGTGGGACAGGACTGCTTCTTCCTCAAGGTCCGCGTCAAGGACGCCGAGGCGCTGGGGGTCCTCCTCGACGAGAAGATCCAGCAGCTGTCTCCCGTCGCGTCGACGCGGACCACCATCGTTCTGAGCACCGCGAAGGAGGAGATGCCGGGCCCGGTGGAGATCGGGGAACCAGAAGCCGACGTCGACGATTCTTCGTCAATAGGGCACTCACGCGCGTCATAACGACGGCCCAGAGGCAGTTGTGGCGTCGAAATCGCGTCCGTACGTTGTATCAACACTCCATCTATCAACTTTTCAACATGAGGCATCTGTATGGTTTCCTTCCTTCGTACGAACTTCGTGAGCCTTTTCACCGCGCTGGCCGTCCTCGTCGCCGCCGCGTGCGGCGACGACTCCGACAACGGTGGCACCGACCCACAGACGACGGGGACGGTGAGCGTGACGGTCCGTGCCGACGGCTCGGCGAGGGCCGGCGTCCAGGTGCAGCTGTTCTCCCCGGGCGCGACCTCGGCCACGGCCACCGTCACCACGAACTCCAACGGCATCGCCTCGTTCTCGTCGGTTGAAGAGGGAAGCTGGGAGGTCGCCGTGGTGGTCCCCGAGGGCCTGGCCCTCGCCGACGGCGAGGAAGGGCGCAAGACCGTCTCGGTGGTGGCCGGTCAGACGACCAGCTCGTCCTTCTCGCTCACCGACGTCTTCGAGGGCGTGACCGTGGACGCCACCGGCGGCCTCGACTTCGTCCCCTCCAACGTCACCATCAGCGCGGGCACCGCCGTCCGCTGGATCAACACGAGCACCGTTCTGCACACGGTCACCCCGGACGGTCATTCCGAGTGGGACTCGGCGACGCTGGCCGACGAGGGAGACCAGTTCGTCCATACCTTCAGCACGCCCGGGACGTACGCCTACTTCTGCCAGCCCCACGTGGGTCAAGGCATGACGGGCACCATCGTGGTCAACTGAGTCGGTAGACCGAGGTCCGTGGGCGGAGGCGGCCCGGAAGCGAGGAGCTCCGGGCCGCCTCGGAGCCCCTGCGGGGAGATCGCCTGCACGGCCGGTGGGCGGAACGGGACGATCGGGATCCCGGGCCCGTGCGCGGGGTCCGGGAACGGGTTATCGTCCTTCCCGTGCCATCACCCAGATCTTCGGAGCCTTCTGCTCTAAGACCCATGATCCGTCGTCTCCTCCCCGCTCTAGGCTCGGTCGCGCTCCTCTCCCTTCTTTCCAGCGAGGCCGCCCTGGGTCAGAGTGGGCCTCCGCCCCTGGAGACCGTACGGAACTACCAGAAGGTGTCCCAGCGGCTCGCGTCGTCGGGCCAGATCGGCGACGAGCAGATCGCCCTGATCCGAGAGCAAGGCTATGAGGTGGTGGTCAACCTGGCCGTCGCCGACGAGGAGCGGAACGGCCGGGAGGGCTTCCTCGTGGCCCAGGAGGGACTGACCTACGTCCACATCCCCGTCGACTGGAACGCCCCCTCCATGGCCGACGTGGAGATGTTCTTCGACATCATGGAGGCGAACGAGGACCGCAAGGTCTACGTGCACTGTTTCGCCAACATGAGGGCCTCGGCCTTCGTCTATCTCTACCGGACACTGGTGGAGGGCGTCCCCGAGGCCGAGGCCAGGGCCACGATGGACGAGATCTGGGATCCCTGGGAGCTGGAGCAGTGGGGCAGCCTCATCGAGCGGGCGCAGGCCGAGTACGGCGGCAGCGGCTAGAGGACCCACGAACGCGCTCCCGCCCCGCCCGACCCTTCGCGGCGGGGCCAGACACGGACGACGCCGGCCTCGCGGCCCAGGAGTCGGAATGGAACAACTGTCCCTCCAGCCCGAGCCCGTCCTCGCGTCGGTGTTGGCGCTCCTCGTCTCCTTCGTCCTCGCGCTCCCCATCGCGTGGAACCGGGAGAAGGGACGCCGCAGGATGGGCCTTCGGACCTTCCCCCTCGTGGCCATGGCCAGCTGCGGGTACGTCCTCATCGGGCTCGCCATCACCGGTCAAGATCCCGATTCCCTGGCCCGTATCATCCAGGGCCTCATCACCGGGGTGGGGTTCATCGGGGGCGGCGCCATTCTCAAGTCGAAGGAGGAGGTGCGAGGAGCCTCCACCGCAGCCGCCATCTGGGCCACCGGCGCCATCGGAGCCGCCGTGGCCCTGGATCGCCACGAGCTCGCCGTCTCCATCGCCGCCATGACCTTCCTGGTCTTCCTCGTCCTGACCCCGGTGCGCTCGAAGATGGACCACGGCGGCACGGAACCGGAGTAGGACCGCCGGCTCCGAGGGCACCCACGACCGGGGCTCCCGTCTCCACGCCCGACCCCTCGAACACGCCCATCCAAAGCGCGTTCCCGCCGGTCGGGAAATTCCCCACACGCATGCGCCGGATAAATCCGACATACATGTCCGATTTAGAGCTTCATACTTCCTCCCAGTCGCAGCAATCCAAGCAAGGAGGAAGGTCATGGACGGTAGGCAGTCGCCCCTTTCGCGCGCCGTCGGACTCACGCTCATCCCGCTCTTCCTGGCCGGCCTGAGCGCCTGTGCCGACGGGGATTCGGCTGAGGCCCCCGCCGATTCCTTCGAGGCCGCGTCGAATCGGGGTCAGGCCTTCGTAGTGGACGAGAGCTCGGATCCCAACATCCTCAACCTCGCCATGCAGTCCGAGGACCACCAGACCCTCGTCGCGGCGGTGCAGGCCGCGGAGATGGAGAACATCCTCGTGAACGCCGGTCCCCTGACGGTCTTCGCCCCCACGGACGAGGCCTTCGCGGAACTTCCGGAGGGGACGCTCGAGGAGCTTCTGAGGCCGGAGAACAAGCAGAAGCTCTACAACATCGTCGCGTCGCACGCGAGCCCGGGGAACTTCCCTCTCGAGCGGCTGCAGAAGGAGACCCAGCTCTATCAGGCGACGGGCCACTACGTGGACGTGGAGGTCCGGGACGACGGCACGTACGTGAACGGGGCGAAGATCCTCGCCTCGGTGCCGGCGTCGAACGGCATCATCCATGTCGTGGACGGCGTCTTCCTCATCGCCGCGGGCTGAGGATCGTCGATGCTTTCGCGCAGCGGCATCTATGCGCTGCAAGCCGCGCTGCACCTCGCTCAGCACGCCGGGGACCGACCGGTCTCCGCGGCGCGCATGGCCGAGGCTCTGGAGGTGCCTCGGGACTATCTGGCGAAGGTGCTCCGACGGCTCAGCAAGGACGGACTCCTGGACTCGACTCGAGGCGTGCGCGGTGGGTACCGTCTCTCCGCCTCTCCCGGAGAGCTCACCGTGGATCGGGTGGTGCGCGCCTTCGACGATGTGCAGACCCCGAGGCAATGCCTCCTGGGAGGGCCCTGCCACTCCGATCGTCCCTGCCCTGCCCATCTCCGACGTCTCGAATGGAACGAGGCCCGCAGCCGGATCCTGGCGGAGACGAAGCTCACCGATCTGCTCCCCGACGGGACCGGCGACCGAGACGGCGTCGACTCCCCCATCCAGCTCTCAACGAACAAGAGGAAATAGATGATGCGAGCGCTCAAATCACTGACCGTCGTGCTGACCACGGCTCTCGTCTGCGCATGCGGCGGCGAGAGCGCCGAGGCCAACGCACCCGCCGAGGAGGCGAGCGCCGGGGGATCCTCCGGTGCGGCCGCCGCGGCCCCAAGCGCCGTCGAGCTGGAGCAGGGCATCGGCCCCATCCGGGACCTGGAGTTGGCGCCGGTGGATCCGGCCCTGGCCGAGGAAGGCGAGACCGCCTTCAGCATCAAGTGCTCGGCCTGCCACAAGCTCGAGGAACGCTTCGTCGCGCCCCCGCTCGGCGACGTCCTGAGCCGTAGGCGCCCCGAGTTCGTCATGAACATGATCCTCAACGCCAACGAGATGGTCCAACGCCATCCCGAGGTCCAGGCGCTCCTGGCCGAATACTTCACGCCCATGCCGGTCCAGGTCACCGACCAGGCCGAGGCCAGGGCGATCCTCGAATACCTCCGGTCGGCACAGGTGTCGCCGGACCAAGTCTCTCATCAGTAATCGAACCCGCGCCGGCATCGCAGCCGAGCGTGAACCATAGGAGACCCACAATGACCCGCTCACCCCACTCCCGGATCGCGATGCTCGGAGCCGCGCTGGCTCTCGGCACCTTCGCGACCTACGCGTGCCAATCGGGCACCGACGGCGGAGTCGGCGCAGGCGACATGGCGTCGGCCGCCGAAGCCGTCTACGTGCCCCCCGGCGAGTACGACGAGTTCTACGCCTTCATGTCCGGCGGCTTCAGCGGCAATCTCACCGTCATGGGCCTGCCGTCCGGTCGACTCCTCCGCACCGTCCCGGTCTTCAGCCAGTTCCCGGAGAACGGATGGGGATACTCCGAAGAGACGAAGGCGATGCTCGAGACCTCCCACGGCTTCGTCCCCTGGGACGACGCCCATCACCCGGAGCTCTCCATGACCGACGGGGTCCCCGACGGTCGCTGGATCTTCATCAACGGGAACAACACGCCCCGGGTGGCTCGCGTCGACCTGAACAGCTTCGAGACGACGGAGATCCTCGAGATCCCGAACTCGGCCGGCAACCACGGCTCACCCTTCATCACGCCCAACTCCGACTACATCGTCGCGTCGACGCGCTTCAGCGTCCCCGTGCCCAACCGTGACATGTCCATCGAGGAGTACCGGGGGAACTTCAAGGGCACGCTCTCCTTCGTCGAGGCCAACGAGCCCGGGGAGATGGACGTCGCGTTCCAGATCCTCATGCCGGGCTACGACTACGACCTGGCCCACGCCGGAAAGGGCCCTTCGGACGGCTGGATGTTCTTCACGTCCTACAACTCCGAGGAGGAGCACACGCTCCTGGAGATCACGGCTTCCAGGCGGGACAAGGACTTCGTAGCCGCCGTGAACTATCGCCGGGCCGAGCAGTGCATCGCCGACGGCGCGGGAGAGGTCATGCCGGCCCGCTACGCTCACAACTACATGAACGAGGAGCACATCGCCGAGTCGGAGATGCTGGAGGACGTCACGGTCATCGAGCCCACCGACTGCTCCGACATGGTGTACTTCCTCCCGACGCCGAAGTCGCCCCACGGCGTCGACGTCGATCCCACCGGCGAGTACATCGTCGCGGGCGGGAAGCTGGCCACCGTCATCCCCGTCCATTCCTTCTCGAAGATGCAGGCGGCCATCGAGGCCGAAGACTTCGAGGAGGTCATCGACGGGATCCCGGTCCTCACGTACGAGTCGGTGATGGCGGGAGAGGTCGCCAACGCGGGACTGGGCCCGCTCCACACCGAGTTCGACGGCCGAGGATATGCCTACACCACGGCATTCATCTCTTCGGAGATCGTGAAGTGGGAGCTGGGCACCTGGGAGGTCGTGGATCGGATTCCGGTCTACTACTCGGTCGGTCACCTGATGATTCCCGGTGGCGACTCACGACAGCCGGCGGGCAAGTACCTGGTGGCCCTCAACAAGATCACGAAGGATCGGTACCTGCCCACGGGTCCCGAGCTGGCCCACTCGGCGCAGCTCATCGACATCACCGGCGATCAGATGCGGCTGCTCCTCGACTTCCCCACGCAGGGCGAGCCCCACTACGCGCAGGGCATCGCCGCCGAGCTGCTGATGGACGAGGACCAGGTCCGGTTCTACTCCCTCGAGGACAACGACCATCCCTGGGTCGCACGCTCTCCGGACCAGACCCGGGTCGAGCGCGACGGCAACGAGGTCCATGTCGTGATGACGTCGGTCCGGAGCCACTTCACCCCGGACAACATCGAGGGGATCGAGGTGGGCGACGAGGTCTACTTCCACCTCACGAACCTCGAGCAGGATTGGGACGTGCCCCACGGCCTGGCGATGATGGGCGCCGAGAACGCCGAGCTGCTCGTCATGCCCGGTCAGACGCGGACGCTGAAGTGGATCCCCAAGGAGGCGGGCATCTACCCCTTCTACTGCACGGACTTCTGCTCCGCCCTCCACCAGGAGATGCAGGGCTACGTGCGGGTCTCGGAGCCGGGATCCGGGGTGCCCCTCCGGTGGGGTCTCGGCGGCGACTGGACCACAGCGGACTGACGGCGAAGAGCGCGGGCCCGGTCCACCGGGTCCGCGCCCCGTCTGACCAGGAGATCGAGACATGGCCACGAGAGGCCCCAGACACGAGGACAACACCATGGCGAAGTGGAGCCGGATCCTGATCCTGGTCGCGTCCCTCGCCCTGGGTCTTACCTACGTCCTGCCGCTCTGGAGCATCCGGCTCGAAGCACCTCAGTACCCCGAGGGGCTGGGGATGATGATCCGCATCAACACCGTGGAGGGCGTGAAGGAGCACGACCTGGCGAACATCAACAACCTCAACCACTACATCGGCATGAAGCGGATCGTCCCCGAGACGATCCCCGAGCTGAAGATCATGCCCATGGTCGTGGCGGTCCTCATCGTCTCGGGCCTCCTGGTCGCGCTGCTGGGACGCCGGCGGCTCCTGTACGCCTTCACGGTGGGATTCGTCGCCGTGTCGCTGGTGGGGCTGGCCGACTTCTGGAAGTGGGAGTACGACTACGGCCACGACCTCGACGAGGAGACGGCCATCATCAAGATCCCGGGAATGAGCTATCAGCCCCCGCTGATAGGGTCGCGGGACATCCTCAACTTCACCGCCCACTCATGGCCCGCCAGCGGCGGGGTCGTGGCCATCCTCGCCGTCGCCACGGCGATCCTGGTCTCGGTGAAGGAGTGGCGCCCGGGGCGCGACGACGCTTCGAGCCTCCCCCATGAATCCGGGCGAGACCCCGGGGGGACGGGCGATTCCGGAGACGGCCGTCCTGCCCCCACATCGCGGCCGGAGGACGCGCGCAAGCCCGCGACGATGGCGACGCTCCTCCTGGCCGCAACCGCGCTTGCGGCGTGCGGTGAGCCCGCGCCGAGGCCGCTGGTGGCCGGCGTGGACGGATGCGCCGACTGCCTCATGGTGGTGGACGCGGGGGGGCACGGTGCCGAGATCGTCGCTCGAACGGGGAAGATCTACACCTTCGACTCCGCGGAATGCATGGTGAACCACCTCCTCCACACCATGCCCGACCGCGACGTCCACTCGACGTGGGTCACCGACTTCGCCGATCCGGGCGAGCTCGTCCGCGCCGAAAAGGCCCACTACCTCGTGAGCCCGATGCTGGACTCGCCCATGGGCCTCGGCATCACCGCCTTCGCTCGGTCCGAGGACCGGGACGGCGCGGTCCACGTATTCGGCGGTCGGCCCGCCTCGTGGGAGGAGGTCGTCGAGCTGGTGGCGGAGGCCTGGCCCGACGGACGCCCATCGATGAGGCACGGGGGGCATTCCGCGGCCCTTCTCCCCGATCGAGTCACCACGCCGGGGAGCTGAGACGTGCGTGCCGCCCTCCTGCTGGTCACGACGCTGACCTTCGGCTCACCGCCGGTGGGGCCGATCCCGGCCTCGAGCGTCGCCCACCGCGCCCCGGACGCCGCGCCCCGGGTCCTGCACGTGGGTCCGGCCGGTGACTTCGCCACCATCGGCGAAGCGGTGTCCACCGCCCGAGGGGGCGACACGGTTCGTGTCGCGCCCGGCGTGTACCGGGAGCCCACCGTACTCATCGATCGTCCTCTCACCCTTCTGGGCTCGGAGGGCACGGTCCTGGATGGTGAGGGACAACGGGGGCTCATCGAGATCCGCGCCGACTCGGTGACCGTCGCGGGGCTCACACTCCGGGATACGGGGATTTCCTTCACCTCCGATCGGGCCGCCATCCTGGTGGACCAGGCCCGATTCTGCACCCTCCGCGAGAACCGGCTGGAGGACACCTTCTTCGGCATCTACCTGGCGAACGCGGGGGAGTGCCTCCTGCAGGGCAACACCCTGGTCGCCGAGGCCGTGCGCGAGACCCGGTCGGGCAACGGGATCCACCTCTGGTACTCCACCCGGATCGAGATCATCGACAATCGGGTGGAGGGGCACCGGGACGGCATCTACTTCGAGTTCGTCGAGGACAGCCGGGTCGCCGACAACCGAAGCGTGGGGAACGTCCGGTACGGGCTCCACTTCATGTTCTCCGACAGATGCAGCTACCGGCGGAACACCTTCGCCGACAACGGAGCCGGTGTCGCCGTCATGTACACCGAGGAGATCGTCATGGAGGGCAACGACTTCCGTGGAAATCGCGGAAGCGCCGCCTTCGGTCTCCTCCTCAAGGACATCACCGACTCCGAGATCTTCGGCAACCGCTTTCTCCGCAACTCGGTGGCCGTACACGCCGAAGGGGTCAACCGAGTGGAGTTGCGGGAGAACGACTTCCTGGACAACGGGTGGGCCATCAAGATCATGGCCAACTCCGAGGACAGCCGGGTCAGCTCGAACAACTTCATCGGCAACTCCTTCGACGTCGCCACCAACAGCCGACGCTCGTACAGCGAGTTCGACGGCAACTACTGGGATCGTTATCGGGGGTATGATCGGGACGCGGACGGCGTCGGAGACGTGCCCTTCCACCCCGTCCGCCTCTTCTCCCTCGTGGTGGCGCAGAACGAGCCTGCGCTGATCCTCCAGCGGAGTCCGTTGGTGGCGCTGTTGGACATCGCGGAGCAGGTCCTTCCGGTTCTGACACCCGCGAACCTGACCGATCGTCACCCGAGACTCTCCCCTCTTCCCTCGCCTTGGAGGGCCGAATGAGCCTTCACGAGCCGGCCCCCGGCCTCCACGTACGGTCCCTGAGCAAGTCCTTCGGATCGGTGCTCGCGTTGGACGATCTCACCCTGGACTTCGATTCGGGCAAGGTCACCGCGTTGCTGGGTCCCAACGGGGCCGGCAAGACGACGCTTCTGAAGGTGATCCTGGGGCTGGTGCACCCCGACGAGGGCATCGTGGAGGTGGGACGACGTCGCGCCACCGACGCCTCGGGGGCGTACCGCCACGAGATCGGGTTCATGCCGCAGCTACCTCATTTCCCCGCCCGGATGACCGGGCGGGAGCTCGCCGTGATGCTCGACGATCTGCGGGACTTCGAAGGGGTGGCCGACGAGGAGCTCGTCCACGCCTTCGGGCTCGAGGCCGACCTGGACAAGCCCTTCGGGACGCTTTCCGGTGGTACGCGTCAGAAGGTGAACGCGGCCCTGGCCTTCCGGTATCCCACTCCCCTGCTGATTCTGGACGAGCCCACCGCGGGGCTCGATCCCGTCGCTTCTCTGGCGCTGAAGGACAAAGTGCGCCGGTGCCGCCAGGAGGGGCGGACGATCGTGGTGACCTCCCACAAGCTCGGCGACCTGCAGAGCCTGGCCGATGACGTCGTGTTCCTCCACGAAGGCCGGGCACGCTTCCGCGGTTCGCTGACGACCCTCCTCGACGCCACGGGCCGGGACACGCTGGAGGAAGCCATCGCCGATCTCATGACGGGACGGCCGGTGGAAGGCCGACCCTGGTCCGGATCCGCCGACACGGGCCCGGCGGGAAGGCAGGCCGACGAGGATCCTCGCCCGGCCCTTAGGCTCGTTCCATGAACATGGTCGGGAAGCTCTTCGCTCGACAGCTCCGCGCCCTCGCTCGGGGGCGAGCCGTCGTCGGCTACGCGCTCTTCTTCGGATTGGCCACCCTCGGCCTCCTCCACTTCGGAGGGGGCGCCGGTCGCGCCCTTCCCTCCCTGGCGACGCTGGTGGTCCTTCTCGTGCCCCTGGTCTCGCTCCTGATCACGACGACGTCGGTGTATCAGGGCGGCGACTTCATCGAGCTGCTGCTCAGCCATCCGGTGGGTCGAGCACCTCTCTTCGCCTCCCTCTACCTGGGCACGACGCTCCCTCTCGTGGCCGCGTTCCTGGCCGGCCTCCTGCTTCCGCTGGGGCTCACCGGAGCCTGGGACGGCCACGGGGGAGCGATTGCGCTTCTCGCCGCCGCCGGCGTTCTCCTGACTGGTGCCTTCACCTCCATCGGCTTCCTCGTCGCCTTCCGCACCGACGATCCGGCGAAGGGCAACGGTGTGGCCCTCCTCCTCTGGTTGCTCCTGGCGGTGCTCTACGACGGCGCGGTGCTGTACGCCGCCTACCAGTGGGCGGCCTACCCCCTGGAGACCCCCATGCTCGCGCTCATGGCCCTCAATCCGGTGGACGTGGCCCGGGTCCTGGTCATCATGGCTCTGGACGCATCCGCCATGATGGGGTACACGGGAGCGGTCTTCCAGGACTTCTTCGGCGGCGCCTTCGGAACGACGCTGGCCCTCGGCTGTCTGGCCCTGTGGATCGTCGTCCCGGGGGGCTTCGCGCTGAAGACCTTCCTCGACAAGGACTTCTGATCATGGGTCTCCGATCCATCGGGAGGCGTCCGTGGGGCATCGCCGTCGGCGCCGTCGTGGGCGTGCTCGTGGTCCTCGTCGCCCTCACGGATACGGGCGGAGACGGAGCGAGCCTCGGAGGCGTCCCCGGCGCCTCCCGGGTCGCGACCGGCTCCGGGGAAGAGATCTCGGTGCCCTTCCCGGAGCAGGGAAGCCTCGCTCGGGACTTCGTCCTGCCCCGCCTCGAGACGGAGGCGCCATGGATGGGGCCGGACCGCGTCCGTCTATCGGACTACGCCGGTCGATGGGTCTATCTGGACGTCTTCGGGAGCTGGTGTCTTCCTTGCCGGAGGAAGTATCCGAAGATGCGGGCCATCGCCCGCGAGATGGAACGGGAAGGCGCGGTCATGCTGGGGCTGCTCTTCGAAGACGATCCGGAGACGGCCGCTCGTTGGCTCTCCGCCAACGGAGGGATGCCGTATCCCTTCGCCGTCCTGGACGAGGAAACCGCCCGGGCATGGCAGCTCACGGGAGCACCCATGGGGTTCCTGATCTCGCCGGAGGGCAGGATCGTGAAGGTGTGCTACGGGTGCTCCCGGGGACGGGACGCCGTGGAGCTCCTGCCCGAGCTCGTGCGCTGACGACGAAGCGCGGGCTCGGGGCCGTCTCCGGAGCCCCACTCAGTCCATGCCCGGCGGCATGACCCTCCGCTGCGTGGCCTGCTCGAAGGCGTACGCCAGCTCGAGGAGTCGCGGCTCGCTGCACGCGCTCCCGGTGAAGCTCACACCGAAGGGGCGAGGCTTCAGGTCGAAGTCCTCGGGCATCGGCGGATCCGGGTCGGCCTCCAGCAGGGCGAAGGGAACGAGGACCGTCGGGTAGCCGGGGCGAGCGGCGATCCCCGCGCCGCTGGAGCCGGGGAAGAGGAGGGCATCGAGATCGTGCTCTTCCAGGACGGCGTCGATACCGAGCTCCGCGCTTAGTCTGAGGTCGCGGGCCCGATCCTCCTCGTACGCCGACCGATCCTCCTCGAGATCCAGAGTGTCCGACTGGTCCAGCCAGTACTGACCGTACTTCAGCGCCCCTGCCTCCTCGTGCGCCCGGTTCCACTCTCGAAGCTCGGTGAGCGTGGCCACGGGCGCCGTCTCTCCCAGGCTCTCCAGCCAGGCGTTGAAGTCCCGCTTCATCCCGTACGTGAACACCGAGCTCTCCGGGGCGGTGAGGAGGTTGTCCTCCGGGTCGGAGGCGACGACGCTCGGGATGTCCGCCGGATCGACGACGACGGCCCCCCGATCTGCGAGGATGTCGATGGCCTCGGTCATGACCGCTCGTTGCGCGTCCGAGAGCCCGCCCCGCCAGTCGTCGGATCCCGGCACCCGGACCGAGTCGTAGTAGAGGGCTCGGGGAACTCCGATACGCGCCCCCTCCAGCCCGTCGGCGTTCAGGAACCGCGTGTAGTCGCCGCCTTCCGGCGCCTCGCAGACTCCCGTCGCCGGATCGTTGGGATCGGGCGCCCCCTCCAGCGCACCGAGCATGATGGCCGCGTCGGTGACGGTGCGCGCCATGGGACCGGCGGTGTCCTGGTCCCCCGTGAGGGGGATGACCCCCCACCGGCTGATCCTGCCCACCGTCGGCTTCACACCCACGAGCATGTTGGCGTTGGAGGGCGAGAGGATGGAGCCCGACGTCTCCGTGCCGACGTTCGCGGCCCAGAAGCTCATGGCGGTTCCGATGCCGGAGCTCGACCCGCCGACGCCCAGCACCGGCCGGCCGTCGTTGCTGCCCTCTCGCGGATCGCGACGCGGATCGTACGGATTCATGCCGAAGCCGCCGATGGCGCTGTAGTTCCCCGGCATCCCGCGTGCGATGAAGTTGGCGAGCTCCGTCATCACCGTCTTCGCCAGGATGACGGCTCCCGCCTCGCGCAGGTTCTCGGTGAGCGTGGCCTCGTACGGAGGGACATAGTCCTCGAAGGCGAGGGCGCCCCCCGTCGTGGGCATGTCGGTGGTGTGGATGTTGTCCTTGAGCGCCACGGGAATCCCGTGGAGCGGCCCGCGGACCCTACCCTCCACGCGTTCCCGATCCAGCCGGTCCGCCTCCGCCAGAGCCTCCGGACTCACCGCGATGACGGCGTTGACCTCCTCCTCGTAGATGGCGATCCGGACCAGGTGGGCCTCCACGAGCTCCCGGCTCGTGATCCGACCCTCCTCCATGGCCTGCTGCATCTCGGGGATGGTCGCCTCGACGATGTCGAAAGGCTCGGGCTCCGGCTCCGCGCACGCCGCGAGACCCACGAGCGCTCCGACACCCAGGAGCGCGGAGATCCGTCCCACGCCTGAGGCGTGACGACCGAGGCACGAGGGACGATGGCTCATCCGGACCTTCCTCCACGAAAGCGTTGGGGACGCGTCGCGCGAGGACGCCGCCCCGAGGAGCCCGCACCTGGCGACGCTCGACGGTACGGGAGTCGAACCACTCGACGCCCTCGCCGCGACCCACGTTACGCCGGCGGACGCTCCGTCTCAACACGACGCCGCGGCGCCCGCCCGGCCCCGGTCGGAGCGAGCCGCTCTCAATCCTCTGGCAGAGAGAGGACGAAGAGCGCGTTCCCCGCCGACATGACGATCCTCTGACGACCGTCGAGCTGGAAGGACATGGGGTTGGATCGGGCGGGAGCTCCCGCCTGGAAGTCCCAGAGTGAAGCGCCGGTCTCGGCGTCGAGGGCGAAGAAGTTCCCCTCGTTCGTGGCGCCGAACACGACGCCGCCGCCCGTAGCCATGACCCCGTTCCACAATGGGGTCAACACCCTGTGCTGCCACCGGATGTCGCCCGTGCGGACATCCAGGGCCTTCACGTATCCCCACGCGTCGTCCCCACCCAGGGCCTGCTCCCCACCGCCGAGAAACGGCTGCCCGGGGACGTACCGCGCCGCGGCCTTGTAGTACACGGCTCCCATGTGACGCACCGGGACGTAGAGCATCTCGGTGCGTGGGCTGTAGCTGGGGCTGAACCAGTTCGTCGCACCCTGGAGACTGGGCCACACCAGGGTCCCTTCCCGACTCGGCTCGGTGCCCGGGATGACGATGGGACGCCCGGTCTCGTCCAGCCCTTCGGCCCACGTCTGCTTCGAGTACTCCTGACCATGGAGATACGCGCCCGTCTCACGATCGAGGACGTAGTAGAAGGCGTTGCGGTTGGCCATCACCACCAGCTTCCGCTCCTCTCCCCCGTACTCCAGGTCCACGAGGACCGGAATCTCGGTGGCGTCCCAGTCGTGGGTGTCGTGCGGGGTGAACTGGAAGTGCCACCGCATCTCGCCGCTGTCTCCGTCCAGGGCGATGAGGGACGCCGTGTAGAGATTGTCGCCGGGCCGCACGTCCCCGTTCCAATCGGGAGCCGGGTTCCCCGTACCCCAGTAGACCAGGTTCAGCTCCGGATCGTACGAGCCCGTGAGCCAGGTCGATCCACCCCCGTGCTCCCAGGCGTTTCCCTGCCACGTCTCGCTACCGGGCTCGCCAGGTGCGGGCACCGTGTAGGTCCGCCAGATCCGTTCCCCGGTCTCGGCATCGTAGGCGTCGAGGAAGCCTCGGATGCCCGCCTCGGCGCCCGCCACGCCTACGATGACCTTCCCGTTGATGGCCAGAGGCGCGCCGGTCATGGAGAAGCCTACGCTGTTGTCCGCCACCACGGTGGACCAGCGCTCCACCCCCGACTCGGCGTCCAGAGCCACCAGGCGGGCGTCGAGGGTGCCCACGTAGATCGTCCCGTCCAGCACCGCCACGCCACGATTCACCCGCGGAAAGCCGATGTTGAGCGTCTCCTCGGGCACCTTGTCCAGCCATCGCCAGATGCGACGTCCCGTCCGGGCGTCCAGCGCGGTCACGGTGCTGGGCGGCTCCGTCAGGTACATGATGCCGTCCACCACCACGGGTGTCGTCTCCACGAGTCCTGGCCGGGTCTGATAGACCCATTCCACGCTCAGCCTCCCCACGTTCCCCGTGTGGATCTGTTCGAGGGGCGAGAACCGGTGCGCGGCGTACGTGCCCGAGTAGGTGAACCAGTTCCCGGGCTCCGAAGCGGCGTCGACGATCCGGTCGTACGGGACCACGGTACGCACCGTCTCGGTACCGCGCGCACCTCCACTCGATGAAGCCTCCGTCTGGGCCTCGGCTGCCCAAGGTGATCCGAGGCTCAAGAGGGCGGCGAACGCTACCGGAATGCACCCACGGACCGTCACGAGATCCCCCTCGGCCCTCCGGAGAGGCTCGCCAGATAGGCGATGAGATCGTCGAGCTCATCTTCGGTCAGGCGATCCTCGTAGCTCTGCATGAGGCTTCGGTCGAACTCACGCTCCAGGCTCGTGAGATCGCGTTTGTCGTACGAATGGATCACTCCACGAGCGTCCTTGATCTGGATGGTATACGTGTCCTCGTTCATGCGCATGCCGCGCAGCACGCCACCCTCCGCGTCCACGACGCGCACCACGAGGTAGTCGACGAAGTCGGTGGGCATGGCCGTCATGCCCCTGGGGAGCGCCGCCGCCGGGTCCACGATGGCCCGGCGAAGATACGTCACTCCTCGGCGCCCGCCCACCGTGGAGAGGTCCGGTCCGCGGGCCGTTCCGAAGCCGTGGACCGTGTGGCACCCTTCGCACCCGGCCTCCCGGAAGACGTCCTCACCCCTCTCGGGATCTCCCGCCAGGCCCGCTCCATCCTCGGCCTCCGAGGTCGCGAGGGAGCGGACGAAGCCCGCGACGTTCTCACGGTCCTCCCTCGAGAGCCACCACGTGGGACCCATGGCCGTTCCGTCGATCCCGGCCGCGATGAGACGCACCAGGGCCGTGTCCGTGGGTGCCCGGGGGAGCACGACTCGCGCCAGGGGGGGACCTTCGCCCCCTCCGCCCTCCACGCCGTGGCATCGCGCGCAGTTGGCCAGATACTGGGATCGTCCGGCCTCCAGGTCCGGGCGGTGACCCCGCTCCTCCTCCTGGGCTACGGCCGCGGGCGTCAAGCAGCCGAACCACGCGCAGACGAACAGGACCGCCAGGAGCGGGAGCAAGAGCCCGGACGCCCACGCGGGGTTCGTTCCGATCTTCTGCCGACCACGGGACATGCCACCTCCATGAGGACCCGATTCCCAGCGCATTCTACGTGGATGGGTCCCACGGGTACAGCACGCGAGATCGACGGAGGGGGTCCATCGCCCTCCGCCGGCGACGCCGGTGGATGACCGCCGTCGTCCCCTTGGAACCACGACCGCGGCGCCGGCGATCCTCCCTCCGGGCTGAAGATGGACACGGTGGAGGGGCCCCACCCCTTCGAGCCCTTCGTCTTGCGGCACGAGCCTGCCGGGCGCTCCCCGGCCCCCGCCGGTCCCTCCCTCTCGGGCCATCTGCACCCGGTGGTGAAGCTCCGTGGCCCCGGGGGCGACCGGATCCGAGCACCGTGCTTCTGGGTCAAGCCCGGCGAGATCGTCCTCCCGTCCTTCGGAGGGCTGACGGGTGGTGCGGAGATCCGCCCCCACGCGGTGGACCGCATCTTCGCCGTGGGGGACGACGCGGTGGTGGAGGTTCCGCTTGCGGGAGTCCGGCCCGGAGCCCCGTAGCCCTCAGAGGGAGCGCTGGAAGAGCATCATGGCGATGATGCTGAGCGTGGCCAGCGTCGCCACCTGGGAGCGCCGTCCCTCCTCCAACGCCTCGGGAAGGAGCTCGCCGAGGACCATGAAGATCATGGCGCCCGCCGCGAAGCCGATCCCCCACGGGAGACCGGGTCGGAACGCCTCCACGAAGAGGAAGGCCGGGACGGCCATGAGAGGCTGGGGGAGGGACGAGACCACGCTCCAGCCGGCGCACCTCGGGAGGCTCATGCCCCGTGGCCGCATGACGGCCGTGATGGCGACGCCCTCCGGGATGTTGTGCACGGCGATGGCCAGGGTGATGACCGTCGCCAGCTCCACTCCCCCTCCGAACGACACGCCCACGGCTACGCCTTCGGAGAAGGAGTGCACCGTCATGACGATGAGCATGAGGAACATCTTTCGCGCGTTCTCCCCCCGGGCCGCTCCGAAGACCAGCTCCTCCTCGTCGTAATCGTCCAGGTACCGTTGGGTCAGCAGGATGAAGGCGACCCCGATGAGGGCGCCCCCGAGGGTCTCGAGACGACCGTGGGAGGTTCCCTCCGCCACGAGGCCGAAGCTCGCTCCCAGCATCAACCCCGCTGCGATGGCGTTGGAGTAGGCGACGAAGCGGTCCGAGACGTCCTGGAAGAAGACGAACGGGAGGGCGCCGAGCCCCGTCGCCACGGCCGTGGCGAAGGCGTAGAGGAAGACGACGAGCCAGTCGCTCATCCGAAGGCTCCTCCCCCCAGCGCCACGACGATTCCCATGGCCACCAGGGTCACCAGCGAGATGCTCGTATGGCCGGCCTGCCGATACGACTCCGGCAGAAGCTCCTCGAGCACCAGGTAGATCAGCGACCCTACGGCGAACCCGAGGGTCCAGGGCCGGACCCCCTCGAGGGCGTCGAGGACCGAGTAGGTGACCACGGCCAGGAGGACCTGATTGAGGTTGGTGGCGACCACGAGAACCGCCGCGTGCAGGAGCTTAACTCCCCTTTCGCGCAGGACCGCGGTAAAGACCATCGCCTCGGGGACGTTGTGCATCGCCAGGGCGACGGCCATGGAGATCCCGAACGGCAGCGAGACGAGCATGGCCACGCCGATGGCGATCCCCTCGTACGCCGCGTGCAGCGTGTTGACGAGGAAGAGCTGATAGCCGTACGCGGGATCGAGCTCGTCGAGGCGGTTCAGGTCCAGATCCTGGACACCGGTGAACCCGTGGGTCATCCGCACGAAGACGAGGCCGAGAACCGCCCCCGCCCCACCCCGGAGAATGTCGGCATCCGTCTGGACGGTGGTGAGGGAATAGGCCACGCCCAGCATGAGGCCGGAGGCGAGCGCGTTCCCCCATCCGAGCACCGGCGTCGCGAGACGTCCCGGGACCGCGTGGGGCAGCACTCCGAGCGCGGCCGTGAAGGCCGCCAGGGAGGAGAACAGCAGGACGGCGACAACCGGGTCGAGCTCGCTCACCTCGGCAAGCTATCGCTACGGTGCCCCGACGTCATCAGAGGAGCACCTCGGCGAAGTCGAGGCGCTCGGAGGCGAGGACGAAGGCGGTGGAAGGAAGGCCCTCGGACATGATCTGTAATCTCTGGTAGTACGCCTCGAAGTCGTCCACCGCGCTGGGCTCGGCCAGGCCCAGGAGGACCAGATCCGCGTCGGCGGAGGACTCCCGTAGGATCTCCGGGAAGCGGGACTGCTCACCGACGAGGACGCGAGCCTCGGCCCCCACGCGGAGCCCCTGGATGATCTCGTTCAGGTTCTCACGCGCGGCGTCGGCCGCTCGCTCATCCGGAACCATCAGCTTCACCCGCAACGTGGCTCTGCGCCAGAGGATGCTGGTCCGGAGCAGATATCCCATGAGCATCATCAGCCCACCGTTCTTCTGCAGTCCACCCCACCATACGTCGATGCGCTCCCGGTCGCCGAAGCCCCGATCGTCGTCGTATCGAAGGACCATCACGTTGCGCTTCATCTCGTGCATCATGGCCAGGGAACGGCAGTAGGCCGCCCGATGGCTCGGCTGCTCCGTGGCTCCCACCAGCACCGTGTTGGGGACCAGGGGCCCGAAACCGTAGGTGGAGACCAGACGCTTCATCCCCTCGAAGGGCGTGTCCGCCTCTTCGACCCGCACCAGCGACTGGACCCCGCGCCTCGCCAGATAGTCGGATATGTGGTGCTGCATCTTCTGGCGCGCCTCGGTGCCACGCGACCCCGTCTTCAGGATCGTGGCCACCGTCATCAGCGCTCGCCCGTGCGTCAGCGCGTCGGCCAACTCCACGAGATGCCAGCGTCCCGTGGGAGCCCCGGAAAGGACCAGGATGTTGGGACGCCAGTTCTTCGGATCCGGCTCCTCGCCCTCGAGTCGTAGGAGGGCGCCGCGGGCCACGGATAGGAGCACACCCTTGCGCACGTCCCCCCAGGTGGTCTGCATCTCCCGTCGCTCCAACCAGAGGAAGACGCCGAGGATCACCACCGCCGCCGCCAGCGTCGCGAGGGCGTTGATGAGGAACATGACGGCGAGACAGCCGGCCGCCCCGAGCAGCGAGAAGCCCCAGTGGACCCGGAACGACGGCCGGAAGGAGGGACTGCCCAGGAGGTTCTCGAGCCCGGCACCCAGATTCACCGACAGATACGAGGCCAGGAAGAACATCGTGAGGATCGGCGCGATCACGTTCAGCTCCCCCAAGGTCACCGCCCCCAGCGCCACGGCGAGGGTGACCACCGTCCCGACCCTGGGCTCGTCGGCGGATCCGCTCCCCTTGCCCAGGATCCTCATCCAGCGTGGGAGCACCCCGTCTCTGGCCAACGCCTGCAGGACCCTGGGCGCTCCGAGTATGCTCCCCAGCGCGCTGGACAGGGTGGCGCCCCAGACCCCCAGCAAGATGGCGTCTCCCCAGAAGGCCATCTGCCGCATGACCAGGGGGTCCTCGATGAGCGTCGAGGGAGAGGCCCGCATCGAGAGGATCACCGGCAGGGACATGTACACGACGTAGCCCACGCCCAGGGCGGCCAGCGTGCCTCTCGGGATGGAACGCGACGGATCCTTCAGGTCGCCGCTCATGTTCACCCCGGCCTCGATCCCGGTGACCGCGGGGAAGAAGACCGCCAGGACCACCCAGAAGCCGGCCTCCGGATTCGCCGCCGGCTGGAACTGGATGCTCGTCTCCTCGATGGGTCCGCCGAAGAGGAGGGAGAGGAGGGAAAGACCGATGGCGGCCATGATGAAGTACTGCGTCCGGATCACCAGTCGGGCGCTGACGATGGCGAGGATCGCCACGACGACGGTGGTGACGGCAGCCAGCTCCGTCTGCGGGATCACGGGGAAGACCCGCGTCACGCTCTCCGCGAAGCCGATGGTGTAGAGCGCCACGGAGAACGCCAGGGCGAAGTACACGGGGATCCCCACGGCCCCACCCGTCTCCACGCCAAGAGAGCGGCTGATCATGTAGTAGGCACCGCCGGCTTTCACTTGCCGGTCCGTGGCGATGGCCGCCATGGAGAGCGCCGTCAGCGCCGTGATGGACGTGCAGATGGTGACGATGAGGAGCGTCTGCCAGAGCCCCACGTTCCCAACGACCCAGCCGAAGCGCAGGTACATGATCACGCCGAGGATCGTCAGGATGGACGGCGTGAAGACTCCGGCGAAGGCCCCGAAGCCGTCGTCCACGCCCTCTCCGGCGGTCTCGGAACGAGAAGCGACGTGCGTGCCCCGGTGACCGGAGCGGGGGCGTTCGGATTCGGACAAGGAGGTTCGCGGCGGCGTAGGGATCTCCGAGGACGACGCCCTCGGCTTCAGCTTGCGACAGCGGGAAAGTTACAAGATGATGGGCGGACGACGCTGCCCGCACCCTTCTCGGCGACGCGGGTCCTTCCGCCATCCATGTCGGAGAAACGGCGATGAGTCGAGAGGAGGGAGGGCCGATCCATCGTGCCCTCGAGGCTCTGGGTCTGCACCGTCCGGAGCTCCGGGCGTGGGCCATGTACGATTGGGGGATCTCGGCGTACGAGACGACCATCGTCACGGCCGTCTTCCCCATCTATTTCGGCCTCTACGTGACAGCCGAGGACTTCCCGGCGTCTGCGTACGTGGCCTTCGCCAACAGCGCCACCATCGCGATCGTCGCGGTGCTCTCACCCGTCCTCGGCGCGATGGCGGACTACGCCGCGGTCAAGAAGAAGCTCCTGGGCGTCTTCCTGGCGGGGGGCCTCCTCTCCACGGGGGCCCTCTTCCTGGTGGGAACCGGTCAGTGGGTGCTGGCCCTCGTCCTCTTCGTCCTGGCCGGTATCGGGGCGCAGGGGAGCCGGGTCTTCTACGAGTCTCTTCTGCCCCACATCGCCGAAGACGACGAGATCGACCGCGTCTCCACGGCGGGCTATGCCCTGGGATATCTGGGCGGAGGGGTCCTGCTGGCGCTCAACCTCGCCTGGATCCTGAGGCCGGATCTCTTCGGCCTGCCCTCGGGAGAGGGGCTCTCCGACGCCCAGCGGACTCTGCCGTGGCGGTTGGCTCTCCTGTCCGTGGCCGTCTGGTGGCTTCTCTTCTCCATCCCGGTCTTCCGCCGCGTCCGGGAACCGTCTGCCGCCCTGGAGCCCTCCGAGGTCCCCGGAATGAATCCGGTGCGCGTCGCCGTGTCCCGCCTCGCCCGCACGTTCCGCGAGCTTCGCTCGTACCGCCAGGCGGCGCTGATGCTCCTGGCCTTCATCGTGTACAACGACGGGATCAGCACCATGCAGCGGATGGCCGCCATCTACGGAGCCGACATCGGCATCGAAGACACCGCCCTCATCGGCGCCATCCTCGTGGTGCAGTTCGTGGGCATCCCCGCCACCTTCGCGTACGGGATGCTCGCCGGGGTCCTGGGCGCCAAGCGCTCCATATTCGCGGGGCTCGCCGTCTTCGTCGGGATCAGCGCTCTGGGCTACTTCATGCAGACGGCCACGCACTTCTACGCCCTCGCGGTCCTGGTCGGCCTGGTTCAGGGAGGCGTTCAGGGCATCAGCCGCTCGCTCTTCGCCAGCCTGATCCCGAAGCACAAGTCCGGGGAGTTCTTCGGCTTCTACAGCGTCTTCTCCCGCTTCGCCGCGGTCGTGGGGCCGCTGCTGTTCGGCGCCGTGGCCATGAGCACCGGGAACAGCCGCAACGCCATCGGCTTTCTCGTCGCCTTCTTCGTCGTCGGCGCCATCCTCCTCGCCTTCGTCGACGTCGACGAGGGGCGACGGGAGGCCGGGCGCGAGGAGGCCGAGCTCAGGGTCCTGTGAGCCCTCGACCCTCGTCTTTCCGGGCGCGCTTCTGCCGGTACATCAACAGGTCGGCGTCGTCGACCAGGTCCTTCACCGTGCGATGGCGCATCGGGTCGTACGCCACCACGCCCACGCTGAACCGGATGAGAGGCTCGCCCTCCCGTGTCTTCAGGCGACCCTCCAGCAACGAAAGCGGACGCTGCACGTCGTCCGGCCTGGCCGACGTCAAGAGAACGCAGAACTCGTCACCGCCCATGCGGGCCACCACGTCCGAGTCCCGGAACGTCGCCTCCAGCTGCTCCGAGAAGGAACGGAGCACCCGGTCGCCCGCCGCGTGCCCCAGCGTGTCGTTGATCTCCTTGAATTCGTCCAGATCGAAGTAGAGGAGGGTAGCCGGCTCGTCGACCCGGCGGCACATCGCGATGGTGTGCGCGGCGATGGCGTCGAAGCCGCGGCGGTTGGTGAGGCCCGTGAGGTCGTCGAGGGTGGCCAAGGACGCCGACTTGAGCTCCTGCTCGAGCATCCATGCGAGATCGCGGAGGACGCCGGCGGCGTCCTCGTCCACCTCTCGAGGCTCGTGGTCGATGACGCACAGCGTGCCCAGGGGCCTCCCGTCCGGCGCCCGCAGCGGACAGCCGGCGTAGAACCGGATCTCGGGGAGATCGACGACCAGGGGCTGGTCACGGAAGCGGGCGTCGCGCCGGGCGTCGGGCACGATCAGGACGTCGTCGCCCTTCAGCGCCTGAGTGCAGAAGGGGAGCTCGGCCGGCGGCTTGCCCGGATCGAGCCCCCAACGGGATTTCACCCAACGTCGGTCGGAGTCCGCCAAGTTGAGGAGGGCCAACGGCGTGTCGAAAAGATGGCGCGCCAGGCGTGTCAGCCGATCGAACCGCTCGTCGGGCTCGGTGCCGATGCCGCGCAGGTCCACGCCTGAGATGCCCGGACTCTCGCCCGACTCGGCGTTGGAGGATGGTTTCTCGTTCACGGGTCTGGGGGCCCCTTGATTCGATGCTACCCATCGCGCGCCGTCTCTGCTCGCGACGTCCAACCACTGTGTAAGGTAGCGACTGAATATCGTCGAGGTCACGCACTTTCGCGACTGCGGCATGACAGGACCGGCCCCAGTGCGCCACTATTTCTCGTCGAGAACTCCCGGACGGCTCCCGCCGACGCCGGACCGATCCTCCTCAAGGACACCGCCTCGTCACCATGAACCGTGGAATGGATGGCCCGGAAGCCTCCGCGCTCCAGGAGCTGGCCCGGGAGCTCGGGGTCCTGACCGGATACCGGGACGGGCTCGGACGACGGGTGGAGGTCCCGCCCGAGGGCCTCGTCGCGCTGTGCTCGGCCGTCGGACCGGAGATCCGTTCGCCCGCCGACGCCGCCGAGGCACTGGGCTACGTGAGCCGTCTCCGCCAGTCCCGGATGCTGTCCGAGGTCATCGTGGCGTGGGACGGTCGCTTGGACGCCGCAGCGCTGCGCGCCCCCTCGTCCAGTGTCTCCGGCGAGCCGCCGGGGCGGAGGCTTCACGCCGGAACGGACGTCCGGCTCACCTTCGTCCGGGAGGATGGCGAAGAGCGACAGCTCCTCGGAGGACCGCGGGGCGAGCCGGGCTCCCGTCTCGAGGCATCCTCGGGACGAGGCGAGGGTTCGGAGCGGCCCGAGCAGCTTCCCTTCGGCTACCATCGCCTGCGGCTCGAGACAGCCGGCCGGAGCGAGGAGTGCACCGTCATCTCGGCACCGAGACGGGCCTGGCGTCCCCGCGGCGGCACCGCGTCCTGGGGACTGGCCGTCCATCTGTCGGCCCTTCGATCCTCCCGGAGCCGATCGGTCGGGGATCTTCGCGACCTCGAAGCCTTCTGCCGATGGACGGGAGCGCGAGGCGGCGACGTCGCGGCCGTCCTGCCTCTGCTTCCCACCTTCAACCGTCCCCCGTCGGAGCCGAGCCCCTATTCTCCCGTCAGTCGCCTCTTCTGGAGCGAGCTGATCCTCGATCTGGGTGACGCCCACCGTCCCACGCCTCCGTCGCCCGGACTCGATGTCGAGCGCGCCGACGCCGAGGTCCGGGCGGCGCTGGACGCCCGACCCTCCCCCGACGCTGCGCGCGTCGACGAGGAGCTTCGCGCGTACGCCCGCTTCCGGGGCGCTCAGGCCCGACTCGGTAGGGACTGGCGTCGATGGCCCCGTGGCGCTCGACGGGGGACGCCGAGGGACGAGGACGTCGACCCTGGCGAGGAACGCTTCCATCTGATCGCACAGGTGGAGGCGCGTCGACAGCTCGGCGAACTGGGCTCGCGGCTGGCCTCGGACGGCTTCCGTATCGGCCTCGACCTCGCCGTCGGCGTACACCCCGACGGCTTCGATCCGTGGTCCCGCCAGGGGCTCTTCGCATCCGGGATCTCGGTGGGCGCGCCACCCGACCGCGCCTTCCCCAGCGGTCAGAGCTGGGGCTTCCCACCCGTGCTCCCCGAGGCCTCGCGGGCGGAGGGGCACCGGTATCTCGCGGATGGGGTGGCCCATCAAGCCGCCGTGGCCGATGTGCTGCGTGTGGACCACGTCATGGCCCTGACGCGTCTCTTCTGGATCCCGGCGGGGGGCGGCATCGAAGAAGGCAGCTATGTCCGCTACCCGGCCGAAGAGCTCTTCGCCGTGCTCTGCCTCGAGTCCCACCGGCACCACTGCGAGATCGTCGGCGAGAATCTGGGCACCGTGCCCGACGAGGTGGAGGAGGCGCTTCATCGCCACGGCATCGCGGGAATGTACCTGGCGCAGTTCGACGCTGCGAGGGAGGATCCGCATCCTCCCCGGGCCACCGAGGTCTCGTCGTTCGGCACCCACGATACCGCCACCTTCGCGGGGTGGCTGAAGGGGCGCGACATCGACGAGCGCCTCGGGCACGGCCTGGTGGACGAGGCCACGGCCGAGGACGAGCGTACCGCCCGCCGCCGGGAGGTGGAGCGGCTCATGGAGG
>JAWVZK010000009.1:0-34896 GCA_033722275.1 Longimicrobiales bacterium | reverse complement strand
CCAGTTCTTCACCGCGCTGGCGCTGGCGCTGATTCTCTGGTACGGCGGCCTCCGGATGCTCGACGGCCTCATCACCGTGGGCGTCATCGCCGCCTTCCTCCAGTATGCGAGGCGCTTCTTCCGTCCCATCCAGGACCTCTCCGAGAAGTACAATCTCCTGCAGGCGGCCATGGCGTCCTCGGAGCGGGTGTTCAAGCTTCTCGACGAGGACATCGCCGTCGCGGATCCCGAGGATCCCCTGCACCTGCCGGCCGACGGACAGGGCCGCATCGTCTTCGAGAACGTCTGGTTCGCCTACGAGGACCGAGCCGACGGGACGCCCGACTGGGTCCTGGAGGACGTCAGCTTCGAAGTCCCTCCCGGAGAGAAGGTGGCCATCGTCGGCCATACGGGAGCCGGCAAGACGACCCTGATCAACCTTCTCATGCGCTTCTACGACGTCCGGCGTGGACGAATCCTGGTGGACGGTGTCCCCATCGACCGGCTCCCGCTGGCCGAGCTCCGGGGCCGGATCGGGCTGGTGCTCCAGGACGTCTTCCTTTTCAGCGAAGACGTGGCGTACAACGTTCGGCTGGGGTCACCCGAGATCGACGACGAGAGCATGGTGGAGGCTGCCGAGAGGGTCGGCGCGTCGGACTTCGTCGACCGCCTGGAGCAGGGATACGAGCAGCCCCTGGGAGAGAGGGGATCCACCCTCTCGGTGGGGCAGAGACAGTTGGTGAGCTTCGCCCGGGCTCTCGCGTTCGATCCGAGGATCCTGGTCCTCGACGAGGCGACGAGCTCGGTGGACTCGGAGATCGAAGCCAAGATCGAGGCAGCCACGGACGAGCTCCTCCAGGGACGCACCTCCCTGGTCATCGCCCATCGCCTCTCCACCGTCCAGAACGCCGACCGCATCCTCGTCATGCACCACGGTCGGGTCCACGAAGAGGGATCCCACGACGAGCTTCTGGAAGCCGACGGGCTCTACGCGCGACTCCACGAGCTCCAGTTCGCCACCGTGGCCGCCTGACGTCGATCCGTCGCTACCGGGGACCCAGGACGGATCCGGCAGCCGTGGAGACGCCCGCTAGCGGGGAGCCGGTGGGGGCTCGACCGGGACCAGCGTGTCGCCCACTGGGCTCGGTATCGCCGCCGACGGACCCAGCGTGTCGGCCGCAACGCTCACCGTGTCGGCCGGCGCCGTATCCACGCTGTCCTCTCCGACCGGATCCGAAGCGACCCCCGCCGAGGGCTCGAGGGTCGCGGCCGAGTCCCCGGGAGAGGCATGGAAGAGCCGCAGAGAGTCCGGAGCGGGTGGGAGCGCCTCCACCGAATCGATGACCAGGAATCTCCGTGACGCCGGAGTGAGGACTCCGGCCACCCGGAGAAGCGGTTCGTCCAGGAAGCCCTCGGTCGGCTCGAGCGCTCCGACGGTGTAGCGGCTGGAGGGGTTCCAGAGGATCCACTCCTCGATCCCGACGTCGTACGCCGCCTGGATCTGAGCCCGCACCTCGGCGGGACCGTACACCGGTCGTCCCAACGTGAAGTCCTGGATCCAGGGCCGCGTGAGGCCCGCCCCGTGGACGCGCCCGGACCGACGGAGCGCATCTTCGAGTGCGGCGCGCACGACCTCGTACGGGTATGCGTTGGGCTCATCGTACCCGAAGCTCCCCTCCCAGTAGTGGCTGGGATAGACCATGGGCAGGGCCACGTCCACCACGTCGATGAAGGACTCCCAGAGCTGTCCCAGGCCAATGTCGCGGTTGAACGTCGTGGTCACGCCGAACACGTCGGCCGTAGAGCGGACCGGGAGATCGGATAGGGACTCCCGGGCGTAGGAAAGAAAGCCGCGGACGGCATCGGTCCGCGATCGTCCCTTCGCCCCCGGGAACACCGCGCGTGCGAGATCCGCCTCGGGGGCGTCCGGGAAACGGATGTAATCCCACTGGATCTCGGGGAAGCCCATGGCGGCCACCTCTCGAGCCAGATCCACGTGATATCGCCAGACCTCCGGCTCGTAGAGATTGAGCCAAACGATCTCCTTGCGGTCGATCCAGACCCCCCCGGAGGTGTCCTGGATGGCCAGTCCAGGGCGGGCGCTCGCCAACACGGGATCCTTCGCCACGACGATGCGGGCGATGGGGTAGATGCCCTCCGCCTCCAGCCGGTCGAGCAGGCCGGGGAGATCCCGGATCCGGCGCTCCCCGGTGGCTCCCACCTCGCGAGCCATCGGCACCCCGCTGGCATGGCTCACGTACCCGGAGGCGTCCTTGATGTCGATGACGAAGGCATTGATCTCCGTCCGACGCGCCGTCTCCAGAAGAGCGGCGATACGGGCCGCGGATCCGGCGGCCCACGCGTTCACGTAGAGGCCGCGCACGTGCTCCGGCCGGGGGAAGCGCGCCTCGGGAAAATCCTCCAGGTCGGAGGCCGGCGTATGGACCAAGGGTCCGGACACCTCCCGGCCGCTCCCCGTGGCAGTGGATGAGGCCTCTCCCTCGTCCCGGAGGCTTCGACCCATGAGATCGGTGAGGCTGTCGGGGAGCGACGAGAGGGCATGCGGCGCCACCGGTGCGATCTTCCCTTCCGACACCGACCCACCGTCCCGGCGGGACATCGCCGTCCCGTCGGGCCATGGACCCGGGTCGCCGGACCATCCGGTCGTCCTGGCGCCCGCTTCCGGCATGCCCTCTACGAGGAGGTCCACCGAGAGGGCCGCCGGGAAGGAGTCCACGACGGCGGAGGCCGCACCTGCCTCCATTTCGGGAAGGTCCATCTCGGACAGCGGCCAGGGATCTCCCCCACCATCTTCCGTGCCACACCCGGCGAGGAGGAGAGCCGCCACCAGAGCGGAGCCCGAAGGTTGCTGAAGGGACATGGGATGGAGCTCAGTACGCCGTGAGACTCGGATCGACGTCCTGGCGCCAGCGGAGGATGCCTCCCTCGAGGTTCCGGACCTTCTGGTAGCCCTTGGCCTGAAGAAGCTGCGTCGCCCAGGCGCTCCGCGACCCGCTGCGACAGTACAGGACGAGCTCCTGCTCCGGATCGAGCTCGGAGTACCGGCGGGCGAACTCACCGGTGGGGATCCGGACCTGGTCCGGATCCGGGAGGTCCGCGATGTTCGCTTCGAAGGGCTCGCGTACGTCGACGAGGACCGGAGGGTCGTCGGCGTCGAGACGCTTCTTGAGCTCCACGGGGGTGATCTCGGGGACCGAGGCTGGTTCGTTCATGCCGATGATCGGATGATTCTTTCCAGTCGGAGGGCGGTGCGCTCGGACGCGCCGCGGTGTCGTTGAATATACTCGAAAGCCGCGCCAGCAGCGCGTTTCCGGGACGCTTCGTTCTGCAGCCACTGCAGGAGGATGGCGGACAGCTCGACCGGGTTCTTTGCAACCTTCGCGCCACCGACCTCCACGAGATCCGCGGCCGCCCGGCTGTTCCCATGCCTGGGACCGAACGCCACGGGTGTCCTGGCAGCGGCCGGCTCGAGCACCGAATGGAGACCGTGGTCGTGGAATCCGCCCCCGACGAAGGAGACCGACGCGACACCGTAGAGGTGCGCCAGCACCCCGACCCGATCCACCACGACGGCATCGGCGCTGGGGCCGTCCCGCGGCGGGCCCGACGCCCCGTCGTCGATCTCCACGTCGGTCAGCGTCGCGGTCCGCCATCCCAGGGCCGCGAGCTCCTGGAGGAGCCGGGCCATGTGATCGGGCGTCGGCTCGTGCGGAGCGACCACCAGCCGGACGTCCTGGACGTCCTGGCGAATGCGATCCATGGCCCGAAGGAGGACCGCCTCGTCGGAGGCCCAGGTGGAGCCCGCGACCACGGTGGGGCGAGGACGGGCACGGAAGGGAGTCAGGTATGGAGCGTCCGCGGGCGCGGCGTCGAAGCGCATCGCCGCAGAGTCGATGGCCGGATCGCCGGTGTCGACGACCGCCTCCGGCGGCACCCCCAGCTCGGTCAGCCGTGCCGCGTCCTCGTCGGAGATGGCGCAAGCCAGGGAGAGCGACGCCCAGCTTTCTCGCATCAGGAGCCGGGCCGGCCAGCCCGCCCGGCCGGCGCCTTCCGGAACCGTGGCGCCGACGATGACGCTGGGAATGGCCCGCCGGCGGGCCTCGGCGATCACCACCGGCCAGATCTCCGTCTTCGTGAAGACGACGGCCTCCGGATGAAGCCCGTCCAGCACCCGGGACACCGGTCCACGGAGGTCCCACGGGAGATACGCGGTCACGTCCGCGCCGAAGGCGTCGGCCAGCTTCTCCGCAGACGGAGAGAAGAAGGTGAAGACCACCTGGACGTCCGGGAGGCGGGACACGAGGGCGTCCTTCACCGCGCGAGCCTGCAGACCCTCCCCGACGCTGGGGGCGTGGAACCACACGACCGGCCGGTGGGGGTCCCGCAGGGTTCCGCCCCAGGCGGCGAGCTTGTCGTGCGCGTGCCGACGGCCCTCCATGCCGCGGGCGAGCTTGGACGTCCCCAGGGAGAGCACGGGGGAGAGCACACGGACGACGGCGATGGCCGCCTGATAGACGATCCTGACGATGAGCATGGTTGAGGATAGGTAGGGCGGTCGCGCCTCGGTAGATTGCGACATGCGCTTTCAGATCACGGTACGCCACGGGGGCCGGCGGCAACGGTACCACACCTTCGTGGTCGAAGCGGAGCACGCGGGAGCGGCCCTGACCAAGGCGGCCCGGGAGATCCCGGCCGAGATCGCCGAGGACGCCGATCTGGTCGAGCTCCGCATCGCGGTGGAGCCCGATGATCGCGTCTACGTGGGGGAGGGGGGAGGCGGGTGAGCCGGCGCCTGGCCGCGGCGTTGGCGCTGGGGCTCCTGACCGGAGGCTGCTCCCCAGTGTACGTGGTCAGGGCGAGCCTGACCCAGGCCGAGATCCTTCGAGCCCGCCAGCCCATCCATCGGGTTCTGGCCGACTCCGCCGTCGATCCGGGGATCCGGGTCAAGCTGGCCTGGATCATGGACGCCCGCCGCTTCGCCGCCACGGAGCTCGGGTTCGACGTGGGCGAGAGCTACACGCGGTACACGCAGCTGGAGCGGGATACCCTCGCCGTCGTGGTCTCGGCCGCCTACCGGGACCGGCTCGTACCCAAGACCTGGTGGTTCCCCTTCGTCGGCCGGGTGCCCTACAAGGGCCACTTTTCCGCGGAGGACGCCCTGGAGGAGGCCGAGGAGCTGAGGGAGGAGGGCCTCGACACGTATGTCCGTCCAACGTCGGCGTTCAGCACGCTGGGGTGGTTCGACGATCCCGTCCTCTCGACCACGTTGGACACCGACGACGTCGAGGTGGTGACCACCCTCATGCACGAGCTCACCCATCGACAGATCTTCGTTCCGGGCCACGTCACCTTCAACGAGAGTCTGGCGACCTTCGTCGGCCGGGTGGCGGCCATCCGCTTCTTCTGTACCCGCCGTGGCGGGGGTCCGGATACGGTGAAGTGCGACCGCGCCCGGGCGCGGTGGCGAGACGTGCAGCGCTTCGGGAGTTACGTGGACCGGCTGGTGGTGGAGGTCCAACGGGTATACTCGTCGCCGTCCCTCGACCGGGAGGGGAAGCTGGCACGCCGGGAAGAGGTCTTCGGCGAGGCGCTCCGGCGATTCGACGAGGACGTGGCCCCCGCGCTCGAATCCCTCACCTTCGCCGGCTTCCGCGAGACACCGCTCAACAACGCGACGCTCCTGTCCCGGATGCGCTATTACCATCGGCTCGAGGACTTCAACGCCTTGTTGGCACTCTACGACGGTGATCTGAGAAGGGCCCTGGCCGATCTTCGCGCCCGCGCTCGCGGGACCGACGATCCCTTCGCGCTCCTGCCAGGCGGAAGCTAGAGAGCCTCATCGCCCACGAGGGCCCCAACCACGGGAGGACCCGTTGCCGAAGCGTTGCATCCGCTACCGGAGCGGATACAAGTACCAGCTCCGTGAGGCCCACGTGGACCGAGTGGCCATCCGTCCCGAGACGCCCATCACCACCGAATGGGTGAGCCTGACCCTCGACGGGATCATCACGCTCCGGAGCGGATACGCCTGGGACGGGCCCTCGGGGCCGTCGGTGGACACCCCGAGCTTCATGCGAGGGTCGCTGGTCCACGATGCCCTCTATCAGCTCATGCGTCTCGGCGCCCTCGATACCCGGCGCTGGAGGGACACGGCGGACCGGGAGCTGCGACGCATGTGCCGGGAGGACGGCATGCCCGGGATCCGCGCCTGGTGGGTCTACCGGGCCGTCCGGTGGTTCGGCGAGCCTTCGGCGTCGCCAGCCGCCCGCAAGCACGTGGAGACGGCCCCCCGAGGCTGCCGTTGAGCTCCCGGGTCGACGTGACCCGCCGTGACGTTGTCGCCCTCGCCTGGCCCATCGTCGTCGCGAACGCGGCCACTCCCCTGCTGGGGATCGTCGACACGGCCGTCATCGGAAACAGCGGATCGGTGGCGGAGCTGGGGGCCATCGCCCTCGGTGCCCTCATCTTCAACTTCGTCTACTGGAGCTTCGGCTTCCTGCGCATGGGGACGACGGGCTTCACCGCTCAGGCGTCCGGGAGGGAGGACGGCGCCGAGGTGCGAGCCACGCTTGCTCGGGCGCTCCTCATGGCGGGGGGCATCGGGCTCGGCCTCGTCCTCTTGCAGGAGCCCATCGCCTGGCTCTCCCTCGAGCTCCTCGGGGCGACCCCGAGGGTGGAGCGCCTCACTCGGGCCTATTACGACCTTCGGATCTGGGGAGCGCCGGCGAGCCTGGGGCTCTTCGCCGTCTTCGGCACCTTCGTCGGCCTCGGTCGCACGCGTCATCTCCTGGCCGTCCAGCTGATCCTCAACGGGCTGAACATGCTGCTGGACGTCCTCCTCGCAGGAGTCCTCGGATGGGGCGTCGAGGGGATCGCCGTGGGCACGGCGGTGGCGGAGTGGACGACGCTCTTCGTCGCGCTCGGTCTCGTGACGCGTCTTCTTCGGGCCGACGCCGACCAGGAGGCGTTCATTCCCTGGTCGAGGGTGCTGGACCGGCACAAGGCCGCGAAGACCCTGGGGGCGAACGGGGACATCATGGTGCGAACCCTCTTTCTCCTCATGGGCTTCGCCTGGTTCACCAACCAGGGGGCGCGCTTCGGCGACGAGGTCCTGGCGGCGAATCACGTCCTGCTCCAGCTCATCAGCCTGGGTGCGTATCTCCTCGACGGCTACGCGCACGCGACCGAGATCCACGTGGGACGCGCCGTTGGAGGTGGTCGTCCCCTTCTCTTCGAACGGGCCGTCCGCTCGGCGACGGAGCTGGCGGCCGTCACCGCTCTGAGCCTCGGGGCGATCATTCTGGCCGCCGGCCCGTACGCCGTGGACGTCCTGACCGACCTGGAGGCGGTCCGCGGGGTGGCGCGGACGTTTCTGCCCTGGACAGCGCTCTACGTGGTCCTCTCCTTTCCCGCGTTCCAGCTCGACGGGATCTTCATCGGCGCCACGGCTACCCGGGCCATGCGGAACGCCAGCGTCGCCTCGCTCGTCGTATTCGTCGGCGCCTCCATGCTCCTCATGCCTCGCCTGGCGAACCTCGGGCTCTGGCTGTCTTTCCTTCTTTACGTGGTCGCCAGGGCCGTCGGCCTCGGAGTGGCGTACCCGGGTCTACGCCGTGACGTGGGCCGGGACGGTGCCGCTCCACGGGCCCCGGAGGTCGCCGGGCGGGATCGACCCGACGGCGGGATCCGGGCGGGGTGACGGCGGGCCTCCGGCCCCCTCTTGACCGTGGGGCGGAGCCGACAATATATTACCGGCTGTTCATATAGTGAATCAATCATGAAGCCAATGGCCCAACGACTCCCTCAAGAGATTCTCGAGCTCGTCGCGGAGCGCTTCCGGATCCTGGCCGAGCCCACCCGGCTCCTGATCCTGGACGTCCTCCTCGGCGGCGAGCTGTCCGTCTCGGAGCTGGTGGAGGAGACCGGCCTCAATCAGGCCAACGTGTCGAAGCACCTCGGCATCCTGCGCGCCTCCGGGTTCGTCGATCGACGCAAGGAGGGGCTGTACGCCTTCTATCGCGTGACCGACCCCTCCGTGAGCCGGCTGTGCGAGATCATGTGCAGCCGTCTGGAAGCCCAGGCCGAGGAGCAATCGGCCCTACTCGCTACAGGAGACTGACCCCATGGATCTTCTCACTCGACCGTGGCCCTGGTACGTGGCTGGGCCGATCATCGGCCTGACCGTCCCGCTGGTCTATCTCTACGCGGGACGGAAGTGGGGTGTCTCCTCGACCTTCCGGGACATCTGCGCCGCCACCTTTCCGCGCAACCTGGACTACTTCTCGTACTCCTGGCGCAACCGCGGTGCCTGGCGCCTGACCATGGTCCTGGGCCTGGTCATCGGCGGATTCCTCGCCGCGACCACCGGCTCCACCGACGTGGACATCTCTGCGGCCACCCGGGCCGACCTGAGCTCGCTGGGCATCGGCGACTTCACCGGGCTGGTGCCGTCCGAGATCTTCTCGTGGTCGGGGCTCGCCTCTCCCGCGGGCATCATCCTCATCGTGCTGGGCGGGTTCCTGGTGGGGTTCGGGACCCGCTACGCCAACGGTTGTACCTCGGGCCACGCCATCTCTGGGTTGTCCGCGCTGCGGGCGACATCCTTCGTCGCGGTGCTGGGCTTCTTCGCCGGGGGGCTCATCGCCACCCATCTGCTCCTGCCCCTCATCCTCGGAGGAGGCTCCTGATGGCCACGCGATCCGACACCATGGCCCGGACGCCGGCGACGGACGCTCCCTCCATGGCGACCAAGCCCGAGCGGCTCTGGCCATACTTGATCCTCGGCATCGTCCTGGGCTTCGTCTTCACGCGCTCCGAGGTCGTGTCCTGGTTCCGCATCCAGGAGATGTTCCGCTTCCAGTCCTTCCACATGTACGGGATCATCGGATCGGCCGTCGCCGTGGGAGCCGTGGGAGTCCTGCTCATCAAGCAGCTCCAGGCGCCCTCGCTGACGAAGCGTCCGATGGAGATCCCGGTGGACCGCTTCCGCGCTCCCGGATACCAGTACTGGATCGGGGGCACCGCCTTCGGCCTCGGATGGGGTCTGCTGGGCGCGTGCCCCGGCCCCATCTACGTCCTCATCGGCAACGGGGTGACGGTCATGATCGTCGCCTTCCTAAGCGCCCTGGTGGGCGTCTGGACCTACGGCGCCCTACGCCATCGACTGCCACACAGCTGACGCCTCAGACCCACGGAGACGACCATGTTCTTCCGACAGATCTTCGATCCCGAGCTCGCCCAGTACGCCTACATCATCGGCTGCCAGGCCACAGGAGAGGCGCTGGTCATCGACCCCGAGCGCGACATCGACCGCTACGTGGAGATCGCCAGTGAGGAGGGGTTGCGCATCGTCGCGGCCACCGAGACGCACATCCACGCCGACTTCCTGTCGGGGACCCGCGAGTTCGCCGAGCAGCACGGCGTGAAGCTCTACCTCTCCGACGAGGGGGACGAGGACTGGAAGTACGAGTGGGCGAGGGACAGCGACTACGAGGTCCAGCTCCTCGAGGACGGCGACACCTTCGACGTCGGCAACATCCGGGTCCAGGCGGTCCACACGCCGGGGCACACACCGGAGCACCTGAGCTTCCTGGTCACCGATCGGGGTGGAGGCGCCAGCGAGCCCATGGGCATCGCGTCGGGCGACTTCGTCTTCGTCGGCGATCTGGGTCGGCCGGATCTCCTGGAGACGGCGGCGGGCGTGGCCGGAGCACGCGAGCCCTCGGCGCGCCGCCTCTTCGATTCGACGAAGCGCTTCCTGGCCCTCGAGGATCACGTCCAGGTCTGGCCGGGGCACGGCGCGGGCAGCGCCTGTGGGAAGGCCCTCGGTGCCGTGCCTCAATCGACAGTGGGGTACGAGCGTCGATTCAACGCCGGGCTCTCCTTCGAAGACGAGGAGAGGTTCGTCGGCGCCATCCTGGAGGGCCAGCCCGAGCCCCCGCTCTACTTCGCTCGGATGAAGACGCTGAACAAGGAAGGCGTCCCCGTGCTGGGGGACCTCCCCACGCCCAAGCTGTGCAGCATCGACGAGCTCACCGAGCTGGCGGAAGCGGAGGACGCCGTGGTCGTGGACACGCGCATGGACCGCAAGGCCTTCATGGCCGGTCACGTCCCGGGCTCCATCTACGCTCCGCTGGGAATCAACTTCCCCATGATCGTGGGCTCCTACGTCGATCCGGAGACGCGCATCTTCCTTCTCGTCGACGAGGCGGATCTGGACGAGGCCGTCCGCACGCTGGTGCGCATCGGATACGACAGGATCGCCGGATATGCTCCGCCGTCCACACTGATCGAGCGCGGCCTCTCGGAGGAGGTCATCCCCCGCGTCGATTTCAAGGATCTCCCGGAGGGGCTGAACCCGGAGGAGCGGACGATCCTGGACGTCCGGAACGCGTCGGAGTACGCCGGCGGCCACGTTCCCGGGGCGATGAACATCGCACACACCCGCCTCGCGGAGCGCATCGGGGAGATTCCCAGAGACAAGCCCGTCCTGGCCTATTGCCGCACGGGCAACCGCTCCTCGGCGGCTGCGGCTCTGCTCGCCCGTGAGGGGTTCGACGTCACCTTCGTGGACGGGATGTTCGACGCTTGGCCCGGGAGAGAGAAGGCCGAGAGGGAAGAAGCGGTCGCCGCCGTTTGAGGACGGGGAGACCAGCGGTCATGAGGACGGCCCTGGATCGGCTGCCGCTGGTCGCTTCCCTCCGCTCCCACGACCGGGAAGCCGTCGCCTCCGACCTCGCCGCGGGGGCGACGGTGGGCGTCATGTTGGTCCCACAGGGGATGGCGTACGCCCTCATCGCGGGGTTGCCCCCCGTCTACGGCCTCTACGCCGCGCTGGTGCCCCTCGCCGTCTATGCGCTCTTCGGGACCTCGAAGCAGCTGGCGGTGGGCCCCGTGGCGATGGTGGCGCTGCTGGTGGCCGATGGGATCTCGCCCCTGGCGGACGGTGATCCTCAGCGGTACGTCGCCCTGGCATTGGCGCTGGCCGCCCTGGTAGGCGTGATCCAGCTCACCATGGGGCTCGTGGGCGCCGGCTTCCTGGTGAACCTCCTCTCTCATCCGGTGCTGGCCGGGTTCACGTCCGCCGCCGCCCTCATCATCGCCACCAGCCAGCTCGGAGGGCTGACCGGGCTGGCGATCCCCAAGGGACCGGTACACGAGATGGTGACGGTGGCGGCGTCCCGGTGGTCCGAGATGAGCTGGCCGACCCTCGCCATGGGGCTGTCGGCCATCGGCCTGGGCTTCGCCCTCAAACGGTGGGTTCCAAGGCTGCCCGGACCCATGATCGTCGTCGTCGTGGGGACGGTGGTGTCGTGGGGGGCCTCGCTGCACGCCCGGGGCGTGGCCGTCGTGGCGGAGGTGCCGTCCGGGCTTCCGGCGCCCGGCCTTCCAGGGCTCCTGGGCGGCGGGGCAGCGGTCGACTTCGGCCCTTCCGACGTCACCGCGTTGCTTCCGGTGGCGCTGGCCATCTCGCTGGTGGGCTTCATGGAGTCCATCGCGGTGGCCAAGGTCTACGCGTCGAGATTCCGGTACGACATCGATGCCGACCAGGAGCTGAAGGCCCTGGGGCTGGCGAATCTGGCCGGCTCCCTCTTCCAGGCGTTCCCCGTCACCGGAGGCTTCTCCCGGACGGCGGTCAACGCCCAGGCGGGGGCACGGTCCCAGCTCTCGTCCCTGGTGAGCGTCGCCATCGTCGCGGTCACGCTCCTCTTCCTCACGCCCCTCTTCTACCACCTCCCCAAGGCCATCCTCGCCGCCATCATCGTCGTCGCCGTGGTGGGGCTGGTGGACATGCGAGGCGCCAGGGAGCTCTGGAGAGTGGACCGAAAGGACTTCGCCCTCATGGCCGCCACTTTCGCCGCCACCCTCCTACTTGGCATCGAGGAAGGGATCCTCATCGGCGCAGCGCTCTCCATGACGGTGGTCCTCGAGGAGATCACGCGACCGCACATCGCCGAGCTCGGACGGGTTCCGGAGACGCGCCTGTATCGTAACCTGAGGCGCCGGCCCGACGCCGAGGTCGACCCGCTGGTGGGAGTCGTACGCATGGACGCGTCCCTCTTCTACGGAAACGCGGAGGCCTTCAAGGACGCCGCGCGGGCGTGCTTCGAGAGGACGGGCGGCGGGGCACGAGGAAGGCGTACGCTCGTGCTCGACGCCTACCCCATGAACCGGACCGACTCCACGGGGCTCCACGTCCTCCACGAGCTCATCGACGAGATCCATCGGGACGGTGGGCGCGTCTACATGTCGGGCGTGAAGGGGCCCCTCCACGACAAGCTCCTGGTCGGGGGCGTGGTGGACCGCATCGGTCCCGAGCACTTCTTCCCCGAGGTGTGGATGGCCGTCGACGCGGCCCGCGGGGAGGACCGGCGCACCAGCGTCGCCACCCCGGCCTCCCCTCGGTAGCTTGGTCAGACCATCGTTCTCCCGACGACGCCGACCACCCGATGCTCGAGGACCCGGAGCCCGTCGATCCCGGCCAGGTCCTGCGCATCCCCACCCACGAGGAGCCGGATGACGCGGAAGCCAGGATCCCTGCACCTCGGCCAGAAGCTCGACCCCGAGACCGGAGACCGGATCGACGAGCGTCTGGACCTCTCCGACCATCGACTCACCACCCACGGCATCATCGTGGGAATGACCGGGTCCGGAAAGACGGGACTCGGCATCGTTCTCCTCGAAGAGGTCCTGGCCGCCGGCACCCCCGCCCTGATCCTCGATCCCAAGGGCGACATGGGGAATCTCCTCCTCAACTTTCCGGAGTTCAGAGGGGAGGACTTCGAGCCATGGGTCGACGAAGGAGAGGCCCGGCGCAAGGGCGTGAGCGCTTCGCAGCTCGCCGCCGCCGAAGCCTCGAAATGGCGGCAGGGACTGGCGGCGTCCGGGATCGACGCCGACCGGATGAGGGGCCTCCGCTCGGGTACGGACATCCGCATCATCACCCCCGGGGCGACGTCGGGCATCCCGCTGAACATGGTGGGGGACCTGCACCCTCCGGACGCGTCCTTCGACGAGCACGCCGAGACCATAAGAGACGAGATCGAAGGCCTCGTCTCGGGGCTCCTGGTGATGACGGGGATCGAGGCCGATCCCCTGACGAGCCGGGAGCACATTCTCCTGTCCAATCTCGTCGAGCACGCCTGGAAGAAGGGGCGGCCCCTGGATCTCTCTTCCCTGATCCTCCAGGTGCAGAGGCCGCCCCTTCGCAAGCTGGGTGTCTTCGAGCTCGACGCCTTCTACCCGGAGAAGGACCGCATGAAGCTGGCCATGCGGCTGAACGGGCTCATGGCGTCGCCTTCCTTCGCCGAGTGGATCACCGGGGAGCCTCTGGACATCGATGCACTCCTCGACGCTCCCGACGGCCGGACGCGGGCGAGCATCATCCACCTGGCCCACCTCTCCGACGCGGAACGGATGTTCGTCGTGACCGTCCTCCTCACGAAGTTCGTCACGTGGATGCGCAAGTTGCCGGGAACTTCGGAGCTCAAGGCGCTCGTCTATGCCGACGAGGTGATGGGCTTCGCCCCTCCCACGGCCGAGCCGCCGACGAAGCGCCCCATCCTGACCCTGTACAAGCAGGCCCGTGCCCATGGCGTCGGCCTGGTCATGGCGACCCAGAACCCCGTGGATCTCGACTACAAGCTCATGTCGAACGCCGGGACATGGATGGTGGGCAGACTCCAGACGGAACGGGACAAGGCGAGGATCATCGAGGGTCTGCGCTCGGCGTCGGGGGACGTGGACGTCTCGGCGTGGGACGCACGGATCGGGGAGCTGGGCAAGCGAGAGTTTCTCCTGAAGAGCGCCGCCTCCGCGACGCCCGAGCTCTTCACCACACGCTGGGCCATGTCGTACCTGCGAGGCCCCCTCACCCGGGCCGAGCTCCTTCGCCTGAAGCCGGTCGATCGCGGCTCGGACGCGGCAGACACCGCGGCGCCGGGAAGGACCGGCGGGGTGCGGGCGGAGCTCGCAGCCGACGAGACCTCGGTCATGCCCGAGGTGGCTGCGGGCGTGGAGGTCAGGTACCTGGACCCGGGCGCCCCGTGGGCGCGGGAGATGGGCACGGGTACGACGTCCGGACGCCTCGAGGCGGGGCTCGCCGCCAGGATCTCCATGCTCTTCGACGAGCGCGTCGGTGAGGTGCGACACCGGGAGGAGTGGGAGGCGGTGGTCTTCCCTCTCGATGCCTCCTTCGACGCCGCTGCGGCGGTCGCCGTGGACTTCGACGAGCGCGACTTCACCGCCCGTCCGCCGCCCGACGCGCGGTATGCTTTGCCCGAAGCGCCCATCGAGAGGTCCTCCTTCTTCACGAACGCCGAACGGGCCCTCGAGGAGCGGCTGTTCCGGAACGAGAGGCTCGAGCTCCGCAGGAATCGCGAGCTGAAGCTCTACTCGAGGCCGGGAGAGTCCGAGGACGAGTTCCGCCGACGTTGCTTCGCCGCGGCCGAGGACGAAGCCGACGCGGACGCGGAGAAGCTGCGAGACCGGTACGAGCGGAAGCTGGACTCTGCGCGGAAACGACTGGAGAACGCCGAGCGGCGCGTGCGGGAGCTGGATGTGGACGTGAGCCAGCGCAAGCAGCAGGAGCTCGTCGCCGGCGCCGGGCAGCTCCTCTCCATGTTCCTCGGTGGACGCCGCGGGACGAGCGGCCTCTCCAGCATGGCGTCACGAAGGTCCCGGACGCGCCGGACGGAGGAGCGTCTTCGGAGCGCCCTGGAGAAGGCCGAAGACCATCAGCGTGACATCGCCGACCTCGAAGAGGAGCTGACCCGGGACATCGAGGAGATCTGGAATCGCTGGCGGGAGAAAGCCGAGCAGATCGAGACCTTCCCCGTGCATCTGGAGCGGACCGACGTCACCCTGGATCGGATGGTCCTGTTCTGGGCCCCGGTGGACTGACCGGGTCCACCCGCTCCGCGCGCTCCCAGACCGGCTCTCCCACCTGGCCCAGCGGGACCCGCAAGACGGCACCGACCTCGGCACGGTCGCCCAGGAGCTGGAGCGCCACGTCGCTCACGACGGGCGCCCCCTCTTCGTCGGCGAGAACAAGAACGGCCGTGGCCTCGCCCACCGTGTCGACGATCCAGAACTCGTGCCGCGACGCAGGCTCGCCGCTCACGTCACCGTGGACGGCCGTCCACCGACGGGGTCAGGGACGCTCCCGCCGGCGCTGGGAGCGTCGGTAGAAGAAGACACCCACACCCACGGTCGTGGCGACGGCCACCGTGACCAGGAGGATCTTCAGCGCGAGGGCGAGCAGGCCCATCACCCACGCCGTGATGGGGACCATGAGGATCTTCAAGGCCTCGAGAAGAAGCCAGCCGATGATGCCGGTCGCCGTGAGTCCTGCCGCAAACCTCATCATCGATCTTGTCCCGTCGCGAGTCGCCTGTGAAATGGGGTCGGCACGGCCGCGGCCGCGCGCTCCTCGTCTCCTACGTGAAGGTAGGGCCCTCTGTTTCAATCGGCACGGTTCATCCGGGGCAAGGCGGGTCCGGGAGACACGACTCAATCCCGGCGGAGAGCGACGGCCGGATCCACCACCGTGGAACGGCGGGCCGGCACCGCCACGGCCGGCGCGGCCACGGTGACGATGAACAGAACGACGCCCAGGGGTACCGAGACGCCGCCGAAGTCGATGCCACCCCATCGGCTCTCCACCACGGGACCCGCGATGGTCCACACGAGCAGGCCGACGACGAGCCCGGCGACCGTGATGGTCATCCCATGGCGCAGAACGGACGTGAACACCTTGCCCCGTGAAGCACCCAGCGCCATCCGCACTCCGATCTCGCTCCGCCGCGCGCTGACCCTGTATGCCATGAGCGCGTACAGGCCCAGCGCCGCCATGACGAGACCGACGCCGCCCAGCACGCCGACCACCAGGAGCTGGAGGGTGAGCCCCGCGTACCATTCTTGGACGAAGCGACCGTACGGCTGCAGGGGCGGGAGCTCCAGACCGGCATCGACGGCCGCCAGAGCGGACGCGGTGACGTCGCTGGCGATCTCCGGCGGCGCCTCGATCAGGAGCTGGGCGTGGGGCCAGGGATCCTGGGTGAAGGGAGCGTAGATCTCGGTAGGCACTGGGGCGTCGGGCCCGGTGTGACGGACTCCCCGGACGACGCCGACGATGGTCTTCTCGTCGGACACGACCTCGATGCGACGTCCAACCGCCGGTCCCGGGCCGAACTCGGCACGCGCCAGCGCGTCGTTCACCACCACGACGGGTGGCGAGTCCTCACGATCTTCCCCGCTGAAGACTCGACCCTCCACGACTTCGATCCCCATCACGTCGAAGTATCCCGCGCTGACGATGTGGTACTGGGCGAAGGCCTGCTCGGCGGTGGGGTCGACGCGGTAGCCCCAGGGCATGTTGACGCCCGCCATCGGCGGATTCGTCCCGATGGCCGCGTCCGCGCCACGCCCACCCAGCTCCTCCAGCAAAACCCTCCACTTGACCAGACGGCTCTCGGCATCGGGATACCGCTCACCGGTCAAGCTCACGAGAGCGGAAGAGACACCCTCGGGATGGAACCCGAGATCCACGTTCTGGAGCTCCACCACCGTGCCCAGGATGGTCCCGCCGGCACACATCAAGACCGTGGTGAATCCCACCTGGGCGGCCACGATCCCGCTGCGTGACGGGGACCTGCCCGTCCGCGGCATCCACTCACGGGTGAGGGCGCTGCTACGTACGTTGATCAGGTGACCCAGGAGGCCCACCGCCACGGCCACCACGACGGTCACGCCGACCACGCCGGCGACCGTCCCGACACCCATGCCCACCGTCTCCATCCGCGGGACCTCCACCGGGGCGAGGCCGCGGATCGGCCCCAGAATCCACTGTACCGCACCGAGCGCCAGCGCCCCCGCTGCCACCGCCAGCAGAGCACTCTCCACCAGAGCGGCTCGCAGCAATCGTCCCTGAGACGCCCCCAGGGCCGTCCGTATCGCTCGCTGACGCCCGACGTCGTGGGCTCGCGCCGAGACCAGTCCCGCCACGTTCACCACCGCCAGGAGAAGGAAGACGGCACCCGCGGCCAGCAGCATGGCGAAGATGCCGCCATACGGCTCCAGTAGGTCGTCACCGAGGACCACGGCCCCACCGCGCCAATCGACGTACTGTCCCTCCTCACGACCGGCGTCCGCCACCACCCGAGCCATCTCCTCCGACGCCTCGGCCACGTCGAAACCCGCCCGCACGCGGCCCACCACGTCCAGGTATCGTGCCCCCCGCATCCCGGGTACGAGCTGTTCCCCCGCCCAACGCAGCGGAACCAGGACCTCCGCGTCCCGCGGGTATCCCTCGGTGAGACGCACCACCCCCACCACCTGGTGGTCCTCACCCGCCAGGTTCATGGTCGCGCGGCCCACGACGTCGGCCCCCTGCCCGAAGGCATCGCGCCGGAAGGCCTCGGTGAGCACGACTTCGCGGGCATCCGCGTCGTGGGAGAGAGTCCGTCCCTCCCCGGGACGGATGCCTAGGATGTCGAAGATCTCCGGAGAGACGGCCAGGGCCGTGATGCGCCGGGTCTCGCCGTCCCTTCGCCACTCCAGGACGTTGCGTCCAACGCCGGCCACGGCTCCGACGGTGACCCACTCCCGCTCTCTCATTCGCTCCAGGAGCGGGGGAGAGACCCGTCGACGGATGGGGCCGGCGTCTTCCCGGGCCGGCTCGATCTCGAAGAGGCGCACCACGCCTTCGGGATCGGGGAAGGGCATGGGAGACAGCCATACGCGCCACGCCAGCGTGCCTACGGTCACGGCCGCCGAAAGTCCGACGGCCAGCGTGCCGACGACCCCGAGCGTGTACGCCGGCCGGCGGACGAGGGCACGGGCTCGGTGTCTGACGTCGCCCGCGAGGCCGGTCCAGGAGCGTCGCCAGAGGACGTCCGGATCGGGAATCACGCGATACAGGATTCCCCGGATCACCTGCCACCAGTACCACCGTCGGGCCGCTGGCCGGCCCCTTTCCCGGAGCACGCGCCGGAAGCCGTCGTCCAGGTCCGCCCGCGCGGCGGCCCGGTCCTCGGCGTGGACCCCCAGGGAAAGGAGGACGCGCGCCAGCCGCGGCGGTCCCGGCTTCCGGGATCGCCCGGTCACGATCCGGAACCCTGACCCAGGGGCGCCTCCATGTCCCTCCAGAGACGCTCGAAGAGCGCTCGGGAGCGGTCGATGGCGGCGCGTCCCTCGGACGTCAGGCGGTAGTTCTTCGTGGGTCTGGAGGCATCGGAGTCCGACACCCCCATGGAGGCCGTGACCAGACCTTTGTCCTCCATCCTCTTGAGGGTGACGTAGACGGCGGGAATCGAGACATCGCGCCCCGTCGTGTCCAGGATCTCCTTATGAATGGAGGCCCCATAGGCGCCGGATCCGAGCCGGGCCGACGCCAGGAGAACCACCAGCTCGAACTCGCCCGGATACGCTCGACCACCCACGAGATCACCTCCCCCTCCGTGAAGTCCGGCAAGGCTCACCGCTCTTCGGCGGCGTCGCCAGGCCATTAAACAATGTTTAGCAACAATGTTTAACGCAAGGCCCGCCAGCGGCCGTTCCGTCAGAGCTCCACCTGGATGCCGTCGGGCCCCGCGTTGATCACCCGCGTCTCACCGATCATGGACTCCCGTCCCCAGCAGGCATGGACGTGCCCGCAAACCACCAGACGTGGCATCGTTCGCTCCACGGCCTGGAGGACGGCCTCGCTCCCCAGGTGCTTTCCACCGTCGGCGGCGTCCACGTGCCCCCGGGGAGGGGAGTGCGTGACCAGGACCGCACCCTCGGGGCAGTCTGCGAGAAGAGCTTCGGCCTCGTGTTCCGGGAGGTCGAAGCTCCACGAGCCGAAGGGCGTGACCGGGACCGCGGCGCCCAGGCCCCAGAAGGCGACGCCGTCGATCTCGCAGCCCGAGCCGTGCAATACGCGGGCTTCAGGCCACTCCGCACACGCTTCGACGAGCTCGCCATCCGACTCACCGTTGCCCGGTACCAGCACCGCGGGACAGGCGGCGTCGGCCAGGACGTCCACGACCTCCTGGAGTCCGTTCCGCATGACGGCCAGGTCCCCCGCACAGACGAGCACGTCGGCCTCGGAGGAGCGGGCCACGAGCTCGCGAGTCGCGTCGAGATCTCGATGGAGGTCGGAGCACAGGAGGAGCTTCATGGTGTCTCCAGGGATGGGGCAAAGAGCAAAACGGCGAGCAGAGGGCGGTGATCAGACGCGACGGACTCGGGGACCACTCGATGCTCGAGCACGTCCACGGCGTCGGCGGGCCGGGTCATCACGAAGTCGATCTCACGGTCCGGGCCGTCCGCGGGGTAGGTGTCGGCATCGCCGTGCTTACGGGCCACCAACCAGTCCCGGCCCAACCGCGCCACGACCGGCCCTCCGGGACGGCCGTTGAAGTCTCCCGCCAGGACCACCGGATGCTGTCGCTCGCGAAGCAGCGCGGCGACGGCATCGGCCTGGGCCAGACGCTCGTCGGTGCATCCGGCGAGATGAGCGGAGACCACCGAGACCCGCCGACCCGACGGGAGCGCCAGCTCGACCTCGAGCACCGAGAGCGCGCTCCCCCCCGCCGGCGGAATGGGATGGACGGCCACGCCGGCCACGGGCAGACGGGTCAGGACCGCGTTGCCGTACCACCCGCCCTGGTAGGGACGGTGAGGGCCATGCACCCCTTGATACTCCAGGGCCTCGGCGAGGACAGCCACCTGATCGACGTCCCCCGTGCGTCGGGTCCGGTCGTCCACCTCCTGCAGCGTCACGACGTCGGCAGCGAGGGCACGGAGGACCTCCGCGACCCGCTGAAGGTCGACGCGGTCGTCCATCCCCCGTCCGTGCTTGATGTTGTAGGTCACCACTCGAACGGTGTCCACGGGAAGGAGCTGCGCGTGCGTCGGGACCCGGACGACGAGCAGGCAGAGAAGCGCAGCGGCACATGCCGAGAGCCGCGTTTGCCGCGAAGGACGCCCCGGACCACCGTGACCGCCCGACCGTCCGACCCGGACGGCATCCGGTCTCGATCCACGGCCTCGTTCCTCCATCGACAGAATCGCGTCCGCGCCACCGCCGTCTCGACGATGGCTCACGCCGGATCCTCCACCTCGTCCCCCAGATGCTCGACCCAGTCCGGCGCCGCGGGCAGGACCCCCTTGAACGCGGTGCCGTAGAGCTTCCAGGCGGTGAGGAAGAGGGCGCCCACGATCGGTCCGATGATGAACCCCACGAGCCCGAACATGGCCAGTCCGCCAAAGGTGGAAAGGAGAACGAGCAGATCATGCATCTTGGTGTCGCGGCCCACCAGCCGCGGCCGGAGGAAGTTGTCCACGAGCCCCACCACGCCGACACCCCAGAGCGCCAGTGCGACGCCGGCGCCCATTCGCCCGCTGACGGCGAGGATGACCGCTGCCGGGGCCCAGACGATCCCCGATCCCAGGACCGGTATGATGGAGAGCACCGCCATCACCGTCGACCAGAAGGCGGCCCCGGGAAGATCGAGGACGAAGAAGGCGGCGCCCGCGAGCGCTCCCTGAACCAGACCCACGAGGATCGACCCCTTGATGGTGGCGCGGGTCACCGAGACGAACTGCTCGACGAGCTCCTGCTCGTCGGACTTCTCCAGGGGCGCGTAGTAGAGGATCCGTCCGAGGATGGCGGGGCCGTCGGTGAGGAAGAAGTACACCGCGTACAGCATCACGAAGACATGGAGGACGACGCTCACGGTCCCGCTGGTGGCGGCCCCGAGACGGTCGATGAGGAAGGATCCGGTGCGCGCGATGAGCTCGCTGGCCCTGGAGACGAGCTCCGCCTGGGTGGGAACGAATTGACCGATGCCCGGGAGGCCCTGGAGCCAGGCGGAGAGCTCCGGCCAGCGAGCGAGCTGGTCCCGGATGAAGGGCCCGGCCTGATCGCTGATCTGCACCGCCTGCGAGAGGACGAGCGCGAGGAACGCCCCGATGGGGACGACGATGAGAAGGAGGAGAGCCACCACCGTGAGGAGCGAAGCGATCCTCGGGCTACCGCCGAGCGTGTCGGCGAGCCAGAGATACACCGGACGCGCCATTCCGGCGAACACGCCTGCGAGGATGAGCGTGATGATGAAGTCGTCGATCATCACGAGGAAGAGGCCCGTGATGGCGATGACGACACCGAGGAGGACCCACTGCTGAAGGGGCTTCGACCCTGGACGGTGCGACCCTGCGGCTGCCGGGTCCTCGTCCGGGCGCTTCCGGCCCGTACCGCCCCGGGGGACCGCGGCCCTCTCCCCGGACGGCCCGGGCTCTTTCCGGGAGCCACCCCCCGTGGCCGCCTCGGACCTCTCACGCGAGTCGCCCGCCGCGGCCGCCTCTCCACCGTTCTCGATGTTCTTGTCTTCGCTTTCGGGCATCGTCGTCTCCGCCTCCACGATCGGAAGGGGCGAAGATCGGGCCTCGCGGGTCCTCCGTCCACCGGGTCGCCGGCGGTGGCCTACTCGTGTTCCACCGGTCCCCGACCGTCGACCGCCCGCTGGCCGTCTTCGCCCGCACCGTCCTCCATGGCGGCGAGGTAACCGGTGAGGAGGTCCAGGATCTCCCCGGTGATCCGCTCCTGTCGCTGCTGATTGAACCGTCCTTCCAGCTCGGCGAGGCGCTCCTCGATCCGCCGCTCGGCGGCCTCCATGGACGCGAGCCGACTGGCGTTCTCCGACGCCTGCGAGAGCGCCGTGGCGGCGTAGAGGGTCACGAACAGATGCTCCCGGACGAGAGCGGAGAAGAGCTCGTGCCAGGGGGTGCGGAACGTGGGGATCACGGGCGTGGGCCAGGAGCGCTCTTCCAGTCCCCCGAGCCACTCCACGTTCAAGGGGAGGAGGTGGACCCGGTGGGGGCGGTACGTGGCTCCATGATGGTAGTGGTTGTAGAAGAGGTGGAACCGCTCCAGACGGCGCTCGGCCCTCATCTCCTGGATCGCCACCAGGAGCTCCTGGACGGTGGGGGTGAGGGCCTCTACGGAGTCCGGGGCGGGGAGGCGCACGGCCACCGGCTGCCCCTGGGACTCGAGTTGGGCAGCCACCCGCGATCCGACGGCCAGAACCGTTCGCATCCCGGGCTCGGGATGCTCGTCGCCGAGAATCTCGAGGGCGAAGTCGGTGATGCGGATGTTGAAGCGTCCAGCCAGGCCGAGATCCGACCCGAACACCACCGCGCCGACGCCCCCGGACACCTGATCCTCCTCCATCCGCCGCATCCGTCGCGGCCGGCTTCGGAGGAGGAGCTGGAGGGCCAGCTCCACGGTGCGGCCGTAACGGTCCAGGGACTCGACGGCCTGTCGGCTCTGTCGGATCCGCACCGCGGCGAGCGCCTTCATCGCCTTGGAGATCGAGTGAAGATCTTCGGCGCTCTCGACCTGTCGTCGGATCTGCTCCAGCGTGAGCATGGATCAGCGCTCCGAAGAGATCCATGGAGCGACCGCCTCCGTGGCCACCGCTCGCAGAGCCGCCCGATTACCCTCGGTGAGCTCTTCGCCTCCGTGGACGCGGCGGCGGATCTCCGGGTGCAGCTGCCTGACCCGGGCACGCACGGCCTCTTGAGCGTCGGCTACGGACTCCACATCGACGTGGTCGAACACGCCCTCGGTGGCGGCCAGAAGGATCGCGATCTGGTCGGCCGCGTCCAGAAGCTCGGTCTCGTCCTGCTTCAGGACCTCACGGACGCGACGACCGCGCTCCAGCGTCTTCCGGGTCTCGGCGTCGAGCTGAGCGGCGAAGCGGGAGAACACCTCCAGCTCCTGGAACTGGGCGTAGGCCAGGCGGAGATCCCGCACGACGGCGCGGTAGGCGGGGAGCTGGGCGGCTCCACCCACCCGCGAGACCGAGCGCCCCACGTCGACAGCCGGGAGGACGCCCCGTCGGAACAGGTCGGGGGAGAGATAGATCTGGCCGTCGGTGATGGAGATCAGGTTGGTGGGGATGTACGCCGAGAGGTTGCCGGCTTGGGTCTCCACCACGGGCAAGGCGGTGAGGGAGCCCCCTCCATAGGCCCCCCGCAGTCGTGTCGACCGTTCGAGGAGGCGAGCATGGACATGGAAGATGTCGCCGGGATAGCCTTCCCGCCCCGGGGGTCGTCGAAGCAGAAGGGCCAGCTCTCGATACGCGCGAGCGTGCCGCGTGAGATCGTCGTACACGACCAGCACGTCCCTGCCCCGCTCCATGAAGTGCTCCCCGATGGTCGTGGCCGCGTAGGGGGCGATGAACTGCACTCCCGGAGGGTCGTCGCCGGCCGCCACCACGACGACGGTGTGGTCCAGAGCGTCCCTCCGACGGAGCTCCTCCACCACACCCGCCACCGACGTCATCCGCTGCCCGACGGCACAGTACACGCACACCACGTCGTCACCCACCTGGTTGACGATGGCGCCCATCGCGATGGACGTCTTGCCGGTCTGACGGTCGCCGACGATCAGCTCCCGCTGGCCCCTCCCCACGGGCACCAGGGCGTCCACCACCTTCAGACCCGTATGGAGCGGCACACGGACCGGCCCCCGCTTCATGATGGCCGGTGCCCTCGACTCCACGGGTCGCTCCTTCAGGACCCCCAGGGGGCCGCCGTCGTCCAGAGGCTGTCCCAGTGGATCCACGACGCGTCCGAGGAGCTCGTCGCCCACAGGGACGCGGAGGCCGTACCCGGTACCTCGCGCCTCGCTACCGGCCTCCACCCGCTCGGCGCTTCCCAGCAGGATCACGCCGACCCCGTCGGGGTCCAGGTTGAAGACGAGCGCACGGACTCCTCCCTCCAGCGTCACGACCTCGTCCGCGCGCACGTTGGAGAGTCCGTCGATGCGCGCGGTTCCTCTGGCCACGGCCCGGACGACCCCGATCTCCCGCACCTCGACCCGGGGCCGCGGCTGATCCAGCGCACGGCGCACCGCCCCGAAGGTCCGGTCCAGCAGCGTCGAGAGCTCGGTCTCCGGTCGCCCCTCCATGACACTCACCGGCTCTCGATCTCCAGCAGTCGGGCGACGTCGGTCTCCAGAGCCTGGAGGTATTCGTCGACACTCCAAGCCAGCTTCCGGTCTCCCGCCTGAAGCTCGATGCCGAGCGTCAGCCCTGGATCCTCCTCCCACGACAGCTCGAGATCGGTGCCGGCCCAGGCGACGACGGCCCTCCGCAGGCGCTCACGCTGGTCCGTCGAGAGAGGAAAGGAGCTCCGTAGCCGCACGGATCGATCGGCGGTCAGCGCGGCCTCCACGAGCTCCTCGCGCTCCGAATCGTGGGCGTCCGGAAGCCGCTGGAGGAAGACCTCGAGGAGGCGGTCTTCCAGGTCCGCGCTCGCCAGGTCCTCGAGAACCCGCTCCACGAGCCCGAAGAGCTCCCGGCTCATCCGCCGCCGCAGCTCGTGCAGAAAGGCATCCCGCTGGCGGCGAAGGGATTCCCGCCAGTCCTCGCGGATCGCTCGTACCTCGTCGCGGACCTGAGTGGTCAACTCCTGGCGTCGCTGCTCCGCCTCTTCTTCGGCGGCGCGCAAGACCTCGGCGCGCGTCCGCTCCAGCTCCCGCTGCAGGGCCTCGAACCGCGCCTTCCCCTCCTGGGCCTCTTCCTCCGTGCGCCGGGCGTCTTCCAGTCGCTTCCTCACCCCCTCCTCCCGTCGCTCGATGGCGTCCATCACCGGACGGTAGAGGAACCGCTTCAGGAGGTAGACGAGGAGGACGAAGTTGACGATCTGGGCCACGAACGTGATCCAGTCGATCTCCATGAGATCAGCCTCCGACCGCCTGCACGACCTGGCTCCAGAAGGGGTTGGCGAAGATGAGGATGAGGGAGACCACCAGGCAGTAGATGGCCGTGGACTCCACCATCGCCATCCCCACGAAGAGCGTCCGGGTCACGGTGTTGGCCATGTCCGGCTGTTGAGCGATGGACTCCAGCGCCTGGGCGAGCGCCCGGGCCTCACCCAACGCCGGGGCGATGCTGCCGATGGCGATGGTGAGACCCGAGACCGCGATGGAGATTCCGGCGATGAGCTCGATGGTTTCCATGTTGTTCCTCGTGTTTACGGGAGTGCCGCATCGACCGGGTCGCGGTCCGCTTCCTCCAGGCGCTCGAAGGACCGGGCGCCCGAGGCGATGTAGACCAACGCCAGCACGGCGAAGACATAGGCCTGGATCACGCCGATCAGGAGTCCGAACGCCTCCAGAACGGCCGGAAAGACGAAGGGAGCCACCGAGAGGAGGATCCCAACCAGCACCCGACCGCTCATGAGGTTCCCGAAGAGGCGGACCGCCAGCGCCAGGGTCCGGGAGAGCTCCCCGATGATGTGGAAGGGGAGCATGAAGGGGCTCGGTCGCACGTAATGCCGGAGGTAGGCGCGTAGCCCGATTCGCGCGACGCCGAACATGGGCACGGCGGCGAAGACACAGGCGGCCAGGGCCGCCGCCGTCGACAGGGATGCGGCCACGACCTGAACCCCGGGTACCGAACCGAGAAGCGTGGAGACGGTGATGAAGAGGAAGAGGGTACCGATGAAGGGCACGTAGAGCTCGGGGCTCTCGGGAACCGCCTCGTCGATCTGGTCGCGAATCTGGAGCACCACGAGCTCGAGGACGGCCTGTCCCCGGCCGATGTCGGGCCCGGTCTCGAGGGATCGGGTGATGAGCCACGAGACGCCCACCAGGACGAGCATCGTGACCCAGGTGAAGACCAGGGTGGCATTGACCGTCCACCACTCCCACTGCCAGTAGACGACCTGGTCCGGTGTGAGTTGCATCAGTCCCCCCGGGCTTCGGCTGGGCGTCCGGGCCGGGCCGCCCCGGAGATCCGGCGCACCGCCGTCTGCCGGACCGTGAGGATGCCCAGCAGCGCGGCGAGAAGGGCCACGGCACCGCCGAGGTGGACGACGGCGTACAGCCCCGTCGCCAGAGAGCCCAGACGAGCGACGTAGCTGCCCGTGGCCAGCCAAGCGGGAGCCGAGGCGGACGGAATGCGCCGCACCGTGAGCCAGAGCGCGCCGAAGAAGAGCGCGCCGAGGGCCATGCCGCCCACGAATCCCAGGGAGAGCTCGAAGAAGATCATTCGATCAGCCTCCGCCCTCCAGCTCCCTCTGGATCCAGAACCACGCGTTGACGCAACCGACGACGACACCGACCACGAGGCCCGTGAGCGTCCAGGACATGTCTCCCGGATCGACGTCGCGGCTGTCCAGCCAGATCCCCGCGACGATGCCCACCACCGTGGGCACGGTCACGGACCAGCCCACCAGACCCATCATGCCGAGGCCGAACCAGATTCCACGATCTCCCTCCCGTCTCGCCTTGATCTTGCGGGCAGCCTTCTCCGACACGGCCCCCTCGAGGTCTGCCCGGAGTCGGCTGGCTCGCTCCCTCCTCGACCCGGGGGGGGCCTTCGCCGGTCCCTCGGACCCCGGAGCCGTAGGGCGTCGGCCGCCATCGGCCTGGTCCTCGCCCGGACCCGGATCCGGGCCCCGAGAATCAGTCGGACACATGACCGATCTGCTCCAGGAACCGGCGGATGAAGCGGGCCTCCAGGGTCGCGAGGGCAGATCGGGCCTCCCGCTCCCTCCGGTCCAAGGTCCGGAAGCGCCGGTCCACGGTCTCTCGCAGGCTCTCCAGATCGTCTCCCTCCACCGCGTCGCGCACCGAGATCAGCACGTCGGAGCCCACCTTGACGAGCGTTCCGTGATCCAGCGCCAGGATACGCTCCGAATCGTCTTCCTCTCTCCGGTAGGTGAGAATCCCGGGGACGAGGACGCTCGTGTAGTCGACGTGTCGCGGGAGAAGCCCGAAGGAGCCCTCCGCGCCTTCGGCCACCACCGACGAGACCTCGTCGCGGACCACCACTCGAGAGGGGATCATGACCTCCAGCCTCATCTCGCTACCGCCTCTTCGATCCGGCCGATCATGTACAGAGAGCCCTCGGGGACGTCGGAGAACTCGTCGTCGAGAATGCGCTCGCAGCCCGACACGGTATCGCTCAGGGAGACCAATCGACCCTCCTTGCCGGTGAACCGCTCGGTGACCGAGAAGGGCTGGGTGAGAAAGCGCTCCAGCCGCCGGGCGCGGTTCACCACGAGCTGGTCCTCCCGTGACAGCTCCTCCTGGCCCAGCATGGCGATGATGTCCTTGAGCTCGTCGTAATGGGCCAGCGTCTCCCGCACCCGCCGGGCGACCCGATAATGACGGACGCCGACGACGCGGGGCGTGAGCATCTTGGAGAGCGATTCCAGGGGATCGATGGCCGGATAGAAGCCCTGGGCCGACCGGTCCCGGGACAGCACGACGTTGGCGGTCAGATGGGCGAAGGTGTGGGTGATGGCCGGATCGGTGAAGTCGTCCGCCGGTACGTAGACCGCCTGGACCGACGTGATGGCCGTGGTGCGGGTGCTCGAGATCCGCTCCTCCAGCTCCGACAGCTCGGAGCCGAGGGTGGGCTGGTAGCCGAGTCGTGACGGCAGCTGACCCATGAGACCGGACACCTCCTGCCCGGCTTGGACGAAGCGGAAGATGTTGTCGATGAGCAGGAGGACGTTCTGATTCGCCCGGTCCCGGAAGTACTCGGCCACGGTGAGCGCCGTATGCCCGACCCGGAAGCGGGCCCCCGGCGCTTCGTCCATCTGCCCGAACACCAGGACGGTGTCGTCCAGGACGCCAGCGTCCTGGAGCTCCCTGTACAACTCCTCGGCCTCGCGATTCCGCTCCCCGATCCCGCAGAAGAGGCTCACGCCCTCGTGGCCGGCGACCATGTTGTGGATGAGCTCCATGATGAGCACGGTCTTCCCCACCCCCGCTCCCCCGAACATCCCGGCCTTCCCTCCTCGCTCCAGAGGCGACAGGAGGTCGATGGCCTTGATCCCTGTCTCGAGGATCCGGGCGCCCGAGCCCTGCTCGGTGAAGGGAACGGAGGGCTGATGGATGGAGCGTCTCTCACGGAGGCTCAGCTCGCCTCGCCCGTCGATAGGCTCGCCGAACACGTTGAGCACGCGCCCGAGAAGGTCCCTTCCCACTCCGATCTCCAACTCCGCTCCCGTGTCCACGACCGGAGCCCCCCGGGCGAGTCCCTCGACCGAGGTCAGCGCGATGCCTCGAACGGTCTCTTCATCACGCTGGCTGAGCACCTCGACGGCCACTTCGCCGTCCACGCCGGCACGGAGGAGGTGGTACAACTCGGGCAGTCGGTCGGAGAAGCGCGCATCGACCACGCTTCCCCGAACCGCGACGACCCGACCGTGGTTCACGGCCTCCTGACTCTTCGCCTCCGGCAACTCGCCCCCTGCGTCCTATGGACGAACACGGATGGAGCCACCCGACGGCCCTGGCCCCGTCCGGATGCCTGAAGATCGCGCCGCCGACCGCACGGTGTCTGTCAGGATCGGTTGGACGATCGGGGTCGGAGAACACCCCTCACCGACGCGCTCGCACTGCTCCGGAGCCACGTGATGCGACGGCGGGATCACCATCGTATCCTGACGCGTGCCCGCCACCTCCCTCCTACTCGAGCCCACATGCCTGTCGTCCAGCCGCGCAGCTCTCTCCGGATCTCCACACCGTCCATCCTCCGCCTGCTCCGAACCGTCGGCCTCGCGAGCCTCCTCGCTCCGGCCGCGGCCCTTCCGGTCGACGCTCAGACTCCCGAGCAGAACGACAGCTCGGCCGCGGTGGCGCGCCGCACGGACGGACTGCCCCTGATCACGACGAGGACGCTGGACTTCACCACGGACGAGGGAACGTGGATCTCCCTGGACCTCTCGCCTGACGGGAGCACGATCGTCTTCGAGCTCCTCGGGGACCTCTATACCCTTCCCGTCGAAGGCGGGGAGGCGACCCGCATCACCTCCGGCCAGGCCTACGACATGCAGCCGAGGTTCTCACCGGACGGCGAGTGGCTGGTCTTCGTCACCGACCGGGATGGCTCGGAGAACCTCTGGATCTCCGACGCGGACGGGAGCAACGCCTGGCAGCTCACCGACGGTGAGCGCGAAGGCTACATGTCGCCGGTCTGGACCCCCGACGGCGAGTACGTGATGGCCACCAAGGACAACCAGCAGTGGCTCTGGCACGTGGACGGCGGCTCGGGGGTGCAGGTCACCGGACACGAAGAGGGCGCGCCCATGCACTTCGGCGCCGCGTTCGCCGGTGACGACGATCGCTTCGTATGGCTCAATCTGCGGGGTGATCTTCCCCGAGGACTCGAGACGGAGCTCCTCGAGAACGCCCACGGGGTGAGTCATGCGGGCGGCCACAAGGAGGACGGTCCGTCTCCCCCGGAAGCGGCGGGGGCGGGCTCCACGACAGGCCGTGCCCACCGATCCTCCCCTCGGGAGATCGGGCGCTATCAGATCGGAATCCTGGATCGGGAGACGGGTCAGGTCCTGGTCCGCACCCACGAGCACGAGGGGGCGTTTCGGCCCATGCCCAGTCCCGATGGGCGCTGGCTCGTCTACGCCACCCGGCACGACGCGACCGAGGCTCTGAAGCTCCGCGATCTGGAGACGAACGAGGAATCGTGGCTGGTGATGGGCGTGCAGCGCGACGATTCCCAGGGCGGCGGAACCCGGGACCGGGACGTGTATCCCGGGGCGGCCTGGACCCCCGACTCCGATGCCCTCGTCACCTTCTACGGGGGCAAGATCATGCGCGTGGACGTTCCGTCGGGGGAGGCGACCGAGATCCCGTTCACCGCCCGGGTCCAGCAGGAGCTCGGTCCGCTCGTGAAGTTCGATTACCCCATCGACGACTCCACGCTCGTCGTCTCCCAGATTCGCGGGGCGCGACCGTCGCCGGACGGCACCCTCATCGCCTTCACGGCCCTCGATCACCTCTGGGTGGCGGATCTCCCCGAGGCCGCCGGGACCCAGACCGAGGGGTATCCCGTGCTCCGGGATGCCAGGCGGCTCACCGAATCCGACGACGTGGAGCACGCCCCCGCCTGGTCCCCGGACGGGCGCTGGATCGCCTACGTGACCTGGAACGACTCCGCTGGAGGCGACCTCTGGAGGATCCCCTCCGACGGCAGCGGCGATTCCCAGCGGCTGACACCCCGGTCCGCCTTCTACGACAAGCTCACGTGGACGCTGGACGGAGACCGGTTGCTGGCGGTGCGGGGCTCCCAGATGCACCGGATGCGCACATTGGAGGACTTCGGCTCGCACTCCGCCACCGCCGAGCTGGAGTACGTCTGGCTCCCGGCGGAGGGAGGCGCGCCGACCCGCATCGCATGGGTAGCCGGAGGCACGACGCAGCAGGGTCGGAATCAGCCGCACTCGGGGCCCGATCCCGATCGGGTGTACGTCTGGGCCGGCGACGAAGGGCTGCTTTCCATGCGATACGACGGCACCGACAGGCGCACCGTGGTCAAGGTCACGGCGCCGAGCCCAGGTGGCCCTGGAAGCTCGTCCACACCCGACGAGGTCCTGCTCTCCCCGGACGGTGACCGGGCGATCGTCCGAGCCAACCGGAACGTCTACCTCGTCACCGTTCCGAGGGTCGGCGGCGAAGCACCCACCGTCTCGGTATCCGGGTCGTCGTCCATGCCCACCAGACGCCTCACCCGGGTGGGTGGTGATTTCGTCGGATGGCGAAACGACGGGGCCGTCGCCCACTACTCCATCGGTCGAAGCTACTTCCAGTACGACGTGACGCTGGCAGACTCCCTGATCGCCGACTCGGTGGCGACGGCCCGGGCCGAGGAGGCCGTCGGGACGGAGGAGCCCGCGGAAGAGGAGGCCGAGAGCGGGGACGAGGACGGCGACCCCGTATACGAAGCCCGACGGTACACCGTCGAGATCGAGGTGGAGAAGGACAGGCCGCGTGGTGTTCTGGCCCTACGGAACGCTCGTCTCATCACCATGCGCGGCGACGAGGTCATCGAGCGGGGCGACCTGTTGATCCGCGACAATCGCATTTCCGCCCTGGGTCCCGCGGGGAGCGTCGAGATCCCCGCCGACGCGGAGGTCCGGGACATGAGCGGCAGGTCGATCTATCCCGGACTGGTGGACATCCACGCCCACACCTGGGTGGGGTGGGGCGTCCATAGAAACCAGGTCTCCCAGTTTCTGGCGCAGCTCGCGTACGGCGTCACGACACAACGGGATCCTCAGACGTCCAGCACCGACGTCGTGACCTACGCCGACCGGATGGAGATCGGCGACTTCATCGGCCCGCGGATCTACTCCACCGGCCCGGGGATCTTCGGATCGGATCGGATCTCCAGTCTCGAAGAGGCCCGGGACGTGGTCCGACGGTACGCGGACCACTACGACACCCCGACGATCAAGCAGTACCTGGCCGGGGACCGGAAGGTGCGTCAGTGGGTGATCATGGCCGCCCGCGAGATGGGGCTGACCCCCACCACCGAGGGCGGCTCCAACTTCACCATGAATCTCACCCTCGCCCAGGACGGATACGCGGGGCTGGAGCATTCGCTGCCCATCAGCCCCTTCTATCGGGACGTGGTGGAGCTCGGCGCATTCAGCGGGATGGTGTATACGCCGACGCTCATCGTCGCCTACGGCGGCCCCTCGGGACGTCAGTACTACCTGACGCGAACCAATCTGGACGAGGTGCCGAGGCTGCAGCGCTTCACGCCTCACGACGAGCTGGACAAGTGGAAGGCGACCCAGTGGTACAGGGAAGACCAGTATCCACACGTCCTCCACGCCGAGCAGCTCATCAAGTGGACGAGCGCCGGTGGGCGCGCCGGTCTGGGATCCCACGGCGAGGTGCAGGGACTGGGCACGCATTGGGAGCTGTGGATGATGGCGTCCGGAGGGATGAACAATCACACGGCGCTCCGCATGGCCACGCTCATGAGCGCCGACGCCATCGGGCTGGACGGCGACCTCGGATCCCTCGAGCCGGGCAAGCTCGCCGATCTTCAGATCCTCGGCTCCAACCCGTTGGACGATCTGGCGAACACCACCGACATCGAGTACGTGATGAAGAACGGCCGTCTGTACGAGGCGTCCACCCTCGACGAGGTCTGGCCCCGACAGCGATCGCTCCCCGTCCAGTGGTGGTGGCGGGTCGAGCCCCCCGGCAACGACTGAGGACGGGTGCGACGACCGAGGGCTGCACACCACGACTGAGGGCGGACAGAGGTCGCGCGACAGACGGCCGCCCGCCGCGCTACGACGAGCCCCCCGTCGCGCTACGAGACGAGCCGCCCGCCGCGCCTGATGACGACCGCCGGGAGACCCAGCCGCTCCACGGCCTCATTGAACCGCTGGAGCTCGTCGGAGAGGAGCGACTGATAGCGCGAGCGGATCTCCGCCCAATCCTGGTTGAGATCGTCGAGGCGCCGATACGCGGCGGGCGTGGGGCGGCCCTCGGGACCGCCGGAGATGTATCCATCCACGCCGGTGACGTAGTTGTAGAGCTCGATGAGCTGGTTGTCGAGCCTGGGCGGGAAGCGGATGGGATCCTGGCCCGAACGGTTCCGCATCTGCATCAGATCCTCCTGTACCGCCACGGCGCCGTCGCTGAGGGTGTCGGCCAGGGCCTGCAGCGGATCGGCCTGCTCGGCCACCCGGGCGCCCTCCATGACCGACGTCACCTGCTCACGGATGGCCACGAGATTCTCCACGGCGTCGGTCACCTGATTGATGGAATCCCGGATGGCGATTCCCACACGCAGCTGCTCCTCGTAGTCGGCCTGGGTCACCTCGGCGATCCGGGGGTCGGGGAGGAGGGTGAGGGGCACCTCGGCCCGCTCCTCGCCGTCCACCGTCAACCGCACCGTGTATTCGCCCGGAGGAGCCTTCACTCCGCCCGTGTACCCCCAGATCACCGCGTCGTCCGGGATCCGCGGTCCTGGATAGAAGGTGTCCCAGAGCATGCGGTTGAGTCCGGCGGTGGCGGGAATGGGGTCGGTTCGATGCTCCTCCGCCGTCGCGGAATCGCTTGCGTACCCGCGCACCAGCTCACCCCGACCGTCGAGAAGATGGACCTGCACGTCGTCGGATGCCTCGCCGAGCCAGTAGTGGATGACCGCGCCTTGAGGTGCCGGCTCCGGATTGAGCTCGGAGAGCCCGCCACCACCACCGGCGTTGTTCACCCGAAAGGCCGGTCGGGGACGGAAGAGGTGGACCTCCGCCTCGGTGGCTCCCTCGGCGATCTCCCGCAGCGGCGTGATGTCGTCGAGAATCCAGAACGAGCGGCCCTGGGTGGCGACGACGAGGTCGTCATGGGCCACCCGCATGCCGGTCACGGGGGTGACGGGAAGGTTCTGCTGAAGGGGTCTCCAGGAGTCGCCACCGTCCCACGACACGAAGAGCCCGAACTCGGTCCCGGCGAAGACCAGGCCTTCGCGCTCCGGGTCCTCCCGCACGGTCCGCACCGGATGGTCCTCGGGGATCCCGTCGACGAGGAGCCGCCAGGACGCACCGTAGTCGTCGGTACGGAAGACGTAGGGCCGGAAGTCGTCCAGCCGGTACGCCTGGACCGCGACGTACGCGCGTCCGGGCGCGTGGCGGGACAGCTCGATCTCGTCCACCGTCCCCAACTCCGGCATGCCCGGCGGCGTGATGTCGGTCCACGTCCCCCCACCGTCCCGGGTCACGTGGATCCTCCCGTCGTCGGAGCCCGCCCACAGCTCGTCGGGGTCGTCCAGGGACTCGGCCAGGGAGAATACGACACCGTAGATCTCCACCCCGGTGACGTCGGCGTTGATGGGACCGCCCGACTGACCCTGATGGTCGGGGTCGTCGGTGGAGAGATCCGGACTGATCGTCTCCCAGGTCTCACCCCGGTCTCGAGATCGATTCACGAACTGGGAGGCGTGATAGACCGTGTTGGGATCGTGCATCGAGACCAGGATGGGCGAGACCCACTGGAAGCGGTGCTGGAGGTCCCGGGTGGCGCTCCCCAGCTGTAGCTGCGGATACAGGTTCATGTTGCGCACCTGCTCCTGGTCGAGCTCATAGCGGTCGATGACACCCCCGTAGCAACCGGCGTACACGGTATTGGGGTGATCGGGGTGGAGCGCGACCGGGCCGGTCTCACACCCGCCCACGTTCTCCCAGTGCTCCTTCGGATAGAGCGTGTTGGAGGAACTCCAGGCCGGGACCGAGATCGTGGTGTTGTCCTGCTGCGCTCCGTAGAGGCGATAGGGGAAGCCGTGGTCCACGATGACGTCGTACAACTCGGCGGTGGGCTGGTTGAAGTAGGTGGACCACGTCTCGCCGCCGTTCACCGAGACCTGGCCGCCACCGTCATTGGCCACCACCATGCGGTCCGGGTCGTCGGGGTGGATCCAGAGGTCGTGGACGTCTCCGTGGGGGACCTGGATCTGCTCGAACGTCACACCGCCGTCCACCGACCGGTACAACCCGGTGTTGAGCGCATAGACGGTGTTCTCGTCCCTGGGATCGGCCTGGACGTGCGTGTAGTACCAGGCGCGCTGCCGCAACATGTTCTCCGAGTTGGTCCGGGTCCAGGTGGCGCCGCGATCGTCGGAGCGGTACACGCCGCCGTCGGGCTCGGCCTCCAGGATCGCCCAGACCCGATCGGGGTCCGCCGGTGAGACCGTCACGCCCACCTTCCCCACCAGGCCGCTGGGGAGCCCGCCGGCCAGCTTCGTCCACGTGTCACCGCCATCAGTGGACTTGTAGACGCCGCCGTCCTCGCCTCCGGAGATCATGGCCCACGGCTTGCGCTCGCCCCGCCACATCCCCGCGTACAGCTCCCTGGGATTCCGCGGGTTCATGGTAAGATCGGACGCACCCGTGGAGTCGTTCAGGAAGAGGACGTGATCCCACGTCTCTCCGCCATCCTCGGAGCGGAAGACGCCGCGATCCGGGTTCGTCCCGAATGGGTGTCCCAGGGCCGCGACGTAGACCAGATCGTCATGCCGGGGATGGACCTCGATGCGTCCGATCTGGCCAGCCTCGGGCAGCCCCATGAAGGTCCAGGTG
>JAWVZK010000008.1:0-38188 GCA_033722275.1 Longimicrobiales bacterium | reverse complement strand
GTGGCGGCGGCTCGGGCGGCGTACCCTGCCTGGCGGTCGACGCCGGTCCCGGAGCGGGCGCGCGTCCTCTTCCGCCTGAAGGCGCTCCTCGAGGAGCACAAGGAGGAGCTCTCCGTCCAGCTCACGCGGGAGCACGGCAAGATCGTCGCCGAGACCCGGGGGGAGGTCCAGCGGGGCATCGAGAACGTGGAGCACGCCTGCGGCATCCCCACGCTCATGATGGGCGACACCGTGGAGGAGATCTCCAGAGGCATCGACTCCGCGTCGTGGCGCCAGCCCCTCGGCGTCTTCGGCGTCATCAGCCCCTACAACTTCCCCGTCATGATCCCCCTGTGGTTCTGGCCGTATGCCGTCGCCACCGGGAACACCGTCGTGCTCAAGCCCAGCGAGCAGGATCCCCTCACCCACCAGAGGATCGTGGAGCTCGCCGAGGAGGCGGGACTGCCTCCCGGAGTGCTCAACGTGGTCCACGGCGGACGGGAGGCGGTGGAGTCCATCTGCGATCACCCGGACATCACGGGCGTCTCCTTCGTCGGCTCCAGTCGTGTGGCGGAGATCGTCTACGCGAGGGCGGCGAAGGCGGGCAAGCGGGTGCAGACGCTGGGCGGCGCCAAGAACTACCTGATCGTGCTCCCCGACGCCGACATGGACGCGACGCTGGACGCCTGCGCCGGGGCGATCTTCGGCTCGACGGGACAGCGATGCCTGGCCGGGAGCATCGTCGTCGGGGTGGGCGACGCCCACCGGGAGATCCGGGAGCGCTTGCTCGATCACGCCTCCTCCATCCGTATCGGGGACGGGCTCGATCCGGCCACCGAGATGGGCCCCGTGATCTCGGCGGTGCATCGGGACCGGGTGCGCGCCTTCGTCGACCAGGGCGTCGCCGACGGCGCCACGCTGTCCCTGGACGGACGCGACGCCACCGTGGAGGGCCTGGAGGACGGTTTCTGGGTCGGCCACACGGTCTTCGAGGACGTCACCCCGGACATGGCCATCGGCACCGAGGAGATCTTCGGCCCGGTGGCCGCGGTGAACCGGGCCGCGAGCGTCGAGGAGGCCATCTCCATGATGCACGGGAGCCGGTACGGCAACGCCTGCTCCCTCTTCACCACCAGCGGGCGAGCCGCCCGGGAGTTCCGGTACCACGCCGGGATCTCCATGATCGGCATCAACATCGGCGTGGCGGCGCCCATGGCCTTCTTCCCCTTCGGAGGCTCCAAGCAGTCCTTCTACGGCGACCTGAAGGCTGCCGGCCGGGACGCCGTGTCCTTCTTCACCGATCAGCGCGTGGTCATCTCGCGCTGGTCCACCGATCCACCCGACCCCCATCTGATCCCCGATTCATGAGCACACCGACGCTGGCGAAGGGCCCCACGAGCGCGGAGACCATCCACGGACAGCGGGAGTTCCTCCTCCCCTCCATGCTCCACCTGTACGAGGAGCCCCTGGTCCTGGAGGAAGGACGAGGCGTCCGGGTGCGCGACCCCGAGGGGCACGAGTACCTGGACCTGTTCAGTGGCATCCTCACCACCTCGGTGGGACACTGCAATCCGAGGGTGGTGGAGGCCACGACCGAGCAGATGAGGCGGCTGGGCCACGTCTCCACGCTCTACGCCAACGAGGTCCACGTGGAGGCCGCACGGAAGATCGCGGACATCGCGCCGGACCGCCTGAAGCGCACCTTCTTCACCAACTCCGGGACGGAGGCCATCGAGACGGCGTTGATGATGGCGTGCCTGGCCACCGGTCGGAGCGAGATCATCGCGCTGCGGGTCGGCTATCACGGTCGGTCGTACATGGCCACGAGCGTCACGGCCCACTCCGGTTGGCGTCCTCTGGCGACGCCTGTGGCCGGGATCAAGCACGCCAAGTCTCCGAACCCCTACCGATGCCCCTTCAAGCAGCCGTGCGACGAGACATGCGTGGACAAGTTCGTCGACGACCTGGAGGAGGTGATCGTCACCACCACCAACGGCCGACCGGCGGCGTTCATCGCCGAGACCATCATGGGCGTCGCAGGCTACGTGGTGCCCCCTGCCGGGTACTTCGAGCGCGCCGCCGAGGTCATCCGCCACTACGGTGGGCTGCTCATCATCGACGAGGTCCAGGCCGGCTTCGGCCGGACCGGCGAGCATTGGTTCGCCATCCAGCATGCGGACGTGGAGCCGGACATCATGGTCATGGCCAAGGGGATCGCCAACGGGTTTCCCGTGGGCGCGACGGTCACGACCGACGAGATCGCCCACGCCTGGAAGGGCAAGACCATCTCCACCTTCGGCGGCAATCCCGTCGCCATGGCGGCCCTCTGCGCCACGCAGGACGAGCTCCGGGATCACGACGCCCCCCACAACGCGAAGGAACGGGGCGCGCAGCTCCGCTCGGCTCTGCTCGAGATGCAGGCGCGACACCCGTGGATGGGCGACGTCCGGGGCAAGGGGCTGATGCAGGCCATCGAGATCGTGGAGGATCCGGCGACGAAGGAGCCCGACAAGGAGCGGACGCACAACCTCATGGAAGCCACCCGCGAGGAGGGCGTTCTCGTCGGGCTCGGCGGGCTCCACGGCACCGTCATCCGCATCGGTCCGTCCCTGCTCGTCACCGAGGAGGAGATGGCCGAGGGGATCGAGAAGCTCGAGCGGGCGGTGGAGCGCGTGGGGTGACGCCCGAAGCCGGCGAGCCTGATCCGTCGACGCGCCCGATCCCATGGGACCACCGGGTCTTGACCGCAGCAACTCTAGCATCTAGAGTAGCAAGCCTACTTCATAGAGTTGCCGCGTGCCGAAGCATTCGAGGGACCGATGAGCGACGACGTTTACCTGGGAGAGCTCGAACAGATGGTGCTGTGGGCGATCCTCCGCTTCGACGGTGAGGCCTACGGCACGCCGATCCTGGACGTCCTGGAGGCGCGTGCGGAACGTGCCGTGACCCCCGGCGCGCTCTACGCGACCATCGACCGCCTCGAGGAGAAGGGTGTGATCGAATCGCGGTTGGCCGATCCGGAGCCCGGGCGCGGAGGTCGGCGCAAGCGGTACCTGAGCGTGACGCCGGCCGGCCAGGAAGCCCTCCGGCGGGCCCGCTCGAAGTGGATGCGGCTGTGGGAGGGCCTGGGCGACGCGGTGGAGGGATGAGCGAGGGTCGCCCGCCTCGCCTGGCCGAGGCATTCCTCTTCATCTGCCTGCCTGGCGGGGGCTACCGGGAGAGCGTGCTCGGCGACCTGGAAGAGGGCTTTCACCGCCGGGCGGCCCGGGACTCGGGACGCGCCACGCGGGCCCGGTGGTGGTACCGGTGGCACGCCGTGCGCGTCGGCGCGGGATACGCCGCTCGCCGGCTCCTGGGGCGTCGACGATACCGCCCCGTCGACGCACGGGACGTCGACGCAAGGGACGTCCCCGTAGGGGACTTGGGACGGACGAGGACGGGAGAGCCGAGGATGCTGGGGATGGACGGGGGACGGATGGGGATCCGCGGGGTGAGGACACTGCCGGCGGAGATCGCCACCGACGTGCGTTTCGCGGTCCGATGGCTCCGGCGGGCTCCGGGGTTCCTGGCCATCGCCCTGCTGACGCTGGCGATGAGCATCGGGGCGAACGCGGCGATCTTCAGCGTGGTGGACACGGTATATCTGGAGCCGCTGCCCTTCGAAGAGCCCGAGCGCCTCGTACGGATGGGCCTCGCCCGCGAAGACCGTCCCGGCACCATGTCCGTGCACACGGCCGGCGACTTCCAGGAATGGCGGGAGAGAACGACGTCCTTCGAGTCCATGGCCGCCTGGGGGTACCGGACCGCAACCGTCGAGTACGGGGACGTCGCGGAGCGCATGACGGTCGCGATCTCGGTGGGCAGCCTCTTCGACGTCCTGGGGAGATCCGCCGAGGTGGGTCGGACCTTCTCCGCCGGGGAGGAGGGGCCGGGAGCGGAGAACCTGGCGGTCCTCTCCCACGCCGTCTGGCAGCAGGCGTTCGGTGGGGGTGACGTCGTCGGCTCCGTGGTCCGCGTGTGGGGAGAGCCGCACGAGGTGATCGGGGTCATGCCGCGCGACTTCGCCTATCCGTCGGGTGCGCGCCTCTGGGTCACCGCTCCCTTCGACGCCGAGACCCTCGCGGCCCGCAACGACTTCTTCCTCCGCACCGTGGCCCGGCTTCGACCCGAAGCCGAGGTGGAGCGAGTCCGGGACGAGGTCGACGTCATCGGTCGGGACCTCCAGGAGCGGCTACCCGAGACGTACGGCGGGATCGAGATCGTCGTGGAGCCCATGGGCGAGTGGCTCCGCGCCGGCGTGGGCAACGTCTGGTGGATCCTCATGGGCGGAGTGACGCTGATCCTCCTCATCGGATGCGGAAACATGGCCAACCTCCTCCTGTCCCGGGGGACGGATCGGGAAGGCGAGCTGGCGGTGCGTCGCGCGATGGGTGCCGGGGGCGGACGTCTCGTTCGCCAGGCCCTCACGGAGAGCACGCTTCTGGCCCTCGCGGGTGGCGCCCTCGGTGTGCTCGTGGCTCCCCTCCTTCTCGATCTGCTCCTCGCATGGATGCCGGGGGGTGTGCCCCGCGCGGAGTCGGTGGACGTCGATCCGGGCGTCCTCGTGTTCACCTTGGCCGTCTCGGTGGTCTCGGGCCTGCTCTTCGGGGCCCTGCCGGCGGCGCGGGCACGAGGGGCGCCCATCGGCTCGAGGCTGGGGTGGAGCCGGCGCACCGATCGCTCGAGCAACGGTCTCATCGTGGCCGAGGTCGCCATGTCGGTGGTCCTCCTGACCGCAGCGGGACTCATGGCCCGGAGCTTCGCGGCCCTGGCGTCGGAGGATCCGGGGATCGAGACCGAGGACCTGGCGGTCGTCCCGATGGAGATTCCGGGCGACCGCGCGTTCGAGGAGCGTCGAGCCGTCTACCGTGAGGTGGAGGAGCGGCTGAGCGCCCTGCCCGGGATCCGATCCGTGGGCTTCGTATCCACCATGCCGGTGGTGGACTTCACCCCGGGAGCCTGGGTCAACGAGCCGGGCGTCGTCCACACCGGTGGCGATCGGCCGGGCGCCAAGTATCAGGTGGTGAGCCCGGGGTACTTCGAGACCGTGGGCATCGAGCTCCAGCGGGGTCGTCGGCTCACGCGCCGGGACGGCCTCGACGGGACGCCCTCGGTGCTCGTCAGCCGGGCCGCCGCGGACGAGCTCTTCGGGGACGACGATCCCGTCGGGAAGCGCTTCGACCTCGGACTGGACGGCGACATCGCTCCCCTGGCGACGGTGGTCGGCGTGGTCGGGGACGTGAAGCTCAACGGCCTCGAGGAGCCCGTCGTACCCGCGGTGTATGCCGTCCAGGAGCTGATCCCCTGGTGGACCGGGTTCCACCTCATGATCCGCCTGGAGCCGGGGGCCGCGATCCCCTCCGCCGTGCGAGAGGTCCTCGCGAGCGTCGATCCCGACATCCCCTGGCTCGGTGCCCGGAGGGTGGAGGACGTGATGGGTGGAGCGCTGAGCCGAACGCGGAACACCACGTTCCTCTTCGGACTTCTCGGTCTCGTGGCCCTGGCGATGGCGGCCGTGGGCGTCTTCGGCGTGCTCGCCTATGTCGTCGGACGGCGCACCCGGGACATCGGCATCCGGCTGGCCATTGGCGCCGACCCCCGTGAGGTCCGCATGGAGGTCCTCCGAGACGGGATCCGTCCGGTGGCCCTCGGCCTTCTCGTCGGCGTCGTCGCGGTGGGCTTCGTCGGACGTTCCATGGAGAGCCTGGTGTTCGGGGTGCAGACCTTCGACCCGACGACCCTGCTCGGCGTGGCGGCTCTCCTCGGAGGCGTCTCCCTGCTCGCCATCTACGTGCCCGCGTGGCGCGCGTCGAGCGTGGCGCCGCGGACGGTCCTCGAGTCGGAGTAGGGGGCCGACGCGAGGCTGGACACGGGCAGGGGTGATGAGGGCGCAGCCATTGCAGCACGGGCTCGCCCCCCTCAGCTTCTCCCGCCATGTCGACCACCCTGGGGGACCGCTGATGCCCGCCGACGCCTGGATCCTTCTCCTGATCTCCGTCGGACTCGGCCTGGGGCTCGAGCTCGTGTATGTCCGGGCCCGGTGGAGGGAGCGTCGAGGAGGGAGCTCGCCGGGGGGTGACGAGCGGGCGGGCGTGGGCTCCGAGGAGGGGGGCCGGGGTGGCCACCGGGGAGGCCAACGTTGACTTCGGCCACCATCCTCGGCGTCGTCGTGGGCTACCTCGTCATCCTCCTGGCCATCGGCCTGTGGGGGAACCGCGAGTCCCACGACATGGCCGGATACTACGTGGCGGGCAAGAAGCTCCCGGCCTGGGTCATCGCCTTCTCGTCCAACGCCACCGGGGAGAGCGCCTGGCTGCTCCTGGGCCTCACCGGCATGGGCTACGCCATCGGCGTCCACGCCTTCTGGATCATCCTGGGCGAGGTCCTGGGCGTGGCGTGCGCGTGGATCTTCGTCGCCCGGCCCTTCAAGGAGTATACGGACCGCTACGACGCCATCACCGTTCCCGACTATCTGACGGAGCGCTTCCGGGACGGGACCCACGTCTTCCGCTGGCTCTCGGCCGTGATCCTCCTGAGCATGGTGATGGCGTATACCGCGGCCCAGCTCACGGCGTCGGGCAAGGCGTTCGACTCCTTCCTGGGGACCGGCTACACGGCCGGCGTCTGGATCGGGCTGGCCATCGTCCTCTTCTACACTACGGTCGGTGGCTTCAAGGCGGTGGCGTACTCGGACTTCCTCCAGGGCGTGCTGATGCTCGGCTGCCTGGTGTCCCTGCCCGTGGTCGGCATCCTGGAGGCCGGAGGGTGGGACGCCATGTTCGAGGCGCTTCGTGCCCAGGATCCCGCGCTCCTCGAGCCCATGGGCGCCTACGGCTTGACGCTGGGCGGCGTCCTGAGCGCGGCGGGTTCGGTGGCCATCGGTCTGGCGTTCCTCGGGTCACCGCAGCTCCTCACTCGATTCATGGCGGCCCGGGACCAGAAGCAGATCATCGACGGCGGTTTCTGGGCGGTCCTCTGCATCATCGGCTTCGACGTCGGGGCCGTCTTCGGCGGGATGGCGGGACGCACCCTGTTCCCGGGGCTGAGCGATCCGGAGACGATCCTGCCGGCGATGAGCGCCTCGTTCTTCCCGGCATTCTTCACCGGGATCTTCCTCGTGGTGGTGCTGGCGGCCATCATGTCCACCGTCGACTCCCTCCTGATCCTGGCGTCCTCGGCCGTGGTCCGGGACGTGGTCCAGCAGGCGCTGGGGTACGAGGCGTCGGAACGGACCCTCTCGAATCTGGGAAAGGCCGTGACGGTGATCATCGGCGCCGTGGGTCTGGTGGTCGCTCTGCTCGAGGTCCGGGTCATCTTCGACTTCGTCCTCTTCGCGTGGTCGGGGATCGCGTGCGCCTTCACCCCCGTGGTTCTCCTGTCCCTCTTCTGGAGGCGTACGACCCGGGCGGGCGCTGTCGCCGGCATGGTGGCCGGCTTCGCCGTCACGGTGGTCTGGGTCCGTGCCTTCAAGGCGGAGTTCTACGACCTGTACGAGATGATCCCCGGCTTCTTCGCGGGGCTGCTGGCGTGCTGGCTGGTGAGCCTCGTCACGGCGCCCGACGCGGACGCGGTGGAGGAGCTGGATTCGGTCCGGGACACCGTGGGACCGGTTTTCTGAGGGCTCGGACCGTCTCTCCATCCGTTCCGGAGGCGGCCGAGGCTGGAAGCCCGGAGAGCCGGTTCCGTCTTCTCTCCGGGACGGTCCACCCCCATATTTCCCGACCGTGCCTCGGTGTGAGGCCAACCCGTCGATCGGGTCCATATCGGTCGATCATCGCCTGAGTTCGCGTGGTCTTCAGCTCACCGTCGCGTCGAGACGTCCTCGAGTTCGCCGACCTGGAAGTCCGTCAGCAGCCGGACGACGTGACGTGCGGCCCCACCTGCCTCCAGGGGGTCTACGCCTTCCACGGAACCCACCTCCCCCTGGACGAAGTCGTCGACTCCGTCCGGAGCCTCGACCATGGCGGGACGCTGGGCGCCCTTCTGGGAATCGACGCGCTCGAGCGGGGCTTCGACGCGACGTTGTACACGTACAACCTCGGCATCTTCGATCCCTCCTGGTTCCTCGCCCCCGGACGCGATCTCCGTGCCGAGCTCGCGCGCCAGCTCGAGATCCGCCAGGGGGCACGAGACCGGTCCGCGGTGGCCGCGTACATGGAGTTCCTCGACGCGGGTGGCGAGATCCGGCACCAGGAGCTGACGCCCCGCATGCTCGCGGAGATCGTTCGTGCGGGCTCTCCGCCCATCACGGGTCTCAGCGCCACCTATCTCTACGGTTGTCGGCGTGAGGTGTTCGATGGCCGGACGTCCCGCTACGACGACGTGCATGGAGACCCGGTGGGCCACTTCGTCGTGGTCTCGGGGATGGACCCGGGAACGGGCGAGTTCCGCATCTCCGACCCCGCCCAGGACAATCCCCTCCATGCGTCCGGCACCTACTGGGTGAGCCCGCACCGGCTGGTCGGCGCGATCTTCCTGGGTGTGACGACGTACGACGGGAACCTCCTCGTCGTACGTCCGCGAGGGCGGTGACCGGTGCGCCTCATCGTCGTCGAGCGTCCAGAGCGATGGCCGTTTCGGATTCCCGGGGTGGAGGTGGTGGCCGCCGGGGACTACCTCACGTCGGCTCATTGGGCCGGGTCACGCCGGGGGATCGTGCTCAACTTCTGTCGCAGCTACGCGGAGAACACCACGGGATACTACGTGTCGCTGCTCGCCGCGGCCCGGGGGCATCGTCCCCTGCCGTCGGTGACGACGCTCCAGGGACTCCAGGTGGCTTCGGTGGTCCGGATCGTCTCCGAGGATCTGCACGATCTGGTCCAGTCCAGCCTGAGACGCCTGCGCTCCCGTCGGTTCGAGCTCAGCGTCTACTGCGGTCGCAACCCCGCAGCGCGGTACGCTCGCCTCTCCCGCGCCCTCTTCTCCCACTTCCCCAGTCCCTGGCTCCGGGCCCGGTTCGAGCGCGACGCCGATGGCGTATGGCACCTCCTCGGTGTCCGCGCCATCGGCGCGAGCGAGGTGCCCGAAGGGCATCGTGAGATCGTCGTCGAGGCCACGGAGGCGTTCCTCGCACGGCCCAGGAGCCGCGCTTCGAGGCGGCGGGAGTGGCGGTACGACCTCGCTCTGCTCTGGTCCGAGGACGATCCTCAACCTCCCTCGGACGCGGCTGCGATCCGCAAGATGGTCAAGGCGGCCGAGAGGCGGGGGATCCGCGCCGAGGTCATCGGCCCCGACGACTTCGGACGGCTCGAGATCTACGATGCCCTGTTCATCCGGGAGACCACCCACGTGGGGCACCATACGCACCGCTTCGCCCTGCGGGCGGAGGCGGCGGGGCTGGTCGTCATCGACGACCCGGAGTCCATCGTGCGCTGCACCAACAAGGTGTATCAGGCCGAGCTCTTCCGGAGGCACGGAGTCGCCGCGCCGGGGACGCTGGTGGTGCATGAAGGGAACCGGGAGACAGTGGCGACGCAGGTGGGGCTTCCCTGCGTCCTCAAGGACCCCACCGGCGCCTTCTCTTCGGGGGTGGTGAAGGTAAAGACGCCCGAGGAGCTGGAGGCGGCCCTGGACCGCTTCCTCGCCGCTTCGGAGCTGGCCATCGCCCAGGCCTGGACCCCGAGCGCGTTCGATTGGCGGATCGGCGTCCTCGACGGCGAGCCCCTCTTCGCCGCACGGTACCACATGGCTCGCGGTCACTGGCAGATCATTCGCCCCGGAGGGTCCGCAGGTTGGCGGTACGGGAAGGTGGAGGCCGTCGCCGTGGAGGAGGCGCCGGACGACGTCGTCGCGCTGGCTCTGACCGCCGCGGGGCTCATCGGAGAAGGCCTCTACGGTGTCGACCTCAAGGCGCTGCAGGACGGCCGCATCGTCGTCACGGAGGTCAACGACAACCCCAACATCGACGCGGGTCAGGAGGATGCGGTGCTGGGGGACGCCCTGTACGACCGGATCGCCGACCATTTCCTCCGGAGGCTGGAGGCCCGGGGCCGGCGCCCATGAACCGCCTCGGACTCTTCGAGGGTTACGGCATCGAGATCGAGTACATGATCGTCGGCGCCGACGATCTGGATGTCCGTCCCGTCTGTGACGCGCTGATGGAACGCATGGCCGGCGCACCCGTGGCCGAGTTGGAGCGCGGGGACATGGCCTGGTCGAACGAGCTCGTCCTCCACGTGCTGGAGCTCAAGACCAACGGACCGGCTGGAGGGCTCGACGGGCTGGGCGCCGCCTTCCGGGGGGAGGTCGCCGTGGCCCGGGAGTCGCTGGCCGACCTCGGGTGTGCGCTGCTTCCCGGAGGCGTGCACCCCTGGATGGATCCGATGCGGGAGACGGCCCTGTGGCCCCACGAATACAACACGGTGTATCGGACGTTCGACCGCATCTTCGGATGCTCGGGCCACGGCTGGTCGAACCTCCAGAGCACACACGTGAACCTGCCCTTCCGCGACGACGACGAGTTCGGACGCCTCCACGCCGCCGTCCGGGTCCTCCTTCCGCTGGTCCCGGCCTTGGCGGCGGGCAGCCCGTTCCTGGACGGTGTCGTCCAGCCCTGCCTGGACGCGCGGCTCGAGGCATACCGGACCAACGCCCGCCGGGTCCCCGAGGTGGCCGGTCGGATCATCCCCGAGCCGGTGTCCTCGGAGGACGAGTACCGGGACCGGATCCTGCGACCCCTCTACGACGCCCTGGCGCCGCACGATCCCGAGGGCGTCCTGCGTCACGAGTGGGTGAATGCGCGGGGCTGTATCGCCCGCTTCGACCGCGGCGCCCTGGAGATCCGGGTCATCGACGCCCAGGAGTGCGTCGTCGCCGACCTCGCGGTCGTGGCGATGGTCGTCGCCGCCGCGCGTGCGCTCACCGAGGAGCGGTGGGCGCACACCCGGGATCTCGATGCCCTGGAGACCGCGCGCCTCGCCGATCATTTCCTCTCCACCGTCCGGTGGGCCGGGGACGCGCCCATCGCCGATCCCGGATATCTGGAGGTCCTGGGATGGCCACGCTCGGAGGCGAGGGCCCTGGACGTGTGGAGGCGCCTCGCGGACCGTCTGGCCCCGGACCTCGTCCCGGCCGAGCATGCATCGACGCTGGAGACTCTGCTCTCCCGGGGTGCGCTGGCGTCGTCGCTGGTGGCCGCCCACGACACGGGACGGGGGATCAGGGAGATAGCGAGAGCGTTGGTGGAGTGCCTGGCCGAAGACCGGCCCTTCGTACCGTGAGCGGGCCCCGCACGGGAGAGGGAGGGGCCGCGGCCGGAGCCGCACGCCGATGAGCGGCCGGGGAGGTGCGGCCGTCGTCGTCTCCTGCGAGCACGGCGGGAACCAGATCCCTCCGGAGTACGCGCACTGCTTCGCGTCACCGACCGCGCGGCGGGCCCTGGCGGGTCACCGCGGCTGGGATCCGGGGTCGGAGGCGGCGGCGCGGGCGTTCGCCTCGGCCCTCCGGGCGCCCTTGGTCGTGCAGCGGGTGAGCCGGCTCCTGGTGGACTGCAATCGGTCCCTTCACCATCCGCGGCTCTTCTCGGAGTTCTCCCGCGTCCTCGGGCCCGAGGAGAGGAACGCGGTGATCGAGCGCTTCTGGCGAACCCACCGGGAGCGAGTCCACGCCGCCGTGGACGACGCCCCGACGGAAGCGCTCGTCGTGCACGTCGGGATCCACGCGTTCACGCCTGTCTGGAAGGGCCGCCGCAGGGCCACGGAGGTCGGCCTGCTCTTCGATCCGCGAAGGCCCTCCGAGGCCGAGCTCGCCAGACGGTGGAGAGGGTACATGCGCTCGGTCCGGTCGCGGGCGATCCACCTCAACCGTCCGTACCGGGGATGGACCGACGGCCTCACCACCACGCTGCGTTCAGTGCTGCCCCCGGATCGCTATCTGGGCGTCGAGCTCGAGCTTTCACATGCGCTGACCGCCCCCCACGCGGGGGCGGTCGAGGCCGGCCTCTGGGCGGCCGACGGGCTCCGACGCGCGTTGGCCGATCTCGTACCCGGCGACTGAGGTGGGGATCGCGCGTCCCGTCCGTCGAGGACGCTCCGTCCGTCCCTCGGCCACCGAGGCCGGGCCACCGTCCCTGTCGGGACGGCGGGGACCGTCCTCAGGCCGGCGTGCGGGGTGGGATCGAACTCCGCTTCGCTCTGCCGCTCCATCGTCCGCGTCCCGCGCCCAGCCACGCTCGGCTGCCGACGGCCCGACCCGAACGAAGGGAAGCCTCGGTCTCGGCGTGGTGCACGATGGAGAGACAGGCTCGGGGGGGCGATAGCGGGATGGGACGCCCTTCGCGCCCCTGTCGAAGCGTGCCGCCGTCGGGCAAGAAGGGCCCGACACCGGGGCCGTCCACGCCCGCCGCACTGGCCGCGCCTCGCCTCGGCCCGTACGATCACCGGCGTCGTCGAACCGCTGCAAGGAGACGCTCCGCATGACCGGCATCACCCGGAAGGACTTCCTGGGACTCGGAACCCTCGCCACCGCCGGCCTGGCCGCCGGCTGCGCGCCCGGCGGAGGCGGCTCCGGCGTCCGCCCCGACGGGGTGGTGTTGAACGGGAACGTGCTCACGCAGGACGACGCCAACGCCCGGGCGGAGGCCTTCGCCATCAAGGGCGACCGATTCGTCGCCGTCGGTTCCAACGACGACGTCCGCAACCTGACCGGACCGGACACCCCCGTGCTGGATGCCGAGGGGATGACCATCGTGCCCGGCTTCATCGATGCCCACTCCCATCCGTCCGGGGCCGGCCTGAACGCGCTCCGCAACGTGAACACGAATCTCGGGAGCATCGCGCGGATCCAGGACGCCCTTCGGGAGCGGGCGAGGGAGACCCCACCGGGGGAGTGGATCATCGGATACATGTACGACGATACGAAGCAGGAGGAGGGACGTCCCCTGAATCGTCGCGACCTGGATCAGGTGAGCACCGAGCATCCCATCATGGTCGGGCACCGGGGCGGCCACACGGGCGTCTACAACTCCATGGCCTTCGAGCTGGCCGGCGTCACGGTGGAGACGCCCGATCCGTTCGGCGGTCATTTCTATCGAGAGGACGGCGAGCTCACGGGCAAGGTGGCGGAGCGCGCCCGCGGCGTCTTCGACGTGCCCGGCGGTTCCACCCGCCAGGAGCGGGCCGAGGGGGTCGCGGTCATCTGCCGGGAGATGAACGCGGCGGGTCTGACCTCGGTGCATCAGGCCGGGACGGGCCCCGATGCCTTCACGGCCTACCAGGATGCCCGGGAGGCGGGGGACCTGACGCTCCGGATGAACCTCTTCGCCCGAGGGAGCTCCTTCGGATCCCTCAACGACGCCGGGGTGCGCACGGGCCTCGGTGACGAATGGATCCGGATCGGACCGGTGAAGTACGCCGCCGACGGCTCGGCCTCGGAGCGGACGATGGCGATGAGCACGCCGTACGCCGGTCGCCCCGACGACTTCGGGATCCTCACGATGACCCAGGAGGAGATCCACGAGGTGGTGGAGGAGGCCCATCGGGCCGGTTGGCAGGTCGCCATCCACGCCAACGGGGACGTGACCATCGACATGGTCCTCAACGCGTACGAGCGGATGGCGCGGGAGTACCCCCGGGAGGACACGCGGCATCGCCTGGAGCATTGCTCCCTGGTGAACCCTTCCCTCCTGGACCGGATCGCCGCAGGCAACTACATCCCCGCCCCCTTCTATACCTACGCCCACTACCACGGCGAGAAATGGATCGAGTACGGCGAGGAGAAGATGGAGTGGATGTTCGCCCACAAGTCCTTCCTGGATCACGGAATCAAGGTGGCTCCGGCGTCCGACCACAGCCCCGGGCCCTACGAGCCGCTCATGGCCCTCCAGTCCATGGTGACCAGGAAGGACTACGCCGGACGGGTCTGGGGGCCCAGTCAGCGCATCACCCTCGATCAGGCCCTCGAGATCTGCACGATGCATGGAGCCTACGCCTCCCACGAGGAGCACGAGAAGGGCTCCATCACGGCAGGCAAGCTCGCCGACTTCGTCGTCCTGGCGGAGAGCCCCTACGACGTCGATCCCGACGCCATCAAGGAGATCCAGGTGATCCGGACGGTGGTGGGAGGCGAGACGGTGCACGAGGCGTGACGGCTCCGTCCGCGGGCCAGGCCGGATCCGTCGGCTTGTGAGCCGCCGCGTCACGACCTAGGCTGGCGTCTCGCACCCCGACGCTCCTCCATCCCGGACTCCGATGCGATCACTCCCGACGGCCCGTCTCGCGGTCGCGCTCCTCGTCACGCTCAGCACGTTTCCGCCGGCTTCGGCCGGGGCCCAGGAGTCCACCACCCTCGACGTCGCCGGGCTGGAGCGGCCGGTGGAGATCCTCGTCGACCAGTGGGGCATCAGCCACATCTACGCCGACACGGAGCACGACCTCTTCTTCGCCCAGGGATGGAACGCGGCCCGCGACCGGCTCTTCCAGCTCGAGCTGTGGCGACGCCAGGCCACCGGGACCGTGGCCGAGATCCTCGGCGAGAGGGAGCTGGAGCGGGACATCGGGACCCGGCTTTTCAAGTTCCGGCGGGACCTGAACCAGGAGCTGAGCCATTACCACGACGACGGGATCCAGATCATCCACGCGTACGTCGACGGGATCAACGCATACATCGCCCAGACGGAGGAGGACCCGAGCCTCCTCACCGTCGAGTTCGGGCTCCTGGGCATCACCCCCGGATACTGGACGCCGGAGGTGGTGATCTCGCGGCACCAGGGCCTCCTGGGCAACATCGGCACCGAGCTGTCGATGGGCCGTCGCGTCGCCGCGGTGGGTGCGGAGACCGTGAAGGAGTTGGAGACCTTCGGTCCCGGCGATCCCAAGCTGGAGCTGGATCCGGCCCTCGACGGCGACGCCCTCTTCGAAGACATCCTGGGGCTCTACTACGCCTTCCGCGGGGGCATCGACTTCCAGCCCGAGGACATCGTCGACCCGGAGCACCAGGGGGACGAGGACGCCTTCGCCCTCCTCGAGACCGCGGCCGCCGAGGCCGACCGGGCCGTCGCGTACGACGTGGAGCAGGACATCGGCTCGAACAACTGGGTGGTGGACGGGACGCGCTCCCAGAGCCAGTACCCGATGATGGCCAACGACCCCCACCGGTCCCAGGGCGCCCCCTCCCTCCGGTACTGGGTCCATCTGGTAGGGCCGGGTTGGAACGTGATCGGCGGAGGCGAGCCGAGCCTCCCCGGCGTCTCCATCGGCCACAACGAGTACGGTGCCTGGGGGCTCACCGTCTTCAGCACCGACGGGGAAGATCTCTACGTCTACGAGACCAACCCGGAGGATCCGAACCAGTATCGATACCGCGGCGAATGGGAGGCGATGACCGTCCTCACCGAGGAGATCCCGGTGGAGGGGTGGAGCGCGCCTCATGTCGCCGAGCTCAAGTACACCCGCCACGGTCCGGTCGTCTACGAGGACGAGGAGCGGAATCTGGCCTACGCCGTCCGGGCCGCGTGGATGGAGATCGGCGGGGCTCCGTACCTGGCCTCCCTCCGCATGGACCAGGCGGAGACGTGGGAGGAGTTCCGGGAGGCGTGCAACTACTCCAACATCCCCGGCGAGAACATGGTGTGGGCCGGCCGCGACGGAACCATCGGGTGGCAATCCGTGGGCATCGCGCCCATCCGTAGGAACTGGAGCGGTCTGGTGCCCGTGCCCGGGGACGGGCGCTACGAGTGGGACGGCTATCTCCCCATCATCGCCAAGCCCCACGTGGTGGATCCGCCGGAAGGGTACTTCGCGACGGCGAACAACGACCTCATTCCCCGGGACTACGAATACATGGACGCCGTCGGCTTCGACTGGTCCGATCCGTACCGGTGGATGCGCATCGTCGAGGTGCTGGGGAGCGGCATCCGCTTCTCCATGGCGGACATGATGCGTCTGCAGACCGACGAGCTCTCCATACCGGCGCGTGAGCTCGTTCCCATGCTCGAGGATCTCTCCGCCACCGGGCGCACCGAGGACGCCCGCCGTCGCCTCCTCGACTGGGACTACGTCATGGACAAGGAGTCCATCGCCGCCGCCATCTACGACGAGTGGGAGTCGGAGCTGCGCGGCACCTTCCGCGACGCCGTGGTGCCGGAGGAGGCGGACATGAACCTCTCCCTGAGCAAGGTCGTCGAGCTGGTGATGATCCCGCCGGGGTCACTGGGCGAGGATCCCCTGGCCGCCCGGGACCGCATGCTCGTCTCCGCCTTGGAGGACGCGGTGCAGTCCCTCACCGACGAGCTGGGTGCCGACATGTCCGGCTGGCAGTACGGCCAGCCCGAGAACCACCACGCCTACATCCGCCACCCCCTGGGCAACGCGGTGGACCCCGAGATGCGCAGTCGTCTGGAGGTGGGCCCGGCCCCAAGGGGCGGGTACGGATCGACGGTGAACCAGACGGGCAACGGCGACAACCAGACATCCGGGGCGTCCTTCCGGATCATCGTCGACACCGGGGACTGGGACCGGTCGGTGGGGATGAACAACCCGGGGCAGAGCGGCGACATCCGCTCCCCGCTCTACGACAACCTCTTCGAGCATTGGGCCGACGACGACTTCCACCCCGTCTTCTACTCCCGCGAGAAGGTGGAAGCGGCCACGGCGCGGAGGATCGACCTGAGGCCCGGGAGGTAGGGCGACCCATCGGGACGAGCGCTCCGACGACCGGAGGGCCGGACCGAGGGGCTCGGAGGGAGGATGAGCGACGCCACACGCCGGATCCGATACTCGGTGGCCATGAGCCTCGACGGCTTCATCGCCGATCGGCACGGGGGGTACGGCTGGATCGTCGAGGAGAGCGAGATCGATTTCGAGACGTACCTCGAGAAGATCGACACGCTCGTCATGGGACGGGGCACGTACGACCTCGCTCGGCGTCAGTCCGCGGGGCTGACCATGTTCGAGGGGTTCGACATCCACGTGGTCTCCACGACGCTCGATCCTGCCGACGTCGCGGACGCGACGCTGATCTCCGAAGACGTCGAGGGGGCGGTGCGGACTCTGAAGGAGGCGCCGGACGACGGACCCACCAAGGACATCTGGCTCTTCGGCGGTGGCGTGCTCTTCCGGAGCTTGTTCGAGGCCGGTCTGGTGGATCGGGTCGAGGTCGCCGTCATCCCCGTCCTGCTCGGAGAGGGCGTGCCGGTGCTCCCGGGGCTGGCCTCGGACGATCCGACGACGTCGGCCCCGGAGGCGACGCCGCCCGCCGCTCCCCTCACCCTCCACAGCACCGAGACGTTCGGCTCGGGCATCGTGCTCCTCAAGTACGACGTGACCTGACGCCCGTTCCCCGCCGCGGTGTCCGCGCCGGGCTCGTGGACGCTGCGGGGCTCGACACTCGGTGGACCCGCCGCGGGGCGAGCATCCGTCGTCCGGGGCCCTTCAGAAGATCCTGAAACCCGGACTCGTCAGCTTCGGCGGCAGGTACTCGAGGAGGAAGGGTCCGTACGCGATGAGGATGAGGACCACGGTGAAGGCCACCCACTAGCGGAACCGGTCGAGGCCCGCGGCCCATCCCTTCCGCGGCGGTGCCTCCACGGTCTCCGTGAAGGGAAGGTCGCCCGCGCTTTCCCTCTTCCGGCCCAGGAAGATCGTTCCCAGGAAGACGACGAAGAAGAGCAGCGCCCCGAGGAACATGAGGCTCCCACCGATGCTGGTCAGGATGCCGGCCAGCTCCCACTCGGGCATGAACGTTCGGTACGGGGCCTCCGCCATGGCGGTTCGGCGAGGCATCCCGTCGAGGCCTCCCTGGATCATCCCCCGGAGGAGGAACGTCGTCGGAATCCGTGCCGTCGTTCGGGGAGGGGCCGTCGTTGTCGGACATGGCGTCTCCGGGGTTGCTCAGGGGACTCGGGCGTCTGTGGGGCGGCGGTTCAGGCGCTGCGGTCGACCATCCTGTGGATGGTCCGGCCGAAGGCCCGGGCCAGGAAGAAGAAGACGATCAGGAGCACCACGGCGACGCCCACGTCCATGGGGATCAGGACGCCGCGGAGGAGGTCGCTGAAGGCGTGCCAGATGAAGTACGCCATCGGGGTCCCGACGACGAAGAAGAGCGACAGCGTGAGGACGTCACGCACGGTCGTGCCCCCATCGGGCTCGGACAAGATTCACCTCCGGTCGCGGCTTCTGACTCTCTCGGATCAGGCGGATGGAGGGTCCGCAGGCGGTTGCCCGATGCGCACGAAAAGAGGGCGTGCGCCCGCTCGCGTCAAGGAGTCTCCACACCGGCTCGTCCAGCGCTCGACACCGTCGAGTCGAGCCTACGCGGCGCCTTCTCCTCGAGCCTGCGCCGGCGCCTTCTCCTCGAGCCATCGCTGCGGCTGGATGGTCCGCTTCCGCTCCTTCGGCTTGAGACGGAACCAGCGAGCCACGAGCAGGATCTCCGCGGCATCCTGAGGTGAAAGGCCGGAGGGACCGGGCTCGGCCTCGCCGTACACCCGGTCGATGGCCCGGGCCACGCGCTCCCGGGCTCGTCGACTCTTGGGATGGGGCATCTCCCTGCGGATCCGCCCCCGGCGTATGAGGTAGAGGCGGTCGTCTCCGGCGAAGCCGGGGACCCGGTAGAGGAAGGTCAGACCCTCCACGGCGCCACGGAAGGCCATGAGCTCGTCCCGAAAGCGCCGGAGGCGGCCGAGACGGTCTCGGAGGATGCCGGCGTACTCGAACTCGAGCCGACCCGAGGCCTCCTTCATCTTCGACTCCAGCTCCCCCAGCGGCCCCTCCGCCCGCCCCTCCAGGAACCGCTTCGCCATCTCCACGCGCTCCATGTACGCCTTCGCCGTGGGACGTCCGCAGCAGGGGGCCAGACACGTCCTCAGCTCGGCTCGTATGCAGTGAGGCACCCGCCCCCCTCCGAACATCTCGAGCTGATCGTCGAAGAAGGTGGGCGTGGTCGCCGGACAGTCCCGGAGCTCCATCGTGCGGGCGAGCTCCGTGATGGTCCGGGCGAGGGCGCGGACGCGGGGAAAGGGACCGTAGTAGGTGGAGCCGTCCTCGGTGACCCTCGTCACGGGGAGCACGCGGGGCGCCGGCTCGGCCGTGACCTTCACGAAGGCGTAGATCCGCTTGCGCTTGTGACGGACGTTGTAGCGCGGACGCTCCTTCTGGATGAGCTTCATCTCGCGGATGAGGGAGTAGAACTCGTTGGGGATGTAGTCCCAATCGATCCGTGCCGCCTCACGGATCAGCTCCCACGCCTTCTCACCCTTCGCCGCCCGGAAGTAGGAGAGCACCCGCGTCCGCACCCGGACCGACTTCCCCACGTAGAGGAGCTCGCCTCCGGGACCGTACATGCGGTAGACACCGGGCCGGTTCTCCGCCTTGGCGCGGACGTATTCGCGCAGGGATGGATTCGGGTGCAGGGGTCGAACGGTGCCGAAATGAGGAAGGACGGCGCTTTCGCTATTTGTTCGGGTAAGATAGAGTGTAGGAAGGGACGGTGCCAGGTGGCGCGTCGAGGCATTCGTTGGGCCTCCGCGCTGCCGTAGAATCCGAGGTATGGAGATGACGGGCTCGGACAAGCTCATTCGCGACCCTCTGTGGGACACCATACGTCTCGACCCGACGGCGGTCCGCATCGTCGACACCGCCGAGTTCCAGCGGCTGCGCTACATCCGGCAGCTCGGCCTGGCCCATCTGGTCTATCCCGGAGCCACCCATACCCGCTTCGACCACGCCCTGGGCGTCTACCACCTCACGAAGACGGCTCTCCGCCAGCTTCGGGAGCGCGGCGGAGTCCCGCCGGAGGCCTGGGAGGGGGAGGAGCTGGTGCCGTATGCGGCCCTCCTCCACGACATCGGCCACTACGCATATTCCCACGCCCTGGAGGAGCTGGAGACGGAGCATCTACCGGCCCATCACGAGGAGGTGAGTCGGCGGTTCTTCGCCTCGCCGTCCCTCCGGGACGCGCTGGCCCCGCTGGGACTGACCGCCCCGGATCGCATCGCCGAGCTCATCCGAGGCGAGAGCGAGATCCCGTTGCGGGGGCTCGTCAGTGGGAGCCTCGATCTGGACAAGATGGAGTATCTGCGCCGCGACGCCCGCTTCTGCGGCGTCCCCTATGGCGAGGTCGACGTCTCCCGGCTCCTCCAGGGACTCCAGCTCCTCCAGGATCCCGAGACGGGGACCTTCGAGGTGGGCGTCCACGAAAAGGCGGTGGCCGCCCTGGAATCCCTCCTCTTCGCCAAGTACCAGATGTTCAGGAACGTCTACTGGCATCACGCCGTGCGGGCGGCGACCGCCCTCTACAAGCGGATCGTGGAGGAGTCGGTCCGGGGTGGCCTGGTGGACCCGGAAGAGCTCGTCGGGCCCACCGACGAGGAGCTCCTGTACGAGATCGGTCGACGGGTCCTCGAGGATGACGGCGACGTGGCGGAGCGAATCGGGACCCGTTGGCTTCCGGCGCTTCGCCACCGACGTCTCCCCAAACGGGCCCTGGAGCTCACCGCCGCCGACCTCTCCGGCCGTCGCGTGGAGGATTGGGCGGTGGGTGACTCGCCGTGGAAGCGCGCGGTGGAGGACGATCTGGCCGCCGACCTCGGCCTGGAGCCGGGCGAGGTCTTCATCGACTTCCCGGTGAAGCCCGCCATGTTCCAGCTCGATCTGCTGGTGGAGCGTATGGACGGACGGATCCAGCGGTTGGACATGGAGGGTGCCGAGGGCATGCTCGACCTGCCCAAGGTCGCCCAGGAGCTCTACGGCACGGCTCGCGTGCTCCGGGTCTTCACCTTCGAGCGTCGGGATCTCTCGGCGGACCAGGTGCTGGAGCGGATCACCCGGCCGGCGGGTGCGGTGTGAGGCCGGGCCTACTCGAGCTTGACCAGGGCGGCGGTGATGTTGTCGTGCCCTCCGGCCTCGTTGGCCGCCTCGATGAGGGCCTGCAGCGGCTGCTCGGGACTCGAGGAAGGGTCGGTGCCGTTGGCCAGGATCGACGCGACCCGCCCATCGTCCAACATGCCCACCAGCCCGTCGGTGCAGAGCAGGTAGACTTCGCCCGCCTCACCCACTCCGTGAAGGAGCTGGGGCGCCGGCGGGTCTGCCAGCCCCACGCACTGCGTGAGCAGGTGGGCGTACGGGCTGTGACGAGCATTCTCCGGCTGCATGGCCCCCCGGTCGACCTGATCCTGGACCCAGGTGTCGTCCCGGGTGAGCTGCTCCAGCGACCCCTCGCGAAGGCGATAGACCCGGGAGTCTCCCACGTGTCCGATCACCCACGCGCCGGATGCACGGTCCACGATCATGGCCGTGAGGGTCGTCCCCATCCCGTCCAGCTCCGGTTGGACTTCGCCCTTGCTCCGGATCGCCCGATGCGCCTCCATCACCGCGTCTCCCATGACGCTGCGGAACCGCTCGACGAAGTGGTCCGCCCCTTCCTCCTCGCCCCCCGCTCCGCTGTCGGTCGCGGCTTCGGAGAGGACACGGGCGGCATTCTCGGCGGCGAGTCTGCTGGCGACGTCCCCGCCCGGATGGCCTCCCATTCCGTCGGCCACCACGGCGATCCCGAGCTCGGCGGACACGGCGAAGGAATCCTCGTTGCGCCGGCGGAGGAGGCCGACGTCGGAGTCTCCGGCTATGGCGATGTTCTTCGGCAAGAAGAAGTCCGGCTGGCAGACGGAACGATGATGGAGGCGCCTAAGTTGGAACCGTAGCGAGGGGCGGGCAACCGCCCGATTCGTTCCCGGTACTGGCGGAAAGAGGAACTGCGCCCCATATGGGGGTTACCAAGTCGGGTCATGGGCCTCCGCCCGTCCTCGGCCACGAGTCATAAGGATAGAAGACGGGAGGGCCTTGACAATGCGGGTCCGGGTCTCAATCATAGACGGCTTCGGATTCGACGAATTTTGATGATCAGACACCTCCCCGGAAGCGCTCGGGTCCCCGAGCGGGGCGGGAGGCGAACAAGGAGACCGTATATACGATGGCCGCTGCCACGACTACGAAGCGCCGGAAGCGTCGCGGGAAGGGCAACCTCCTGTCGGGGTTCGACGCGAGTGTCGAGGAGCAGAGCGCTCTCGATCAGTACCTCCGCGACGTCAGTCGCCATGAGCTCATCACGCCCGAGCGTGAGAAGGAACTGGGCGCCCGTGCACAGAAGGGTGATCAGGAGGCCATTCAGGAGCTTGCGCGAGCGAACCTGCGCTTCGTCATCAGCGTCGCCAAGAAGTACCAGAATCGCGGGGTGTCCCTCACGGACCTGATCCAGGAGGGAAACGTGGGCCTCGTCACCGCCGCCCGGAAGTTCGATCCGGAGCAGGGCGTGAAGTTCATCAGCTACGCGGTGTGGTGGATTCGCCAGGCCATCCTGGCCTCGCTGGCCAACCACGGCCGTGCGGTCCGCGTGCCGCTCAACCGTGCCAGCGATCTGGCGCGGATCTTCCGTGAGAAGGAGCGCCTGAAGCAGGAGAAGGGCCGGGATCCGTCCACGGAGGAGCTGGCGGAGGCCACGAACCTCACGCCGGAGCTGGTGGAGTCCCTCCAGACGTTGAACGCCGCCGAGATCCGTCTCGACGCGCCCATCGGCGACTCCGAAGACTCCCAGCTCGTCGAGCGGTTCATTACCGAGGAAGCCGCCGAGCCCGAGCTCGAGGTGGAGAGTCGGCTCCTCACGGAGACCATCACCGACGCCCTCTCGACGCTGGAGGCGCGGGACGCCAAGGTCCTCAGGCTGTATTTCGGACTCGAGGGCGAGCGCGAGCACACCCTCGAGGAGATCGGGAACATGCTGGGCGTGACGCGCGAGCGGATCCGTCAGCTTCGCGATCGGGCCCTGCGTCGCCTGCGGGAGGGTGAGAAGGGCAACGCCTTGGAGACCTTCGCCGCTTGACGTCCGGGTGATCGCCGGTGACCGGGACCCCCTGTCGGGCATGAGCCCCGACAGGGGGTCTTTGCGTTGATGGCGAGGGGAAGAGTACACGAGGCACGTGGCGGCGTATACCGCGTCCACCTGGAGGACGGTCGGGTCGTGGAGGCGTCTCTTCGCGGTCGGCTCAAACGGGAGTCACGGACGGGAAGCCAGGTGGTCATCGGCGATCGCGTCCGCGTCGCCAGGCAGGGCGACGCGTGGACGGTGGAGGCCGTGCAGCCCAGAAGCACCGAGCTGGTGCGCCGTGGGCGCGGCAAGCGTCGGGCCAAGATCCTGGCCGCGAACCTCGACAAGATCTTCGTGACCGTGGCGCTGGCGGAGCCCCGGGTGGGCACGCACCTCATCGACCGCCTGCTCGTGCTCGTGGAGTCCAGCGGGATGCATCCGATGCTGGTGCTGAACAAGGTGGATGTGGAGGGCGCCCGGGCGTCCGCGGAGCGTCTCCGTCCGCTGTACCGGCAGGTCGGATACCGTGTACTCGTCTGCAGCGCCGAGACCCGGGAGGGTCTCGACGCACTCGAGATGGAGGCGTGCGAAGGGATCTCCGCCTTCATCGGACCGTCGGGCGTGGGCAAGTCCTCGCTGCTGAACGCCATCGACCCGGAGCTCGACCTCCGCACGGCGGGCCTCTCGAGCAAGACGGGAACGGGACGTCATACCACGGTGGGCTCGCGGTTGCTCGCCTTGACCTGCGGTGGCCTCGTGGCGGACACGCCGGGCTTCGGCGACGTGGGCCTCTGGTCGGTCCGTCCCGACGTCGTGGCCGAGTCCTTCCCGGAGATGGAGGAGCGCGCCGCCTCGTGCCGCTTTCGCGGCTGCACCCACCGCGCCGAGCCCGGCTGCGCGGTCCGTCGGGCGGTGGACGAAGGGGAGATCCACCCGTCGCGCTACGAGAGCTATCGTACACTGTACGAAGAGGCGGAGGCCGCTACGCGCGCCTATTGAGGTCGACGGGTCGACAGGTCGACGGGACCGACGTGGACCGGAGGCCTGCCTCTCCGAGGCGCGCTTCGTGCGAGGCCCGCTCCCTGCGCGACCCTCCCTCCGTCACCGCCTACGCAGGGCGGCCACCCGGGGCGTGCCGGTCTCCGGGTCGGTGGAAACCGAGAGAGGCCACCCGTAGACCTCGGTGAGGACGTCCTCCTGCAGAACGTCCTCCGGAGGACCCTCCGCCGCCACCCGTCCCTGGCTGAGCAGGAGCATCCGGTCCGAGAACTGGGCGGCCAGGTCGAGGCTATGAGTGACCAGGAGGACCGTCATGCCGTCGTCCGCCGAACGCCGCAGGAGCTCGAGGATGGCCATCTGGTGTCGGATGTCCAGGCTGCTGGTGGGCTCGTCCAGGACCAGGGCCGAAGGCTCCTGCGCCAGGGCCCGCGCGATTCGGGTCCGCTGGAACTCCCCTCCGGAGAGGGTGGTGACGTCGCGCTCCGAGAGCTCGGCGATGTCGCAGGCCCCGAGGGCCCTGCGGACGGCGGAGCGATCGGCCTCGGACTCGATGGCCAGAGGCCCCACGTGGGGATACCGCCCCATCCCCACCAACTCGGTGACCGTGAGCGGGAAGGCGATGGACTCGTTCTGCGACACGACGCCCACCGCCCGGGCGAGCTCCCCCCGCTTCCATCGGTCGATGGATCGCCCGCCGACGAGGGCACGACCCGATGCGAGAGGCGTGACACCCAACAAGGCCCGGACCAGGGAGGACTTCCCGGAGCCGTTGGGCCCCAGGACGGCGTAGAGGGACCCCGTCGAGACGGAGATGGAGACGTCGTGGAGGGCCGGCGTCGCAGCGCCCGGATAGCGGACGCCGAGTCCTTCGGCCCCGATCCTCATGACGCCGTCAGGCTCCGGCGGAGGAGGAGAAGGAAGAAGGGGACGCCGACGAAGGCGGTGACGACGCCGATGGGGATCTCCGTCGGAGCGAGCACCAGTCGGGCCGTCAGATCAGCCGCGGTGAGGAAGGCCCCACCCGCCAGGAACGAAAGGGGGAGGAGCGCACGGTGGTCGGGGCCGACGAGGAGCCGTACGGCATGAGGCACGACGAGGCCCACGAAGCCGATGACGCCGGCGACGGCCACCCCGGAAGCGGTGATCAGAGCCGCCGTGAGCAGCGCCATCCGCTTTACCCGCTCCACATCCGTCCCGAGGTAGGCTGCGGTCTCCTCGCCGATGGCCATGAGGTTGAGCGGCCGCGCGAAGCTCAGCAGGACGAGCGCGGCGGGCAGCGTGTACGCCGTCGTCAGGACGACGTTGTCCCAATCCGCGGCGGCGAGGCTGCCCATGATCCAGAGAACCGCGCTCTGCACCGTCCGGGCTGTGGATACCGAGAGGATCAGCGTGATACAGGCCGAGAAGAACGCGGCCACGACCACACCGGCCAGGAGGAGCACACGCACGTCCATGGCCCGACCCGTCGCGGTGGCGACCCCGAAGACCATGACGAGGGCGAGGATGGCGCCGGCGAAGGCCGCGAGGGGAAGGACCCAGGAGCCCGCGGCCGCCCATCCGAAGGCCAGCACCAGGACGGCTCCTACCGACGCGCCACCCGAGATCCCGAGGATGTAGGGCTCGGCGAGGGGGTTCCGCAGGAGGGCCTGAAACGTGGCGCCCGCCATGGCCAGGCCTCCACCCACGAGAACGCCCAGAAGCGCTCGGGGAAGCCGGAGGCCGACGACGATGTCGCGGACGGCGTCGTCACCCCGCCCGGCGAGGGCGGCGAAGATCTGTTCGCCATCGAGGGCCACGGGGCCGAATCGCACGCCCGCGACGACGGAGGCGGCGAGAACGAGGAGCAGAGCGAAGGCGACGAGCCAGCGGCTCACCGGACGGCTCGACCGTGCAGGAGCGCCGCCACCTTCCGGGCGCCCTCCACGACGTCCGGGCCCGGCGCGTCGAGGGCCTCGCCCATCACCTCCACGCGCGCGCCGGGCGTGACCTCCGGATCGAAGTCCCCCTCCGAAGCCAGCAGGACCACGTCGATCTCCCTGGAGCGCAGCTCCTCGGGGCTCACCGGGGCGTACGGCCGAGACAGGTCGGAGAAGACGTTGTCGCCACCGATGAGCGAGAGGATCTCCGAGGCGTACGTTGCCGGTCCCGAAACCCACGGTGGGGAGCCACCCAGGAGATACGCCACCCGCTTCCGGCGCTCGTCGGCGACCTGTCGGGCGAGCTCCGCGAGACCTTCACGGATCCGTCGGGAGAGCGCCTCGGCCGCCTCTGGGCGCCCCGCGAGCGCTCCCAGGATACGATTCGTCTCGTAGATGTCCGCGAGGCCCACGGGGCGTACGGCGACATGTCGGATCCCCAACGCGTCCAGCCGGGCGGGGGTCCGTGGATCCTGCTCACCCGCGAACCGGACGACCGCGTCCGGCTGGAGGGCGATGAGCGCCTCGAGGTTGGGCTCGATGCCTCCACCCACCGAAGGAAGGTCCTCGGCCCAGGCCCAATCGTCGTAATCCGTGACGCCCACGAGTCTGTGATCGGCGCCCAGGGCGCGGAGGGTCTCCGTGGCCGACGGCACCAGCGAGACGATGCGCCGTGCCGGAGCCTCGAGGACGTGACGTCGCCCCGCCGCGTCCACGAGCTCGATAGGAGCGCCGGCTTCGGGACCGACGCCCTTGGTTCCGTCGATCCCACGCTGCGCGCCGCTGGACGGACCGCCGTCGGGACGCCGGGCCCCGCCTTCGCCCGCCTGACCGCATCCCGCCGACGCGACAGACAATCCCCCCAGGATCGCGACGAGGAAGGCGGCGGACACGGAGCACCGCCGTGGACGTCTTCCGGGCATCAGCCGGAGGCGGCGGGGTCGGAGGCACACGGATCCTCGTAGGCACGCACCCACATCCCGCTCTGGCGGTCGAGGCCCACGAACCATCTTCGCTCGGCTCCGAACACGTCGAGGAGGATCTCGTCGGCGCCGTCCCCGTCCCAATCGAGGTGGTCGTGGTAGCGGGGAACGCCCTTCCCTTCAGCCTCCACGGAACGGTACCAGGTGAACGTCTCCACGTATTCGCCTTCGACCGGCCTGCCCATGACGAAGAGGGCATAGGCACCCGGACGGGGCGACACGATGCCGAGCCGGTCCTGACTGACGAAGGTCGCGGCGATCCACGGACGCTCCGCGTCGGAGAGCTGGAAGGCCTGGATATGCGCCCGGAGCCCGAGCACGCCTCCCGGGGGCCAGGGCTCACCGTAGCGGGCGATCGCCTCACCGGCGATGGAGAGGGAGGCGACCCGTTGGTCGTACGTGTGCGCGTGCTCCCGATACGGGTCGAAGGGGGCGTACGGCTCGGCGGCACGGCCGTCCGCATCGGCGGCGGGGAAGGCGAGGAGTCGCTCCACGGCGGCCGCCGTAGGGATCAGCTCCACCACCCCCGAGATCCGAGGGCCCGCTCCGCAGAACTCCTCGGCGGTCCCCGAGGTGTCGGCGATCATCCGGCCGACGCGCACGCCTTCGGAGAAGAGCACCCACTCCGATCCGGGCTCGGCAAGTCGCGCCAGTCGGGAGGCGTCGCGGGGATAGCGAGGATCCGGGAATCGGCTCAAGCCGTCCGAGAGGACCTCGCCCACGACGACGAGCTCGGCGCGGTCGCCGACGCGCCGACCGGCCAGGAGCACGGGCCCCGGCACCTTCGCCACGCTGTCCGGCTCGGACACGACGTCGCCGGCGACGGGGTCGGCTTGCTGGGGGGCTCCAGGAGACCTGAGCTGGACGTCGATCCCGCCCCACGCCACGTTGTCGCAGCCGGTGGTCCCGGTTAAGATCAGCACAGCCGCTAGTAAGTGCTTTCGCATCAAGCTCTTGAGGTCGGTACGATTCCCAGTCTTCCGGCGGATCCGGGCCATTCCAAGCTAGCGCCGACCCCTCGGGGAGCAAGCTGACGGCATGGACCCGAACCGAGAAGCCGACGCCTCGCTGCGCGAGGTCATGTCCGCCTACCCCACCGGCGTCACGGTGGTTGCCGGCCGGGAGGCGGACGGCACGCCGTACGGCCTCACCGTCAACTCGTTCACCTCCGTCTCTCTGGAGCCACCGTTGATCCTGGTGTGCATCGGGCACACCTCCACCTCCCACGCCCGCCTGGTGGCGGCACCGGCGTTCACGGTGAACGTCCTCGCTGCCGATCAGGCCGAAGTGGCCATGCGCTTCGCCGCCGAGCCGTCGGAGGGGCGTTTCGAGGACCTCACCTGGGAGCCGGCGCTTTCCGGCGCCCCGATTCTCGAGGGTGCCGCTGCATGGCTCGAGTGCTCGGCCCACGAGGTTCTCCGAGGAGGTGACCACTCCATCGTTCTCGGGCGAGTGGAACGGTGTCGGGTGACGGACCGTAAAGCCCTCATGTTCCATCGGGGTCGCCTCGGCGCGACCGACACATGACCAGGACCTCTCCGCGCTTCGAGTGGCTACCGCCACTGCTCATCGGCGTTTCCGCCGCGGTGATGGCGGAAGTCTCCCTGTCCGTGCTCCTCTACGGCGGTCTCGGATTCGTCCGCTCCCTCACCACGATCCTCGCCGTCCAGGGGCTCGCCTTCGCCGCCGGCCTCTGGAGCAGTCCCAGCCCCGGTGACGATCTGGTGGATCGGGTTCGGCACCGTTGGCTCTTCTGCCTCCTGGCCTTCGTCGCCGCCGCGGTCTTCGGCACGATGTGGAGCGTCTTCCCCGGCCTGAGCGAAGATGGCCTGGGCCAGGGGGCGGGGCTCGCGTTCCTCGCGGCCCTGCCCCTCTATGCCACCGGAACGGTGCTAGGTGGCATGTCGGTGCTGGCCGGAACGGATCCGGGCCAGCGCCTCGCCGCGCCGGGAGCGGCCGCCGCCGCCGGCGCCGCCCTCGGCTTCGTCGTCACCGGGCTGGCGCTTCCGCGAGTCCCGCTTCCCGCCTCTCTCGTCGTCGTCTGTCTGGTCCTGCTCTCCTTCGGCGGCATGGTCTACGGTGGCGTGCTCGCCTCCCGTACCGAGATCCGTTCTCTCGGCCGCCGTCCCGGTCGGGGACCCCACGTCACCGTGGAGGAACGCAGGATGCAGGCCTCGAGCGTGGCGGTGAAGGAGTTGAGGGAAGGCCCTTTCGTGCGTCGGACCGAACCCATCGACAGCCCGTCGAAGGTGGCTCACCCGTGGGAGGTCGCCGTGCTCCACGCGCTCCTGCCAAAGCTCCGCACCGGAGATCCCCGGGCCTCCGCCGCCGACGAGGACGCGGTGGGGCACGGACCTGCGCGTCTGCTGATCGTGGGAGGAGGGGCCTCGTCCCTGCCCCGCGCCGTGGAGGAGGAAGAGGGCGTCGCGGTGGACGTGCTGGAGCGGACGGCGGCCGTGGTGGAGCTGGGCCGGGAGCACTTCGAGACGGGCCTCGACGTGGGCCGGAATGGTCGAAGGTCCGTGGTGGTGGGCAATCTCGACGACGCGATCATCGCGTGTGACGGGGACTACGATCTGGTCCTCATCGACGTCTCGGCGTTGAAGCCCATCGGTGGCGTCGCCGGACTCTCCGCCATGTCCAGGCGTCGCCTGCCGGCCCTCCTGAGCCCCGGGGGCATCCTGGGCTGGGGTCCGGCGGGAGATGCCCTGGTCGCCCCCGACGTCGCTTCGGGCTGGCAGATCCGCGCGTTTCGGCGAGGAGCCGAGGGCGACGACGAAGACGGCTCCGAGACGGTGGTTCTCGTCCGGCGCGGCGTCGGCGACGCGTGGGACCCCGCTCTCGAGGGCTTCACCGTCGTGTCGGCCCCGTGATCGTCGCACACCTGTCGGACCTGCACCTTGGATTCCGGGCGTACGGCAGGATCGAGCAGGGAACCAACCTGCGGGAAAGGGATGTGGCCGCGGCCTTCGAGCGGGCCGTGCGAGCCGTCGTGGCGCTGGAGCCCGACGCCGTCGTGGTGGCCGGGGACGTCTTCGATCGGCCGGATCCTCCGGCGAGCGCGGTCATCGCCCTCGCCCGTGGCCTCGAGACGCTGCGGAGCGCGCTCCCACGGACGCCCGTGCTCATGGTCGCGGGTCCGCGGGACACGTCTCGCCGCCCGGGCGATCCGGGCGCGCTGGCCGTGCTGGACACCTTCCCCAACGTGGAAGCCGCCACGGGCCTCACCCGATCCATCCTCATCGAGCGCCTCGGGCTGCACGCCTGTCTCGTGCCCCACAGGGCCGTCATCCGGGAGACGCCGGCCCTCCCCGACCCGGACCCGCACATGCGGTGGAACCTGCTGGTCCTCCATGCCGAGACGGCTCGTGGAGGGGGAGAAGGCCTCCACGTCGACCCCTCGGAATGGGACTACGTCGCCCTGGGCGGGGAGCATCGACGACGGAGCCTCGCGGACCACGTCCGGTACTCGGGATCCCTGGAGCGGGTGGCGCTCGATCCCTGGAAGGAGGCGACCGACGAGAAGGGCTTCTACGTGGTGGACCTGGAGCGGGGCAAGGTCTCCTTCCATACCGTCCCCGGCCGTCCAGTCGTGGCGCTGGCCCCGGTGAAGGTGGCTCCTGCGGATCCGGCCAGGATCCGCCGGAAGGTCCGTGAGGTCACCCGTGAGGTGCCCGGCGGGATCGCCGACAAGATCGTGCGCCTGCGCCTCCAGGGAGCGACGCCGTTCGATCTGCTGGCGCTCCAGGGTGAGCCTCTCCGTGAGCTGCGCTCCGAGGCGCTGCACCTGGCCGTGGAGGCCGGTACGGAGCTACGGCCTCCGGCGGAAGCCTGGAGCCTGGCGGAAGCGCCCCACCTCATCCGACGCGCCGTGCTCGCCGAGCTGGAGCGTGACGACGCCTCCGACGGTGAGGCGCTCCAGCTCGTCGGGGAGACCATCTCCGGCGAGCAATCGGTGACCACCGACGATCCTCATGGGGCCATCGACGCCCTGGACGGGATGCTCGCCGGGATGGGTCGGGTCTCCACGTCGATCCCCACGGGCCTCACGGCGGTCCTCGGAGGGGGAGGGCGGGCCCGGAGGGCGGTCACCGAGCTGTTCATGGACGCGGGCGCCACCGGTCCGGAGGGAGCCATCGCCCGGTGGTGGCGCGTGGAGACCGTGGAGACCCTCGAAGGGGCGTTCCGACGAGCTGCCGACGCCGTGGCGGAGAGCCGGGGCGTCGGACTCGTGGACGCCGCTCTGGAGGCTCTGGGTGCCCGGACGGGTGAGCCACCCGAGGAGCGAGGGGCGATGGAGCGGCCCGCGCGAGGAGCCGTTCGTGTGGACCCCGAGCAGGTGTCGGCCGAGCTCCGGACCGCCAAGCGGGAGCTCATGGAGACCCGGGCCGACGTGATCGAGATCGACGGCGATCTCGAGGTCGCCACCATGGACTGGCACCGGGAGCGCCAGGACGCCGAGACCACCCTGAACGCGTACCGCGACCGTGCCCGGGCGCTCCGGTCCCGGATCCGGAGCTTGGAGGCCGCCGGTCCCGAGGCACCCTGTCCCACCTGCGGCCGGGTGCTGAGGAGCCATTACGACGAGGTTCTCGCCGAGCTCGAAGACCAGTACGAGTCGGTGGTCCAGGACGGGAGCTGGTGGCGAAGCCGTTGGGAGCAGCTCGAGTCGAAGCCCGAGCACCTCCGCGATCTGGAGCGGCGGTCGCTGACGCTCCATGCCGCGGTGGAAGCCGGGTCCGAGCGCGTCGAGCTCCTCCGAGCGCGGCTGCAGGAGCTGGAGGGCCCCGCCGCGGAGCCCCGGCCGGAGCTGCAGGGTGCACGAGGCGCAGTGGTGTCGGCGTTGACCCGCGTCAGGGCCGCCCGCGGCGCGCGGACCACGGATCTTCTGCTGGACCGGGCCTCCCGCTTCGTCTCGCGCATCTCCGGTGGTCGGATCCTCGCCATCACACGGGAGGGCGATCGGGTCCAGCTCCAGGGAAGCGAGGGCGCGCTCATGCCCCTCTCGGAGGAGGACCTGGCGGCGGGCCGCGTGGCCATGAGGCTCGCGACCGCATCCCTCATCGCCGCGGGAGGGACGATCCTGCAGTCCCTGCCGGTGGAGCAGCCCTTCGACCGGTTGGAGGAGGAGGCGCGGATCCGCACGCTCCACCTGATCAAGGGCCTGCTCCGTGAAATCCCGCGAATCGTGCTCTTCAGTCGTGGAGACGCGGTGGACGCGCGCCCGGAGCTCTTCGACTATGTCCTGGAGGTCCGCGAGGAGGGCTCGGTGACCGGGCCCCTCCTTCGCCCGGCCCCGGCGGGACCGGGGCGGGTGGCGCTCAGAAGAGCCGTCGACAGGCACCCGGCGCCGGCGCAGAAGAGCTGATCTCGCGCCTCGGACGGGCGGATCCGCTCGGCCCCGGTTGCGCGCAGGGCACCCCGTTTTGCAACTTTTCGGCCTGATTCTTCGTCGTAAGAGGACGAGGGATCGGGCGCCCCCGGGGGGCGCCCTGGAAGTTGGGGAATCGGGAATCGGGTTTGACGATGAGCTATTTGTTGCCCGCCGCAGTCGCCGCCGTCGTTCTGGCCGTCGCCTCCAGGGTCTGGTATCGTCGCTGGCGCCAGCGGCAGATCGCCGCGAACCGGAAGGTGGAGAAGCCGAACTCCCACTACTCCTCCCAGGGGGTACGCAACCAGGAGGATCGGGAGCGGTGGCAGGGAATCAACCTCGGAACGCTCCACCCCATCAACCGCGACGAGGTCGTTCGGCTTCTCGAGGTGGTGGACGAGGACGGCGTGAGCTCTCTCTCGGCCAAGGATCGTCTCTTCCTGGACAACATGACGTTGCCCAGGATGGGTGTCTGACTCAGCCTCCCAGGGCCGCCGTCGCCACGATCTCCAGCACGAACGGATCGCGGAAGCGTCGCACCGGCACGATGGCACGGGCCGGCTTGTGGTCGCCCATCATCTCGGCATAGACCTCGTTCACCGGGCCCCAGTGCTCGACGTCCGAGACGTAGATCGTCATGCGGACGACGCGGGTCAGATCCGAGCCGGCCTCCTCCAGCACCGCCTGGACGTTCGCCAGCGCCTGCCGGGCCTGCCGAGCGGGACCGCCGATGTCGGCGTCGGGATCCGCGGGATCGTAGCCCAGCATCCCGGCGACGTAGACGACGCCTCCGTACACCACCGCCTGGCTGTAGTGGCCGGCGGGCTCCGGGGCGCGCTCCGTGTTGATGAACTTCAAGGCTCCTCCTCCGTTCGGTCCTCGGCCCGCAGGAGACGGGCCTCCTCCTTTCGTGCTCGGTGGGGACGTCTCCACCGGAAGCGCTCGGACCACCGGCCACCGCGACCTTCCACGGCATCGGCCACGATCCCGCCCAGCACGGGAGCGAACTTGAACGCGTGACCGCTTCCGCCGGACGCCACCACCAGCCCCTGTCGGGTGGGGGCTCCATCCACCAGCAGATCCCCGTCTCGGCTGTCACAGTACATGCACATGCGGCGTCCGACGAGTGGAGCGTCGGCGAGTGCCGGGAGCGCGTCGGCGAAGAAGGTCCGGGCCCTGGTCTCGTGCGCCGCCGTCACCTCTCCCCGGTTCTCGGGTGTCGCGGGTCGTCCCGGGCCGTGATGGCCGAGCTTGACACGACCGTCGTCCAGGGCGGGAAACCCGTACCAGCCCGATCCCGCGATGTCGGCGGCGAAGGGAGGGAAGCGTGGAGCCCTCCAGGCGCCGGGGTCTTCGACGCCGAAATGGAGGATCGGCTGCGCCACCGAGGTGAGGAGATCGGCGGTCCACGGGAGAAGGGCGGGCGTCCACGCCCCCGCGGCCACCACCACCCGGTCGGCCTTCAACGTTTCTCCGGCGCCTCCGTTCGCGGGTCTCACGCGGACGCCTCGAACCCGGGATCCCGATGAGACGATCCCCTCCGCCACGCCGCGGACCTCGTCCACCCCCGCGCCCCGACAAAGCTCGAGCAGACGTGACACGACGGCGCCGCTCTCCGCCCAACCGCCTCGGGGAGAGAGGTACCCGTCGGGATAGCGACCCCCCACCCACGCGGGACAGCGACGCTCCAGGGCGCTTCCGCCGATGCGACGAGGAGCGTAGCCCCGACGACGCAGCGTCTGGTAGCTCTCGTATTCGAAGCCTCCGGGCGCCATGGGTCGGGCCGCGAGGACCAGAAAGCCGTCGTCGTGATAGAGCGGGCGACGCCAGTCGACATTCCAGCGGTCCCAGCCGTCCAGGGCCTCCTCGGCGAGCTCGTGGTAGAAGACGTCCGAGCCGTAGTCCATCCGGATCATCTTGCTCACGTCCGTGGAGGAGGCATCGGGATGGGGCAGCGGGCCGCGGTCCACCAGGGTGACGGCCCAACCCCGACGCCGGAGCTCCAGGGCCGCGGTGGCGCCGAACACCCCGGCGCCCACGACGAGGATGCGTCTCGGCGTGGCGGTCACGGCTGCGTGAGCTCCATCATGAAAGCGTCCCTCCCGGTGGCGCGGCGCTCTCCCGACGGTATGATGAAGACCTGACGGTCTTCGCGCGACCTCGCTGGTGGCGTCCCGCAACGGCGCGGCGGCCCGACCCCGATCTCAGGCCCACCGAGGCGCCCGATGAAGCTCAGAATCCTCTCCGGCGACGACGTTCGCTCGGCCATCGACATGCATGCAGCCATCGAGGCCATGCGCGACGCCTTCGCGGCCCTCTCGCAGGGACGGGCGGAGGTCCCCCTCCGCCTGGCCCTCCAGACCGACCACGGCGTGAGTCTCTTCATGCCCGCCTGGTTGGGTGAGCCCGAGCGGGCGGCGGCGAAGATCGTGTCGGTGCATCCGGAGAACGCGCGAGCCGGGATCCCGGCCATCCATGCGGTGGTCCTCGCCCTGGATCCCCTGACCGGACGGCCCCTGGCGCTCATGGACGGGACTTGGCTCACGGCGCTGCGGACGGGCGCCGTTGGCGGTCTCGCCGCCGATCTCCTCGCCCGACGGGACGCCCGTACCGTCGCTCTCTTCGGCGCCGGCGTGCAGGCCCGGACTCAGCTGGAGGCCGTCCGGTGCGTACGAGACATCGCGGAGGTGCGGATCGTCTCCAGGAGCGGCACCAGCGCCCGGGCCCTGGCCGGGGAGCTGGAAGGGGTCGTGGCACGGGAGGTCGACGATCCTCGGGAGGCGGTGGCCGGTGCGGACATCGTCATCGCGGCGACGAACAGCGCCACGCCCGTCTTTCCCGGAGTCAGCGTCGAGGCCGGGACCCACGTCACGGGCGTCGGCTCCTACACGACGGAGATGCGCGAGGTGGACACCGATCTGGTGGCGCGGGCCCGGGTCATCGTCGACCAGAGGGAGGCGGTGCTGGCGGAGGCCGGAGACATCGCCGGGCCCATCGCCGACGGCGAGATCGACGCGTCGGTGATGGAGGCGGAGATCGGAGACGTGGTCCTGGGCCGAGTCGCCGGTCGGACGGACGAGTCCCAGATCACGTTCTTCAAGTCGGTGGGCAACGCCGTCCAGGACGTGGCGGTGGCCGCCCGTGTGCTGGTCCGGGCGGAGCGCGAGGGTCTCGGGACCGAGGTGGAGCTCTAGTGGAGTGTATCCGATGTTTCGATGACATTCGCGCGGTGATGCATCGACGGGGACTTCGTCGGAACTCCTTGAAATAGCGGTGCTATTCCCGCGTCGTTCCTCCTCGTCCGCGCCGCGCCTCGCCACGCTCGGTGTTCACGAGACATCGGATACACTCCACTAGACGGTACGCGTGCCCCCGAGCCTCAGCTCCCCAGCTCGGCCCAGGCCCGGGCATCGGGTCGGTATTCGGCCAGGGCCTGGGCATCGCCGGTCTGGATGGCGTGCTGCACCAGCGCGAGGTAGGCCCAGGAGTAGTAGTTGGGGATGCCGATGGTGGAGATGTCCGGCCAGTACGCCCACTCCTCGGGGATCCCTCCCCGGTGCACGAAGACCCGGTCGACGAGGAGACGGGTCCGGTCGGGGTCGAGCCACTCTCCCGTCACCGGGACGACGGCAGGGTCGTCCAGGGAGACGAAATCCGTGGTCTCCTCGCTGAGCTCTCCGTCGTGGAGCTTGAAGGCGAGACCCTGCCGGACGAGGTACGGCGCCACCCCCAGCGAGCTGGCCGCGTTGCCCGACGAGGCGAAGTAGATGGGGCGGTCCTCGATGGCCTCCCGCATGAGCGTCAGCGCGAAGCGGTGCCACGGGGACAGGTATCGACCACCGGGAAGCCTGGCCTCGATGTCCCCGATGTCGATGACGACGGATTGCTCCACCGGGACCACACCGGTGGCCGCCTCGTCGATCTGCTGGTCGGTGAGGGGGATGATGGACCGGGTGGGCCGCTGGATCTCGTCCAGGACGACGGGGACCTTGTCGCCCGCCGAGGCGGGGTCGGTGACGTAGGCGCCACCGGTGTTCTCGAAGCTGTAGGGCCGCTGGCACTGGATCACCGTCCAGTCCGAGGAGGGATCGACGCCCTCGGGGCAGGGTGTGGTCAGTCGCTTCAGCTGCTTCGTGTACCACGCCGTGTTCAGATACGAGGTGACGATGACCGTCACGTCCCGTCGTATGCCCTCGACCTCCTGCAGGTACCAGAGCGGGAAGGTGTCGTTGTCGCCGTTGGTGAAGAGGACCGAGTAGGGCTCGACGCTCATCAGGAGGTTGTACGCCCAGTCCCGGGCGGCGTAGTCGTCGTTGCGGGAGGCCCAGCTCCAGTTGAGGGCGAGAGGGATGAGCGCGAGGGCCAGCACCGGGGTCGCCTTCTTGAGCGTCGTCTTGAGCTCCGCGGCGGCCTCCTTCCAGAGGGCGGCGATTCCCATGCCCGCCCAGAGACCCCACACGGAGAAGGAGACGATGAAGAAGTAGTCGCGCTCCCGGACCTCGTGGAGACCTCGGTCCTGCACCGGAGCCAGCAGCGAGTACCCGTACCTGAAGTTCAGATAATAGACGAGGGCCACCGAGAGCGTGCCGAAGAGGGTGGCGACGTAGAGAAAGCTCGCCCGGTCCCGACGGAAGTGCTCGACGGCCCCCCAGACCCCGAGCCCGGTGAAGAGCATCGTGAAGGGCAGCCTGGCTCGCGGAAAAACCGTCGCCTCACCCGCCAGAGAGCGGGACCACTGCCAGTCGAAGTACTGGATGTAGTTGATGAACTGATCCGCCAGCGGGGCCTGACGGGGAATGAGGGGAGGCTTGGAGTACTGCGTGCGGTTGAGCGCCTCGGAGAGCGCCACGCACCCCGCCTGACCATAGGTCACCACCGCCGAGATCGCCGACCCGATGTCGGGACAGGTGGGGGCCGCCTCGTTGATCACGGGACTGAGTCCAGCGCGGATGGGCAGGAAGAGGTGGATGGAGAGGCCCACCACCGCGGCCACGGCGCCCCAGGCGTACAGGCGCCAGTTCAGAAGCGTACCCGGGTGCACCCAGAGGATGAACAGCCCGATGGCCGGGGCCGCCAGGAAGGCCATGAGATGGTTCCCGACGCTCAGCGCCAGGATGAAGACCATTAGGATGAGGAGGTTGTCGTCCTTGCCCTTGCCCAGGTTCTCCTGCCACCGGAAGGCCAACCACGAGAGGAGGGCGATGGTCAGCAGCGAGACCGTGTAGACCTTCTCGTTGACGTTGGACTGGTTCCAGACGGTGAAGGCCGTCGCGCTCACCAGCACCGCCGCCGAGGCCCCGGCGAGACGGAAGAAGCGATCTTCCGAGAAGTACCGGAGGATATGGTGGACGACGAGGAACCAGAGGGCATGGGCTCCGGCGCTCATGGCGGCGCTGAAGAGGTTCACCCGGACGGCCACGGAGAGACCGAGAGGGGCCAGGAGCAGGGACCAGGCCTTGGCGAGAACGACGAAGAGGGGGTTCCCCGGCGGATGCGGAATCCCGAGGATGTGCGCCGTGGCGATGTACTCGCTGGTGTCCCAGAAGGCCGTCGTCGGGGCCAGCGTCGCCGCGTACAGGGCGAAGACGAGCGCGCCCGCCACCCCGGCGTACAGGTACGGGGGCCTCAGATCGCGCTCGTCGACGGGAAGGGCCGCCGCCCCTCCGCTCGTGCTCTTCCTTCGCTCTCTCGCCATGTCCTCGTGGCTGGTTTTCGTGTTTGCGTGTCCGTCGGAGCGTCGCCGACCATCGCTGTCGCGTCGGGAAGGGTAGAAGATAACCCGCACGTCGGCGGGGGTTCGCCGGCGCCCGCCTCGTCAGGAACGCGTGAGGTGCAGGCAGCCGTATCCGTCGACCCGGAGACGCCAGCCCGGAGGGACCCAGGTCGTCCCGCTGTACTCCTGCACCACGAGGGGCCCCTCGAGCTCGTGTCCGGCCCGCAGATCGCGTCGCCACACGCTGTGGGCGTCCAGTCTCTCGCCGCCCTGGATCACGGTACGGGACGCACGCTCGGGTGCGGCATCGGCCGGCGCGAGGCTCCGTGCGTCCAGATGCGCCGGCGGTGCCGAGACGATGGCCCGGAGCGTGACGGCCTCCAGTGGCGTCGTGGAG
>JAWVZK010000007.1:0-38725 GCA_033722275.1 Longimicrobiales bacterium | reverse complement strand
TCTTCGCGCCGGTGAACGACGCCTTCCTGGCGCTGGGGGATTACGAGCTCGCCGTGCTCTTCGAAGAGGGCACCGAGGCGCTTCTCGGCAAGATCCTCACCTTCCACGTGGTGGCCGGCCGGGTTCTGGCCGGTGATCTGACGGATGGCGGGACCGCAACCACCGTCCAGGGCGGGACGCTCACGTTCGACCTGAGCGACGCGTCCGACCCCAGGGTCAACGGCATCTCCATCACGACCACCGACATCGAGGTGGCCAACGGCGTCATCCACCTCGTGGACGAGGTGATCCTGCCCCCGCTCGACATCGTGGAGACCGCCGCGTTGGAGATCTCGACGGCGACGCTCGTCGATGCCGTCGCGGCCGCGGAGCTCGCGGACGCCCTCTCCGCCGAGGGTCCCTTCACCGTCTTCGCCCCGGCGAACGCCGGCTTCGAGAACCTGGGTCCGCTCACGGTGCAGAACCTGCTGGACCCGGCCAACCAGGCCATCCTCAAGGACGTGCTCCAGTATCACGTGATCGCGGGCGACATCCGCTCGACGGATCTCTCTGACGGGCAGACGGCGACCACCCTCGAAGGGGGCGAGGTGACCTTCGACCTCTCGGGTGCCACCCCCCAGATCAACGGCGTGAACATCACCGTGACGGACATCGTCACGGAGAACGGCGTCATCCATATCATCGACGACGTGCTCACCCAGAGCATGGACATCGTCCAGCGCGCCACGATCACCCCGCCCACGGGCACCCTCGTGGCCGCCATCGAGGCGGCCTCGGCGAACAGCTCCACGGACGTCGCGTCCGTGCTGAGCGGTCCGGGACCGTACACCGTCTTCGCCCCCCTCGACGACGCCTTCGCAGCCCTCGGCAGCGATCGACTGGACGTGCTCCTCGATCCCGCCAACGCCGATCTGCTGGCGAAGATCCTCACATACCACGTCGTGCCGGGTGACATCCGCTCCAGCGACCTCAGCGACGGTCAGACCGTCACCACGCTGGAAGGCTCGGAGCTCACCTTCGACCTCTCCGACCCGACGCGTCCTAAGGTGAACGGGATCAACCTCAACACGACGGACATCGTCACGGAGAACGGCGTGATCCACCTCGTCGAGGGTGTTCTGACGCAGAACCTGGACCTGGTGGACGTGGCCACCGTCGAGGGCTTCTCGACGCTGGTGGGGCTCGTCGAGCAGCAGGGTCTGACGGAGACGCTGCGGGGCGATAACGCCGGTGACGGCTACACCGTCTTCGCGCCGACGAACGACGCGTTCGCCGCCCTGTCCAGCGTGCCGTCGGGGGATGACCTCACGAACACGCTGCTCTACCACGTGGTCCCGGCCACGGTGGCCGCCGGCGATCTCACCGATGGGCAGGTGGTGTCGACGGCCTTCAGCGGTCACGACTTCACGGTCGACATCGACGGCTCCGTGACCATCACCGACGAATCCGGCAACACGGTCAACGTGACCGTGACCGACGTCGCGGCGGCCAACGGTCTCATCCACGTCATCGACGCGGTGCTCATTCCGGCCCCGTAGCTTCCATAGCGAGCAACGATCGGGGGTCGGCGGGTCCCAGGGCGCAGTCAGCCCTGGGGCCCGTTATCGTTCGCCCCTCCCGTGGCAGGACCCCGTTCCCGTCCGACATGACGGGGACCCGCTGTCCCCCGAGGCGGGTCGCGGTAGATTGGCCTGACCCGCCCTCACCGCCCGACACGGGAGATCCTGATGCCCGCCCGAACCGAGACCCAGGTCCCGCCTCGCACCCCCGGAAGGGGCCCTGCCCTCGGCGCCGCCCTCCTCCTCGCCGTTCACGCTCCCTTCCTCGAAGCGCAGGAGTCGCCCCCCTGGACGCCCCTGAACCGAGGGAGTGAGAACATCGAGGTTCTCGGGCATCTCCCGTTGGGCCCCGACGAGAACATCGCGGACGTGGATCTCGAGCAGGAGCTCGACCGCCCCTACGCGTACGTCGCCCGGGGCGCGTATCTCGGGGGACCCATCGGGACGGCCATCGTGGACATCTCCGATCCGGAGCACCCCAGGAAGATCACCGACTGGAGGATCGAGAACGAGGAGCTCCACGTGGGCGGCGCCCGGGATGTGAAGTACTTCAAATGGGACGAGCGCTACTACGTCGTCCAGAGCCTTCAATTCCGGCAGGGTGGCCCGGACAGCGACCTGGGAGCCGTGGTCCTCGACGTGACCGACCTCCCGAATCCCGACGCCGTGCGGGAGGTGGCGCGCATCCGCGAGCCCGATCATCCCGGCGGCTTCCACAACATCTTCGTCTACAAGCACTCCGATGGACGCGTCTACCTGTTCGCCACCGTCACGGGGCCCTTCGCCCACGTGTACGATCTGGGCCTGCTCGTGGAGGAAGGGCCGGAGGCCGCGCTGGCGGGACGGGTCCCCGTGCCCGTCGCCGACTCGAACCGGAGCGGCTACCACGACTTCTACGTGGCCTACCACCCCGATACCGACGAGGACCGCTTCTACGGCGGCGGGACGGGCGGGTACTACATCTACGACGTCACCGACCTGACGGCGCCGGAGCTGCGGATCACGCTGACCGGGATCAGCGGAATCACCCGCGGCCACACCTTCACGCCCAGCCCCGACGGGCGATACGTCATCGCGGAATCCGAGTACCAGTACGCCCCGCTGCGGATCTTCGATCTCCAGCCGGCTCTGGACGGCGAGCAGAGCAACATCCGCAGGCCCATCTCGGGCTGGACCGCCCACTGGGAGCACCTCGTGCACAACCACGAGGTGCGGTGGCCCTACGTCTTCGTCTCGGGGTACATGGACGGCCTGCAGGTCGTCAATCTGCAGGACCCTCACCAGCCCGTCACGGTGGGCTACTACGACACCTACCTCGGGCCGTTGAACGAAGGAAATCCCGGCGTGATGCGAGGCGCCTTCGGCGTCGACGTACGCAACGAGGACGGCCTGATCGTGGTGAGCGACCTCACCACCGGACTGTGGACGTTCCGGATGGACGGCTTCCAGGGATGGAACGGCGAGACGTGGGGAATGCCCGACATCTCCAGCGTGCAGAAATGGGACCGGCCCGTGACCGCCCGGCCGATCAGCGACTAGTGGAGCGTATCCGATGTTTCGATGACATTCGCGCGGCCCGAGGTCCCAAGACAGAACGGCGGGCCCGCACCGAGGCAGGCCCGCCGTGACGTTTCGAGCGTCGCCGGGAATCAGCCCGTGATGGACGGCGGCAGAAGCACCGCGTCGACGACGTGCACGATGCCGTTCGACGCCGAGATGTCGATGAGGTCCAGGTTGAGCGGCGCACCGGCGATGGTGGTCCCGTCGATCATCGCCCGCTCCCCGCTGAGCATCCGGAACGACCGCACCGCCAGCACGCTGTTCGACGTGTGGCGACCCCGGGTCACGTGATAGGCGAGGACCGTCGGAAGCACGTCGCAGGAGAGCACCAGGTCGGCTCCCAGCGCTCCGATGAGCGCGTCGAAGGCCTCGTTGGTCGGAGCGAACACCGTGAACTGACCGCCGCCGGAGAGTGCCCCGGCGAAGTTGGTGCCGCACTCGGCATCGGACGTCTCGATGGCGAAGACGAGCGTAGAGAGCGCCGGGGTCATCCCCGCGAGCTCGACGATGCTGTACTCGCCGGGCTTCGCCGCGGCGGCGGCCTCGGCCGCGGCGCTGCGCGCGAGCTGAGGCTCGGCATCGACGGGAGAGACGGGCGAATCGGCGCAGGCGCCGAGAGCCGCTCCGATTACGGCGAGGGAGAAAAGCTTCTTTGTCATCGTTGCTCCGTGTGTCAGGGGGGCGAGATCACGCGAGCGCATAGGATAACGACGAAAGTGCGGTATGTCCATAGTATGTTGATTAAAAATTACTACAAATCATGAATACGCGTCGTGCACGCGTTGATACCGTCACCTGATACCGTCGTCCCGGGAGCCCGAGCGCCCTTCTCCTCCGACCTTTCCGCCCCGCCTACCCCTCTCTACCTTCGCCACGAAATGGGAACGTATGCGTGTGCTGCCCGACGTCGACGCGGATCGGCTCGCGAGGCCACCAGGCTCCTGCTCGCTCAGGCGCTCCTGGCCCCCGCCCTCTTTCCGGCCGTCGTGCAGGGGCAGGACCGGGACCCGTGGCCCGTCGACGAACAGATGGTGGCGAAGATCCGTGAGGAGGGTCTGCAGCGCTCGAACCTGCCCAACACCCTCTCCTATCTGACCGACGTGCTGGGCGCACGCCTGACCAACTCCCGCGATATGGAGCGGGCTCAGCGCTGGGTCGTGGGAGAGATGCAGGAGATGGGTCTGTCCGACGTGGTCCGGGAGCCCTTCATGGAGTACGGGGCGGCGTGGGACAACGAGCACGTCTCGCTGCACATGCTCGCCCCAGACTACACGCCGCTCGTGGGCTATCCCGTAGCGCACACGCCGGGTACTGGCGGACGCCTCCGCCTCGAGGCCGTCGTGGGGGACGTCCGCACGCGGGCCGACCTGGCGCGTTACCGCGGGAGCCTACGCGGGAAAGCCTGAGAGCCCTGGAAGACGACGTCATCGCGGCACCTCCGGGACCCGACCCCTACTTCTCTCGCCTCTATCCACCGCCGCCGTCGAACCCCGACCTCCTCACCGCCGAGGAGAAGCTGGCCTTCTACGTGGCCGAAGGGGCCGCCGTCGTCCTGGAGTCCGGGAGCGGTTGGCCTGGAGCCGTCCGCGGCTTCGCCCGCCCCGGAGCCAAGGTCGACGGATGGGACAGGGACGCGACGTTGAGCTCCCTGCCGATGATCGCCGTCACGCCCGAGCACTACAACCGGATGTACCGGATCCTGGCGCGGGACATCCCGGTGGAGATCGAGGTGGAGGTCCGGAACCGACATGGAGACGCGCCGAGCATGGCCCACAACGTGCTCGGCGAGATCCCGGGCACCGACCTGGCAGAAGAGATCGTCATGCTCGGGGCCCACTTCGACACCTGGCACGCCAGCCCGAACGCGTCGGACAACACGTCGGGAGTCGCCGTGATGCTCGAAGCCATGCGGATCCTCCAGGCCGTGGGCGCCCGACCCCGTCGGACCGTCCGGATCGCTCTGTGGTCGGGCGAGGAGCAGGGGCTGTACGGTTCGCGTGCGTACGTGAGGGAGCACTTCGGCGATCCCCGGGATCCCACCGTGGGCACCACCGACGCGTGGGAACGCTTCTCGGTGTACTTCAACCAGGACTACGGGCCCGGCCGCTACCGGGGGGTGTGGCTCCAGGGTAACGAGTACGCCCGGGCACCCTTGGCGGCGTGGAGCGAGCCCTTGCGCGATCTGGGCATGACCACGCTGGCGCCCCGAGGGGTGGGAAGCACGGACCACGTGGCCTTCGACGAGGTGGGTCTCCCCGGCTTCCAGTTCATCCAGGATCCCATCGGGGGAACCGGCGGGCACACGAACCTGGACCCCTTCGACACGCTCCCCCTGGATGATCTGAAGCTGAACGCGACGATCGTAGCGGCGATGGTGTATCACGCCGCCGTCGCCGAACGGCGCATGCCCAGGAAGGGTCGCTAGGACCTCGGCTCCAGCATCCTACCGGGCCGACCCGGCCTGGAGAGCCCTCCGGATCAGCCCACCCTCCACGTCCGCGAAGATCTCGCCGCTCTCGCCAAGGGCTCGGACCAGGGCCTGGGCCAGCCGGCCCGGGGCAGCCCCCCGCACGGCAGCGGCCAGACGGTCCAGCGCTCCCTCCGCGTCGCCGAACGACTCCAGCTCACCGGAGCGGCCGAGGGCGTCCAGGGCGGCGGCGCCAAGGAGGTCGTTGCGATCGATGGCTCCGCCGCGGAACGCCCTCGGGGGGGTCGCCTCCACCACCGCGCGGAACGCGTCGCGGGCCTCGACGGCCCGGCCCTGCGCCTCGAGGGCCAGGGCCGTCAGGTACTGCTGAAGTCTCCCCTCCGGCTGGTAGGGACGGCCCTGGCCCAGGCGCTCGGGCCACGTCGTCGCGGCCTGGAAGTGCCCGATGGCCTCCGCAGGACGGCCCGCCGCGAAAGCGTCGAGCCCCGCCAGGGTGTGGGCCTCGGCGAAAAGCCGGTGAGCCACCCCGGAGTTCTCGGACGGCAGGACGTCGAGGCCGTCGAGGATCCGAAGCGCCTCCATGGCCCGTCCGGTACGAACCAGGGACGTCACGTGCAGAAGCGCCAGGTCGAAGTCCTGGGGGAAGCGCCGCACCGCATCGCCGGAGACGACCAGGGCGTCCTCGTGCCGGTCCTGGTCCTGCAGGTACCGCAGCAGCGGGACCCAGAGGGCCCGGTCGCCCGGATCGAGCGTCACGGCCCGGCGCAGGTCCGTCTCGGGCTCGAATCGGCCGGCGACCTCCCCCGCTTCGCCGCTTCCGGCCACGGACGCCCGGACCACGTAGAAGGGAGCGAAGTCGGGCTCGTCTTCCAGGCTGGCGAGGAGCCGGGCGGCCTCGGCCACACGGTCCCGGGCCCAGAGGTTCAGCGCCAGAAGATACGTCCAGGCCCAGTGCGCGCTCTCGCGGGCCGCCGCCTCCAGCACCGGGAGGGACTCGGCCCGGAACGGAAAGACGAACGACGGGTCGTGCACGGGCGCTGGAGGACCGTCGTCCGTCAGGGCGGCACGCCAGGCCCGGAGCATGGGGTGCTCCGCGAGCTCCGGCGCCGCATCCATCAAGGCCACGGCGTCGCCCCCGCGGGCCCAGCGGCCGTACGTGACCACCAGCTCCAGGAGCTCCTGCTCCGGGTACTCGCCCCGGAGGGCGGCGGTGAAGGCCGCCGCCGCTCCCGGCCCGGCGTCGGCGTCAGCGTCCAGGTACCGCTCGGTCCGGACGAAATGATCCAGCGGATCGTCCCGCTCCAAGGCGGCCCGCTCCGCCTCCGCCTCCGCTCCGTCACCGTCCAGCCGGGCGATCAGCGCCCGGATCCTCGCCACCGTGGGGCTGTGTCGGTCGTAGTCGGAGGCCAGCTCGGCATACCGACGCGCTGCACGGAGGTCTCCCGCGGACAGGGCCAGCTCGGCGAGCCGGAGGTACGACACGGCGCGGTAGTCCATGGATCGGGCCGACCAACCGAAGGCCTCCCGGGCGTCCATCGTCCGCCCCAGGGCCCGATAGAGACGCCCGGCCGAGAAGTTCGCGTCGGCGTCGTAGGCGTCGAGCGCCAGGGCGCGGCGCGCGAAGGCCAGTCCCTCCTCGTACCGCCCCCGGCGGTGCTCCAAGTCCGCCATGCCGAGGAGGGCCTCACGATTCCAGGGCTCGCGCTCGAGCACCCAGGCGTACCGGCGGCGGGCCTCGGACAGGCGGCGGCCCTGGGCCAGCTCCGAGGCTTCCTCCACGGCCCGGTCGGTCTCCGGGATGGCGCCTGGCGCCTCGGGAGGGGTGGTCAGGGGGCGATCCAGGACCCGCGCGTCGGCCTCTCCTCCCCACGACAGCCCCAGGGCCGGCAGCTCGACCTGGACCCTGGCCGACTCGGGCGCGTCCAGCGTCCAGACGCGAGGCTCCAGGACGGCGAAGTCCACCGCCTCGACCAGCACCTCCCGGCCGTCTACCGAGACACGGAGCGTGTCCCGGAGTGCGCCGAGGGCGTGGACCCGGACCTCGAGTCGCTCGTCATCGCGCCGCACCGACATGACGGCGTCCCGGGACGCGTCGGTCAGGCCGCCGAGATCCTGCACCGGGAACCAGGTCTCACTCCAGCGATCGAAGGCGCCGGGGTCGAACCCCACCTCGGAGACCGGGTTCACCGCACCGGTAGGCGAATACTGTACGAGGAGGCGCCCCGCCTGGAACTCGATGTACTGGCCGTCGTCGTCGGTGAGCAGATCCTCCCATATCCCTCCTTGCCGGGAGAGCGCCCAGAGCCAGAGCTTCTGCCCAGGCATGTCTTCGTAGCGGGCCCAGTGGCCGAAGCCCCACCCCGAGTCGACGTAGTAGCCGCCGAAGAAATCTTCGAAGGCGCCCACCACGTGGAAGGACTTGTTGCCGCCGAACCGGTTCTCGTCGTAGACGGGGAGTCGGCGGCCTTCGTCGTCCTCCGGCCACGGACCGAGGCTGCCGGGATGATCCAGATAGGCCGTCCCCGGGATCGACATCACCAGATCGTCCCGGGCGAAGGCCGCAGCCGTCATCCAGTTGTAGTACGGCTGCTCCACGGAGGTCGGATTGTGCCAGCGCACCCGCGTCTCGAGGTACGCCCGATCCGCGGGCAGGCGAATCTCGACGCGCCAGGTCGTCCGTGACGGCAGGTCCATCGTGCCGACGAAGACGCTGACGCTTCCGTCCTCGTTCTCACGCGTCGTCCAATCCACCGGCGTGGCCGTGGCCGGGGTGTGCCCGATGACGCCGAAGTTGAACTCGATGCCTCCGGAGGTCCACGGACCCCGGAGGGCGATGTTCCGGAATTTCAGGACCTCGTTGCGGTAGATGAACTCGTGGCCGCTGGCTTTGATCCGGGCCCCCCAGACCTTCCCGCCCACCTCCGGCAGCACCCAGGCTTCGATCCACTCGTTCTGCAGGTGGACCACCGTCCAGGGTCGATCCACGGCCTCGTGCGCGTAGCCGTCGAAGCGGTGGTACGGGTAGAGCCGTGCGTCGGAGACGAGGATCGGGACCCGGTTCGGTGAAGAGAACGGATAGGTTCGTATGACCCGCTCCTCCACACTCACCCGTGCCGGGGCCGGCTGCCCCGCCGCGCCCTGGGCGAACGAGATCGAGCCGACGACGGCGGCAAGGGTCATTACACGCACGGTGGGCTCCTCCACGCATCGGTTCAGACCGCCTCCGGAGGGCGGCTGCGGAGGGCGGCTCCCGGCAACTTCGGCGGACCGGATCCGCCGATCAAGCCGGCAGGCGGCCTGCCAAGCAGATCCACGATCGGGACGAGCGGACGGCGCTCTTGCTCGCTCTGTCCGGCTCCCTCCTGCCGGTCTCCCGGCGCACAGGGAGGTCGTCGAGCGGGGCATCCGGGCCGGGGAATGGACCCGGGACGCTCGATCTAGCCGAGCGTCGTGATCACGCTGAAGAAGAGGCGGCCGTCGTTGTTGGCGAGCGCGCCTCGCTCTTCGGCCAGGGAGTCGTACTTGTCGACGAGGGAGACCCTCAGCCCGATCATCTCGCTGAGCTGGAACGTGAGGCTCGATTCGACGTCGACGAGGTAGTCGTCGAAGGTCGCGACGTTCGGCTGATAGAAGCTGACCAGGGACAGCCGCACCCGACCGTCGGACAGCTCCCGGCCGGCTCGAAGGCGGAAGGAGAGTCGGCCCACCGTGGTCGTCTCCGCATCCGCCCGGTCCTCCTCCCGCGGATCGGTCCGGTCCACCAGACCGGCCAGGCTCACGTCGAGCCGCCCCCGGTCCCTGGGGACCAATCGGAAGGTGGCTCCCGCCCCCGCCTGGAGACGCAGGTCGATGGCCTTCTCCAGGCTACCGTTGGCTTCGACGAAGGTGAACGGACTGATCCGGGACTCCTCCAGGACGTCCGCCGACGCGCCGAGACTCCACGATCGCTTGTTGACGAAAGATCCCTCTCCAGGCTCCGTGGCCTTTCCGAAATCGAATCCGTAATCCAGCCCCACCTCCCACGTCCCGGCGTCCCGGGCGAGGGCGCCCTTGGCGAGAACCGCGTTCTGCTGCGACGCTCCGAAGAAGATGCTCGCCCCGAACTCGGACTCGAAGCTCCAACCGGTATCGTCGTCCTGTGCCCTCACAGTCGACGGAAGCAGGACGAAGAGCACGGCGGTTGCGGCAAGGGCTGAGCGGATGTCCATGGCGAATGACGACGACGCGGGGGCGGGAGCGAAGGAGGACGGTCGCCTTCCGACGCGGCGCCGAGCCGCGCCCCGGCTCCGATGCAGGGGCGGGGCGAAGGGGCGTCCGCGGCGGTCGGCGCGGGTCAATAACCGCCTCGGCCCTCACGCGTTCCCCCGGCGTCCACCGCCCCGGGTCCGACCACGACGGGCGTCAGCCCAAGGGCTCCTCGAGCACCTGCCACAGGTTGGTGTGGATCTCGGCCATCCACTGGGAGCCGGCTCGCAAGTACACCCAGCTCGGATACTGGTGGCAGTCCGACGTATTGGTGCCGTGGACGCACCCGTTGTAGCGGAGGAGGGCCGTGTGCAGGTCCCGAGTCCGCCGCAGCTGGAAGGCGAGGATCTTGGCTCCGTGACAGATGTTGGTCTCCGGATGCTCGAGATCGTCGCCGGCGCATCCCCACTGTCCCGCGTGGAAGGGCATCACCTGCATGAGACCCACGGCACCGACCGGGCTCCGGGCCTTCGGGTCCAGCCAGGGATTCTCCACCAGGAGCACGGCAGCGAGGAGACGGGGATCGACCCCATTGACGCGTCCCTGGCGGACGAGCGCCAGAGCCGTCCGCTCGATAAGCGCCGGTTCACCGAACGTGCGCTTCTCCAGCAGCGAGACGAGGGGCGCGACGTCCTCGTCATGCAGACGCAGGAGGTCGCGTCCCTCGTCCTCGACGACGCTCATGCGACTGTCGAGCCGGTCGAGCTCGTCCGGAACGCCGCGGTGAGGCGACGAGGCTCGCGCAGGATCGGCCGCGTGGCGTGCCGAGGACGACGGATCGAAGGACGCCGCGAAGCCGGGAGCGGCCACCAGGACGGTGAAGATCGCGGGCAGGAATAATCGGAAGCCTCGTCGGACGCGGTGGGGCCGGGGCTTCCCGGTGCGGGTCCTCGTGTAGGGAGGATCGCGCCTGGATCTCGCCCCTTCGCCGGACGGGCGGAGAGAGTTGAACATAGGGCCTGGGGGGGCAGTTGTACCGTATGTTCAACGCTAGAACGGTACTATGTTCGGCCACAAGGACTTTTTTTCCGCGGTACGTCGACGAGCGTCGAGATCGGTGTCCGCCCGAAGCAGCGAGATCGGGCCCTGCTCGAGGGTCCCAGGGCCCTGCGCGTCGCGTCCCGACCTCCTGGCCCGCACGACCGGGCCGCGGCCTCCTTGGCCCGCACGACCGGGCCGCGGCCTTCCGGGCATCTGTCCGAGTCATGGGGCGAGCCGAGTGGAGCGACCCGTGACCCGGGCAGGCTCCTAGCGCAGCTCGACGTACATCGCCAGCCGCCGTACCTCGGCCTCGTCCACGTACTTCCCGATCTCGCGGTGGAACTCGGCCATGGCCCGGTAGGGACGGTACTCTTCGAACTCGTGCTCCATCTGCTCACCCACCCCGGGAATCAGGCGGATCTCCTCTCCCGACGCGGCGTTGAGGTCCAGAGGCTTCCAGACCGAAGCGTAGACGACCTCGCGACCGGCCTCGTCCATGTGCTCGGCGAGGACGGCGTCGACCTCCAGCATGTCGGCGTAGGGTCGGCCCTCCACGAGGGCGTCCACGGCCGCCTCGTCGAGGCCCTCCACGGCCATCAGCGCTTCCCGGGACGCCTCGTTGGGATCGAGGAGCGTCGTCGAGGCGCTCGCTTCCTGCGTCTCGGCGGCGGGGGCTTCCGGCGAGGCCTCCGACGCCGGCGCCTCCTCGGCCGTCTCGCCTCCGCACGCCGCGACGAGGGCGGTGAGGGCGGTAAGTAGAAGTGTGGTTCGCGTGCTCATGTCTTCTCCTTGTCTCGAGTGGTCGGCCCCTCCGTGCAGAGGGCGGGGTGGCGGTAGGTGAAGACCAGGCCGATGAGGCCGAGCTGCACCAGGCTGCCCGGGGCCAGGAGGGGCGTGGCGCCCCGGAGGGCATGCCACGTCACGTAGGGCACCGAGGCCTCGGGCGTCACCTCGCGCTCGAAGGCCAGGTTGTCCCGGAGGTGGAACCCGATGCCGACGAAGCCCACGACCGACGCCCAGACCATGAGGGCTCGGAAGGTCCGGAGGACCCGCCGCCTCGGCCTGGCCGCCACCGCCCCGCTGGCCGCCAACACGGCGGCGAGGGTCGCCAGCGGGACGAGCTGAACGTTCGACGTCCAGTGTTCGAGCAGAAGCAGCTCGGTGAGGAGCCCCAGCGCCGCGAGGGCGACGATGGCGAGGAGGAAGGCACGAAGGCGTCCCCCCAGCCGTTCCGATCCCACCCCCACATCCGACGGAATGCCTCGCACCCCGGTATCAGCTTTGGTTGAGAATGATTCTCATCAACCGGAAGATACCTGGTCCGGGATCCGAGGGTCAAGCGGCCCCTCTCAGGCGGTCAGGCGCTCCAGGTACGAGCGGATCCGCCGGGCGTTGGTGCCCACGTCGCTCCTGCCCACGCGGGACTTGGAGCGCACGTCCACGATGGTGCGATCCCCGCTCGGCGTCAGCCGGACGACGACGTCGTCGGTGAAGCCGAACCAGAAGGTCCGGTCCGTCGCCTCGATCCGTCCCTCGTCGAGATCCGCGCTCACGATCTCCCAGCCCATGTCCCGAGCCGCGGCCAGAGCCCGCTCGTAGGCCCGACCCACCGAGATGTCGAGGACGGCGGGACGGATGTCCGGATAGGCCTCACGCTGCTGCTCCGCCGCATCGGGACCGGGGTACTCCACGGGATTGGGTGCCTCCGCCCGCAGGGCGACGATCTCGTCGAAGCGTGGCGGGTCGTTCGTGTCGGTGGTGATGTCGTGGATGGGGGGGACGTCTCCGGCCCGCAGGCGCCAACCGAGGGGGACGAGGAACACCGGCACGGACACGACCAGGGCCCCCACCGCCAGGGCGAAGGGACGACGAGACCCCTGACCCGGCCGGGTCAGCCACAGGACGGGGAGCGTGAGGACGGCGACGCCCAGGGCCCCGTAGGCCGACCACTCCAGCAGGGTGAAGCCGGTGCGGAAGTGCCAGAACCCCCAGCGGCTCCCGAATCCGGCCATGGCGGCGGTGACCCCGACGAGACACGCGAGGACGAGGAGCGCTCTGGCCGCCAGCATGGGCCAGCGGCGCCGGGTTCGAGCCTCGGCGGATGATTCTCCCGCGCCGGGAGCCGTACGGGGCCCGTCCTCGGGAGGCGGATCCGCCGAGGTCTCCCGCTCTTCGTCTCCGGAGTTGCTCATTGCCCCTCTCCATTCCGTGGTCGCCCGCCCGGACCAAGAGACGACCCCTGTCCGGCGTGGGCAAGAAGGGAAGGTCCGGCCCCGGGATGACATCGTTGCCCCGAAGAAGCCGGGTCACGTACCGTGGACGTAGGCCGGGCCGTTCGTCACGGTCATCCACGGGCCCGGTCGTCGGGCCGTGGGCCGTGGCAGACGGGTCCGGACCACCGTTCCTGCGCCTTCGCGAGCTCCGCGCGCGCAGGGCCGAGCCCCTCGGCAGATCCCCCACATCCGATCCGATTCCCGGAGGCCAACAGTGCGAGTCGTCACGCCCGCACCGCGAGACGTCTGGCGTGAGGTGCTGCAATCCGACCCGAAGGCGTTCGTCTACCAGACGCCCGAGGGGATTGACGCCATATGCGCCGGAGAGGACCAGCAGGACGTCAGCCGCTTGTACGAGTTCGACGACGGGCGGCGGCTGGTCTTGCCTCTCCATCGCCCTCGCGGCCGTCCTTCCTGGCTGGCCGCCGACACCTCCCCTTTCGTGGGGAGCATCGTCTCGGACGGACCGGTGGAGCCCCGACATCTGAAGGCCGTCTTCGCGGATCTCGCCGCCCTGCCGGCCCTGCGGGTCCGCATCTTTCCCACGCCCATGGAGGGTGAGGCGTGGGATCGGGCGGTCCCCGACGAGGTGCAGAGGGTGCCGCGGAGGGCCCACGTCCTCGACCTCGAGGGCGGCTTCGACACGGTGTGGATGAAGCGCTTCAAGCCCAAGACGAGACGAGACGTCCGGTTGGCCCGAAAGGCCCATGTCGAGGTCGAGCTCGGGCAGGGGGACCGCTTCCTGACGGAGTACAGCCGGCTCCTCCGCCGCACGATGAAGCGCCTGACCGGCCAGTGGGAGGGTCCCCTCGGCTGGCTGGCCGGGTGGCGGGAGCGGCGGAAGGTATCCGAGGAGAAGCTCCGGCGGAGGGTCTCGGCCCTCGGAAACGCCTGCCGCATCTGGCTCGCGCGCCTGGAGGGAGAGCCGGCGGCGGCGATCCTCGTGCTGCAGGGGCCGAACGCCCACAACACGATGAGCGTCATGAACAAGGACCTCGCCGGTCCCACCCGGGCGAACTTCCTGCTGCACAAGCACGCCATCGAAGACGCCTGCGAGGCCGGCTGCCGCTACTACACGATGGGGCTGACCGGAACCTCCGATTCCCTGGCGCATTACAAACGGAAGTTCGGTGCGGAGGAATACCGCTTCAACGAGTACCGCATCGAGCGCTTCCCCTTCACCGCCGTCGAACGCCGCATCAAGCGATCCTTGAGGGGCCGCTGAGCCGAGAAGGACGAGGACACGTGGCGAAAAGGACGAGGACACGTGGCACGACACCCCCACCCGCGCGCACCCGGGGACCGGCGATGACGCACCGGCTCCTCGTTCCGCTGGCCTGCGTCGCCGCGCTCGCCGCGTCCTCTCGGGCCGCCACGGCGCAGACCGCCGAGGCCGGCAGCGTCGGATTCTACGTGACCGCCCGCTCGGACTTCGACCCCTGGACGTCCAGCCCCACGCCCCGCGAGCAGGAGTGGATGAGGGAGCATTACGACCGGATGCTGACGTACAGCCCGTACTTCGACTCCCGTCTCGAGTGGTTCCCGGACGCGTGGTTCTACGAGAACGCCTACGCCATCTACCCCGGCTCCGACGTCGTCGTCGACCACCCGGAGTGGATCCTGAAGGACGGCGACGGACGGATGCTCTACATCCCGTACGGCTGCTCCGGGGGGACGTGTCCGCAGTACGCGGGCGACGTCGGCCACCCGGGCTTCCGCCGGCATTGGATCGAGAATGCCGCCCGGACTCTGGCCGAGGGATACCGGGGCATCTTCATCGACGACGTGAACATGGCCTGGCGGGTGAGCGACGGGAACGGCGATCGGGTGGCGCCCCGGGATCCCCGCACGGGGCGCCCCATGACGCTGGCGGACTGGAGGCGATACATGGCCGAGTTCCTCGAGCTCGTGCGGGAGACCTTCCCGGACGTCGAGATCGTCCACAACGCCATCTGGTACGCCGTCCCGACGGACGATCCGTTCATCGCCCGACAGCAGCGCGCCGCGGATTACATCGCGCTCGAGCGCGGCGCCACCGACCGCGGCATCGTCGCCGGGGACGGGCGCTACGGATTCGACACCTTCCTGTCCTACATCGACAGGATCCACGCGTCCGGAGGACGGATCATTCTCGCCGACGACGAGTCCGAGGGCCTCCGTGAGCGTGACTACGAGCTCGCGGTCTACTTCCTGGTGAACCAGGGCGCGGATCTCATCGGCGCGGACGGGGACCGGAGCCGGATGAATCCGGACAGCTTCTGGGAGGGATACGAGCTGGAGCTGGGCGCTGCCATGGGGCCGCGGTACCGCACGCCCGAGGGGCTCTATTCGCGGGACTTCGCCTGTGGCCGGGTGCTGGTCAACGGACCGGGACGACGGGTCCGGACGGCCCAGGTCAGCCCGACGCTCCGAACCTTCGACGAGGAGGAACGGACGGGCGGGCGCATCGAGCTCGAGCCCTCGAGCGCCGCCATCCTCGTCGAGGAGAAGTGCCTACCGGGGGCCTGACGAGGGACGGGATCGGTGACGGCGCCCGGCGGTCCGCCGCGACGCGGGCTCCTTACCTCTCGTTGCCGATCCTGAGCACCGTGAGCAGGAGAGCGGCCAGGGTCGCCACCGGCCCCACCACGTCGCGCCAGACGCTGAAGTCCGACTGCCGCTCCACCAGGATCTGGTCCCCGGACGCCAGGCGGAGCTCGCCGAAGGTGATGAGCTCCTCCGCCTCCAACCTGAGGAGATACTCGGTTCCGTTCCGGAGCAACCGGACCTCGTCGAGACGCGCGACGGCGGTGGGTCCGCCGGCCATGGCCACCGCCTCCGCCACGGTCGTGCCCCGCAGCATGGGATAGACACCCGGCTCACGGACCTCACCACCCACCGACACCCGGAAGAGCGGCTCGACCACCACCTGGGCGCCCTGGATGTAGCGGGACAGCTCGGACTGGACCTCGGCGCGGGCTTCGGGGACGGTCATGCCCGCGACCACGAGATCCCGGTAGATGGGATGGAGGAGGTTGCCGTCCGCGCCGACGGTGATCTCGCCGCTGTAGTCGGGCTGCCGCCAGACCTGGATCTGCACCACGTCGCCGGGGCCGAGCTCCTGGGTCTCGGGCATCACGGGCTGCGGCGGCAACGAAGCGGGCTGGCCCGAGCACGCTGGAAGCCACGCGCCCAGGGCGAAGAGCGCGATCGGCCTGCGAAGGGGAAAGCGTGTCAGTCGTGGACCCTGGGCGTGGTCAGTCAACGGCGGATTCCGTGGCGGTTGGTGGCAGGGGGCGGCGCGGTGAGGCTCCGGCGAAGGGCGGCCGGTCGTCCGACCCACGATTCAATATTTGGGTGCGGCCCCGGGGGAGTGCAAGACAGCCGCTTCGGCCTCGGCCTCCTGCTCGCGGCCCCGCTCGAAGAGCGTGAGCCCGATGGGAAGACCCAGGAAGAGGAAGAAGTGCCTCCAGTGGAGGGTGTCGATGACCAGGCTCTCCACCATGATGCCCACGACGACGGCCACACACGCCGCCTGGATCGGCGCCGAGCGCCCCCTGCGGAACACGCCGGCCAGACCGTAGAAGACGCTGGTGAAGAGGAGCGCCACGAACGAGAGCAGCCCCACGGGCCCGTTCTCCGTCAGGACCTTCAGGTAGTTGTTGTGCGGGTCCTGGAGGAACCGGGGGCGGGTGTACTGGCCGGGGCCCACGCCCAGGACGTTCTCGTGGGCCATCACCAGGGATGCGAGCTGGTTCCTGAAGCGCACCTGGTCGTAGGTCTGCAGCGAGAGGCGGTCCTGCAGGTAGGAGCCGAGATCGGCGTTCACCAGGAGGAAGCCGACCCCGACCAGGAGGACCGGAGCCACGAAGAGCATGCCGAGGATCAGCCGGCGGTTCGCCCGGGGGTCCCCGATGACCAGGAGCTCCAGGAAGACGAACACCGCCAGCGACACGGCCAGGTGCGCGTACGCTCCCCGCGAGAAGGCGATGGCCACGCCCGCGAGGGAGAGGGCGATGACGACCAGGTGCCGCAGCTCCGGCCGCTCGTCGTGGATCAAGGGGACGAGGCTCAGGAAGATCGCCCCGATGAGGAAGGGAGCGAAGACGTTCGGGTCCTCGAAGGTGCTCTGGACGCGCAGGAGCGAGGCGTCACGGAAGAACATCTCGCTGTTGGGGAGGATGTGGAAGGAGGCCAGGATCCCGATGCCCCCCGCGATCACCGCGGCGATCTGATAGCCCTCCCGGACGATCCGCATGCCCGCCGGACCGAACCTGCCCACGAAGAGGGCGAAGAAGGCAGCGTACACCAGCAGGTAGAGCGTGATGGCCATGTAGAACATGGCGTCGTCGTATCCCCAGATCCCAGCGCCGAGGACCGACGCGAGGTTGGCCAGCATGAACACCACCACGGAGGCCGTGAAGACCGGGGGCAGACGCGCAGGCGAGAGCAGGTGTCCCGTGACGAGGGTCAGGGCGAAGACCGGGGGGAAGAGGTAGTCGCACAGGGCGGGCTCCACCATGACCACGCTGCTGGAGCCCACCAGGACCAGGACGACGAAAGCCACCAGGCCGTTGGGCCTGGGCGTGGCGTCCCACCAGCCCTCCACCGGCCCGGACGCGCCGGGGACGTCTCCCAGGTACGCCCACGGCGGTGGATCGTAGGGATGCGCCGATCTATACTCCACCGTTGCTTCCTCCTTCGACACGACCCTGGCGACGTTCCGGCCCTTCGCGGCGAAGCATCTCGTCCGACCCACGAGGCGATCCCACGTCCTCCGACGACCCGCGCGGATTCACCATGATCCCACTACAGACCCGGATCCGACGCGCGATCATGAGAGGGCTGTACCACACGCGCGCCTACCGCCTGCTGGAACCGCGCGCCCGAGGTGTCGGGACCATCTTCACCCTCCATCACGTACGGCCGGCCTCGGGCTCGAGGGGCTTCTCTCCCAATCGGATTCTCGAGATCACGCCCGACTTCCTCCTTGAAACGATACATGTGTGCCGACGGGCGGGCCATGAATTCGTCTCGCTGGACGAAGCCAGGCGACGGCTGGCCGAGGAGGACTTCCGCACCCCCTTCGTGAGCTTCACCCTGGATGACGGATACCGGGACAACTACGTCCACGCCTTTCCCATCTTCCGCGAGCACGGGGTCCCCTTCACCGTCTTCCTGTGCACCGGCATGCTCGAAGGTCGGACCCGTCACTGGTGGTTGGATCTCGAGGACATCGTCGCCCGGCACCGGCGGATCGAGGTGGAGCTCGAGGGCGAGCGAAGGGTGCTTTCCTGCCGCGACCATCGAGAGAAGACCCGCAGCTTCGAGACGGTCTACTGGTCCCTGCGCCGGATGCCGTACCGAGCGCAGATGGAGACGGTGGAACGGCTGGCGGCCCGCTACCTGACCGCTCCGGTGGAGCGGCCTCCCATGCTCACCGGCGACCAGATCCAGGAGATGCTGGCCAGCGGGCTCTTCACGCCCGGAGCGCACACGCTGACCCACCCCGCCCTGGCGAAGCTCTCCCGCGAAGACATGATGGAGGAGATGGACCGCAGCCGCGAGCGGCTCGAGGACGTCTACGGGGTCGAGACGCGGCACGTCGCCTATCCCTTCGGCGACGAGGCCTCGGCGGCCCGGCGTGAGTTCGAGGCGGCGCGGGAGCTGGGCTTCGAGACCGGCGTCACGACCAGAAAGGGCGTGCTCCATCCGGAGCACGCCGAGCATCTCCACGCCCTGCCTCGCGTGTCCCTCAACGGCGACTACCAGGCGGCGAGTTACGTGAAGCTCTTCCTGAGCGGCGTTCCCTTCCATCTGCAACCGGGGCTGCCGCGCATCAACGCGACGTGACGACCTTCTCGGTCACGCGCCCGTCCACCACCGCCTCGTAGAGCTCCAGGGTGGCGTCCACCATCTGCGGCACACGGACGTGCAGTCCGACGTGGTCGTGAAGGAGCGACGCCCGTCTCGTGGCCGGCTCCGGATCGTCGAGGAACGCGGCCATGGCGCGGGCCAGGGCGGACGGATCGCCGGGCCGAAGGAGGGAATCGGCATGCGGTCCGAACATCTCGGGGATTCCCCCTACGCGGGTGGTCAGCAAGGGGACCCGGGAGGCCAGCACCTCCAGCACGATGTACGGGAACGACTCCGCCAGCGAGGGGATGACCACGCAGCGACCCATGGCGAAGGCGTCCCGGGCGGGATGGATCGGCGGCGACAGGGTCACGCACTCCGAGAGCCCCAGATCCCGGACCCGGTCCCGGATCCGGTCCTCGTCGGGGCCCGAGCCCACCATCAGAACGGAGAGGTCGCGCCGGGAGGCCAGATCCGCCACGGCGTCGAGCAGGACGTCGACGCCCTTGAGCACGCGGATCTCGCCGACGAAGACGAAGTCGTACGTCTCCGACCCGCGCGGCACGGGGATGAACTCCTCGTCGTGGAGCCCGTTGTGGATCACCCGGAAGGGGCATCGGGGGATGCCGACCTTCTCCTCGTAGCTGCGGCGGGCGTGCTCGCTGACGAAGACGAGCCCGTCGGTGAGGCTCATGAGCATCCGCTCCAGCGTCAGATAGAGCGCACCGGAGGGCGAGTTCCACGCGTAGTGGAGGGAGCCTCCGTGAGGGGTGTACACCGCCCTGGCGCCGACGCGCCGAGCCAGGAGGCGCGCGTACGCCGCTCCCTTGGCCCCGTGCCCGTGCACGACGTCCGGACGAGTGCTCTGGAGGACATCGCCGATGGCGCGGATCGCGCCCAGGTCCGAAAGACCCACCGCACGGTCCATGGGGAAGCGATGCACGCCCAGCTCACAGAAGGGCCCGACGGCCTCGAGGGCGGCGTCGGTGGCGGCTCCTCCGATCCCCTCGGCGCACACGATCCCCACCTCGTGTCCGCGCCTGCCCTGCTCGCGCGCCAGATCCAGGAGGTGGCGGAAGGAGCCTCCCTGGGCGCCTCGCAGCACCTGGATGATCCGGAGAGGCGCCGTCATCGGTGCACCGCCTCCGATCCCCCCGCCCCCCCGGTCGGCCGGGGAGCGTCAACGTGCTTGCAGCACGCGATCCCGTTACACGAACTTCGTAGTGTCGGACGCACGCGGCCCACCATCTCGATCTCGAAGAAGGGAACTTCCCATGGAAGCGGTAACGCGGATCCTCTCGTATGTCGGAGCGCTCCTGGCGAGGCCACCGCTCTTCCTCCTGTATTTCGTTTCGGGTCTGATCCCCCGGCGGCCGGACGTGTGGGTCTTCGGCTCCTGGGGCGGATATCGATTCGCCGACAATGCGGCGTCCTTCTTCCTCTTCTGCCAGCGCCACCTGGCGCCGTCGATCCGGCTCGTGTGGATCTCCCGTGACACGGCCATCGTTCGAAAGTTACGAGCAGAGGGCCACGAAGCGCACTACATCTGGTCTCGCGGTGGTCTGGCGGCCTCCCTGCGAGCGGGCGTCTACCTGTTCGACAACTTCGTCAAGGACGTCAACTACTGGACCTCGCGCTCCGCTCGGACCGTGAATCTCTGGAGCGGCATCCCCCTCAAGGCGGTGGAGCGCGACATCGACAACCCGCGCAGCCGCTACTACCGCCTGTTCCACGGGACCCTTCCCGAGCGGGCCTTCCTCTCCATGATGATGCCGTGGCACGTGGACCGTCCCGATCTCATCCTGGCCACCTCCGAGGAGATGCTCGAGATCACGTGTCGGGTCTTCGATGTCGACGAGGACGCGGTGGCCATCACCGGCTATCCCAGGAACGACGTTCTCTTCGATGCCTCGGCGGGAGGAGGAGGACCTCGGACGGATTGGCCCTCCGCCTTCCGGACGGCGGACGAGGAAGGGCGCTTCATCTTCTTCTATCTGCCCACGTATCGCGACAGCGGCAAGCCTTTCGTGGACGTGGACTGGGGAGAGGTCGACGACGTCATGGAGCGCCGGAACGCGTCCTTCTTCCTCAAGCTCCACCCCGACGACCGGGGATCCTTCGACGGAAGCGGCAGACACATCCACACGCTGCCCCAGGAGATCGACATCTACGAGCTCCTGGCCGTGACCGACGCCCTGATCAGCGACTACTCCTCCATCATCTTCGACTTCATGATGCTCGAGCGCCCCATCGTCCACTACCTCCCCGACCTGGAGGAGTACCGGGCGAGCAGCCGGAGGCTGATCTTCGACCCGGTGGAGATCGCCGTGGGACCGGTCTGCCGGACGGGCTCGGAGCTGGTGGGCGCGCTGGCGGAGGTGGCCTCGGGGCTCGAGCCGCCTCCCGAGGTCCGGGACCGATGGGACGCCACCCGCCGGAGGGTGAACCGGTACTCCGACGGGGGGTCGAATCGCCGTGTCCTCGACGCCCTCCGAGCGCGGTTCCCCGAGCTGCCCGTTCCCTCGCTCCGGGAACGGGAGCAGACCGTTGGCGCCTGAGGACCTGTCCACGTCCACCCCACCGAGGCAGGAGCCCCCGCAGGGTCTTCGGGGTCTGCTCGCGGCCGCGATGGACAAGCGGTGGGTCCAGCTCATCCGCGGCTCGGGGTTCATCTTCGCGTGCCGTGTGGGGGGAGCCGTCCTGGCGCTCGTCACCCAATGGGTGCTGGCTCGATGGCTGGGCGCAGAGGATCTCGGGAGCTACCTCTTCGCGTATTCCTGGATGATCATCGTGGCCCGGCTGTCGGGCCTGGGCCTCAACAGCGGTGCCGCCCGATTCATCGGTGAAGGGCTGGCCCTGGACGACCGGGCCCAGATCCGGGGCTTCGTCGGATTCAGCGGTCGGACGGTGCTGGCGGTGAGCACGGCGGCGGCGGTGATCGGCATCTCCGGGACGCTGGTCGCCCGAGGGGGGCCGGGAGACGACCCGTGGCCCCTGGTCATCGCGTTCGCGTCGGTGCCGGTGATGGCCCTCAGCGGGGTGTTCCAGGGCGTCGCCATCGCCTATTCGTGGTTCCGGGCCGCGTTCCTCCCCAACGTGGTCCTCCGCCCGGCCCTCTTCCTGGCCGTGGTCAGCGTCCTCTGGCTGATGGGTCGCAGCGTCGGCGTCACGGTGGTGATGCTCCTCCAACTCGGTAGCCTCGTGCTGGCCCTGCTGCTCCTCGTGGCAGCGGTGGGCGGGCCGCTGAGGCGCAGCCTGGCGGGGGCCGCCTCCCGGACGGAGGTCTCGCTCTGGACCAAGGCGGGTCTCGCGCTCCTCGTCGTGTCTCTCTTCCGGGACTACCTGCCGGAGCTGAGCATCATCGTGGCCGGCATGTACCTGTCGCCGGACGAGATCGCCATCTTCTCCATCGCGTTCAAGGTGGCGGCCCTGATCTCCTTCGTGCTCTTCGCCGTGGACAGCTTCACCATCCCGCAGGTGGCCCGCTCCGCCGCCGTCGACGACCGGGCGGGGATGGAGTCCTTCGCTCAGCGCGCCACCCGGCTGACGGTGCTGGGCTCACTCGCGGCCCTCGTCGGATTCTGGATCTGGGGACGATGGGTGCTGGGCCTCTTCGGCCCGGAGTTCGTGGAGGGATACGCGCTGCTGCTCATGCTCTCCGTGGCCCAGGTGATCCGCGCCTCCGTGGGACCCGTGCTCCCCCTGCTCACCGTCGGCGGACACGAGCGTGAGTCCCTGAAGGTCTTCGCGGTCTCCCTGGTGCTGGTGGGCCCCTTCGTCGTGCTCCTGGCCCCGGCCTGGGGCGCGGAGGGCGTGGGCGCCGCCGTCGCCGCCGTGATCGTCATCTCTTCGCTGGCGCTGAACCATCGGGTCCGGCACCTGATGGGGGTGCGCCCCTCGATCCTCTCGGCGCTGGTGGGTCCGGCGGCCGTATCGGATCGACCGTAGGGATCGACCGTAGCCGTTCGCGCGCCCGCGCGGTCGCGCGAGCGCTTCAGGCGGGCTGGAGCTCAGAGCGGTTCAGGGGGAGCTGGAATTGGTTCAGGCGGGCTGGAGCTGGTTCAGGCGGGCTGGAGCTGGTTCAGGCGGGCTGGAACTCCTCGACGATCTCGACGATGCGCGCCCCGATGATGTCCTGGGTGTCGACGGTCGTGGCGCCGATGTGCGGCGTGAGGATGACGTCCGAGCGATGGGCCAGGGGCGACACGTGGCCCTCGCCCTCGTTCTCGTGGACGTCGAGGCCGGCCCCGGCGAGCTCACCCGCCTCGAGGGCCTCGAGGAGGGCCGCCTCGTCCACGACGCCTCCGCGGGCGAGGGTGACGAGGAAGGCGGAGGGCTTCATGCGGGCCAGCTCCTCGCGGCCGATGAGCCCCCGGGTCTCGTCGTTGAGAGGTACGTGCAGGGTCACGAAGTCGCCTTCCGAGAGGAGCGTCTCCGGCGACGCCAGGGTGATGCCCTCCTCCGCGAACTCCCGCCGCCGCTCTGGCGTGTTCTCCTCCACGCACGCCAGCACCCGCATGCCCCATGCAACCCCCATCCTGGCTACCCTCGACCCGATGTTCCCGGCGCCGTAGACCCCCAGCGTCTTCCCGTGGAGAAGGTGGCCCCGGACCTGATACTTGGTCCAGCGGCCCTCCCGCAGGGCCCGGTCCGCCGGCAGCATCTGCCGGGCGAGGCCCAGCATGAGGGCGAAGGTCATCTCGGCCACCGCCCGGGCGCCCGGACCCGGCACTCGCGCCAGCGCGATGCCCCGCTCCGCCACGTAGTCCAGGTCGATGTTGTCGATCCCCGAGCCGGCACGGACCACGAGCTGCAGGTCGGGCGAGGCGGCCATCACGTCCGCCGTGATCTGGACGCCGCTCCGGAAGAGGAGGGCGTGACATCCGGCGATCCGCTCCTCGAGCACGTCCTCGGGCTGATTCACGGCCTCGACGATCTCGTGGTGCTTCGCCAGCTCCTCCAGTGCTACAGGGGAAATCTGGCTCGCTACAAGAATCCTCACGTTCGGTCCTGGGACAGGGGAGCGGGGTCTGGAAGTCGTTCGCGCAGGTGCCGCGCCGCTCGCGGGTCGCCGGAGGGCGGACATCCGGCCGAACCAGCGGCTGCGTCGCTTCGTTACGAAAAAATTACTCTCGCAGTCGCGCCGCACCTATTCCTACATTAGAAACACGAGCCGTGACGATCCACAAAAAAACCTGAGAGCACGCATGAGTGAGACCCTCTCGGCGCCGCCCGAGGCGCCTACGGATACGTACGCCGAAAAGGCGCCTACTCTGACCAAGAACCAGCAGTTCCGAGCCCTCCTCGAGTCCGATCAGGTCGAGTTCATCCTCGAGGCCCACAACGGCATCAGCGCCCGCATCGGGGAAGAGGCCGGATTCAAGGGTCTCTGGGGAAGCGGCCTCTGTCTGTCGGCACAGTACGGAGTCCGGGACAACAACGAGGCCAGCTGGACGCAGGTCCTGGAGATGGTCGAGTTCATGAGCGACGCCACCTCGATCCCCCTGATGCTCGACGGGGATACGGGGTACGGCAACTTCAACAACATGCGCCGACTCGTACGGAAGCTGGAGCAGCGCGACGTCTCGGCCGTGTGCATCGAGGACAAGCTCTTCCCCAAGACCAACAGCTTCATCTCGGGTCACAAGCAGCAGCTCGCGGACATGGACGAGTTCTGCGGGAAGATCAAGGCCGGCAAGGACGCCCAGCAGGACGACGAGTTCTCCATCGTGGCCAGGGTCGAAGCCCTCATCGCCGGATGGGGTCTGGCCGAGGCGCTGCGGAGGGCCGAAGCCTACCACGGGGCCGGGGCGGACGCGATCCTGATCCACAGCTCCGCGACCAACGCCGACGAGATCCTCCAGTTCAAGCACGAGTGGGATGACCGGTGCCCGGTGGTGATCGTTCCCACCAAGTACTACAAGACGCCCACCGACGTCTTCCGCGACTACGGGTTCTCCATCGTGATCTGGGCGAACCACATCCTGCGGTCCGCGGTCGCGGCCATGCAGGAGGCCGCAGCCATGATCGCCCGGGACGAGAATCTCCTGGGGGTCGAGGAGCGGGCCGTCCCGGTCAAGGAGATCTTCCGACTGCAAGGCGCCTCCGAGCTGGAGATCGCCGAGCGGATGTATCTGCCCGAACGGGGGGCCACGGCCCGGGCCGTCGTCCTCGCGGCGTCCAGGGGCTCCGAGCTGGGAGAGCTCACCGAGGACAAGCCCAAGGCGATGGTGAAGGTCCAGGGCGAGCCGCTGCTCTCCCACATCGTGTCCACGTACCAGGCGGTGGGCATCAACGGCGTGACCGTCGTCCGCGGCTACGAGAAGGACGCGGTGCAGCTCCCGAACCTCATGTACGTCGACAACGACGACTACGACACGACGGGCGAGCTGTACTCCCTCCATCTGGCCCTCGAGGAGATGGGCGAGTTGACGGAGGACCTGGTCGTCTCCTACGGTGACGTCCTCTTCCGCAAGTACATCCTGGAAGCCCTCACGGAGACGGACGAGGACTTCGCCATCCCGGTGGACGCGAACTGGATGGAGAGCGTCAATCGCTACCGCACCGCCGACTACGTCCGGTGCTCCATGCCGAACTCGCGACGCGCCTTCTACAGCCAGGTGACGCTGGCGGAGATCGGCGAGGATCTGCCTCACGACGAGACCCATGGTGAGTGGATGGGTCTCCTGAAGGTCTCCGAGGACGCGGTGTCGCGATTCAAGAAGCTCGTGGCGGAGATCTGCGCCGGCGAGGGTGGGAAGAAGGCCACGATCCCGACCCTCCTCCAGAGGCTGGCGGACCAGGACGAGACGGTGCGCGTGCTCTACAGCACCGGACACTGGCTGGACGTGGACAGCGTGGACGACATCGTCGCCGCCGGCAGCTTCGAATAGCGCGCATGATCAATGCCGAGAGCTTCATACGGAGCGCCGGAGAGCGGGGGTTCCGCCTCTACTCCGGCGTTCCGTGCTCCTACCTGACGCCGTTCATCAACTACGTCCTGGACAGCTCCGACCTGCGCTACATCGGAGCCGCCAACGAGGGAGACGCCGTCGCCCTCGTGGCCGGGGCGCAGCTCGGTGGCGTGCGAGGGGTGACGATGCACCAGAACTCGGGGCTGGGGAACGCGCTCAATCCCCTCACCTCGCTGACCCACACCTTCCGGATCCCCCTGCTCGTGATCACGACGCTCCGAGCCGAGCCCGGAGGTCCCAAGGACGAACCGCAGCATCACCTCATGGGCGCCATCACCACGTCCTTGCTGGAGCTGATGGAGATCCCCTGGGAGTACTTCCCGGACGAGCCCGAGCAGATCGACCCGTGCCTGGAGCGGGCCGTGGCGCACATGGACAGCGAGGGTCGCCCCTACGCCCTGGTGATGCGGAAGGGGACCGTCGAGCCGTGGGAGCTCGGCTCGACCCAGGACGCCAAGCAGCTCGGTGCCCAGGTCCCGCCGTCGCTCGGGGCCACGCACTCCCGCAGGGAGCTGCTGGAGGCGATCCACGACGCCACCGGCGACGAGGACGTGCTGGTCGCCACCACCGGATACACCGGTCGCGAGCTCTACGCGGTGGGGGACCGGGACAACCAGATCTACATGGTCGGCTCCATGGGGTGCGCGTCCAGCCTGGGCCTCGGGCTGGCCATCACCCAGCCGGACCGCAGGATCGTGGTCCTGGACGGCGACGGAGCCGCCTTGATGCGTCTGGGCGCGGAGGCGACCCTGGGGTTCGAGCGTCCCCCGAACCTCGTTCACATCCTCTTCGACAACGGCATGCACGAATCCACCGGAGGACAAGCCACCGTCTCGGGCTCGCTGGACTTCTGCGCTATCGCCGCGGGGTGCGGGTACCCGCGGACGTCGCGGGTCTCGACGCCCGCGGAGCTCGGGGATCTCCTGGAGGAGGACGGAGACGGCCTCCACTTCATCCACGTGCCCACGTCACCCGGGGTCCCCGGTGCGCTTCCGCGGCCCAGCCTGAAGCCGCACGAGGTGGCGCAGCGCCTCCGTAGCTTCCTGGGGACGGCGTCATGAGTCGCCGGGAGATCCTCCTGAACCCCGGGCCGGTCACCATGACCGAAGGGGTACGGGCCGCCCTCGGGCGGGGAGACTGGTGCCATCGGGAGCCGGAGTTCGCCGAGCTCACCACGGGGATCCTCCGGTCGCTGGAGAGCGTGTACCCCGCCGCGGCTCCCATGCGGGCCGTTCTTCTCACCGGTTCGGGCACGGCCGCCGTGGAGGCGATGCTGGCCACCCTGGCGCCTCGTCACTCGAAGACGCTGGTGGCGGCGAACGGGGTGTACGGAGAGCGTATGGCCGACATGCTGCGCGCCCACGGGCGCCAGACGGTGGTGGTATCGAGCCCCTGGGAGGAAGGGATCGATCTCGCCGGGGTCGAAGGACGGCTGCAGGAGGACGCGGACATCCGCACGGTGGCGACGGTGCATCACGAGACCACCACCGGACGTCTGAACGACGTCGAGGGACTGGCCGAGATCTGTTCACGGCACGGTCGCAGAATCCTGCTGGACGGGGTGAGCAGCTTCGGGGCCGAGGCCATCGACTTCGACGCCTGGCCCATCGGGGCCGTGGCCGCCACCGCGAACAAGTGCCTGCACGGCTCCCCGGGCCTCTCCTTCGTCCTGGTGCACGAGGACGTGCTCGAGGAGGTCGACTGGGAGGTGGGGAGCGTGTACCTGGACCTGAGGCGATACCACGAGATCCAACGTCGGGACGGCTACTCTCCCTACACGCAGGCGGTCCACGTGGCGTTCGCCCTGGAGGCGGCCCTGCGGGAGTTCCGCGAGGCCGGCGGTCAAACGGCCCGGCGGGCCCGGTACCGGGAGGTCGCCGGCCGCGTGCGCCATGCCCTCGAGCGTCTGGACGTACGGCCCCTGCTCCCCGACGCGGACTCGTCCTCGGTGCTCCGCTCCTACCTGCTTCCGGAAGGCTTCACGTACCCCGATCTCCACGACCGGCTGAAGCCGAGGGGCTTCGTCATCTACGCCGGGCAGGGACGGCTCCGCTCCGACGTCTTCCGGGTGGCGCACATGGGAGACATCGGGGACGACGACGTGGACCGACTCCTCGCGGCCTTCGCCGAGGTCCTGGCGGTGCGCGCATGAGCGCACGCGTGGACACGGCGGTCATCCTGGCCGCGGGGATGGGATCCCGTCTCGCGTCGGAGGTGGACGACCGCCCCAAGGGGCTGATGGTCCTGGGCGACCGACCCATCATCGAAGAGTCCGTCGCGAAGCTCTTCCAGTCGGGTGTCGAGCGGGTGATCCTGGTCACCGGGCACATGCGCCAGGCGTACGAGGAGTTCGCCGCCGCGTTCCCGGGCTCGGTGGTGACGGTCCACAACGAGCGCTTCGCGGATTCGGGGAGCATGTACTCGCTGTACTGCGCGCGGGACCTCCTGGACGGAGACTTCCTCCTGCTGGAATCCGACCTGATCTACGAAGAGCGGGCGCTGCGGGAGGTCATGGACGACGACGGGGACAGCTGCATCCTCCTCTCGGACTGGACGGAGTCGGGCGACGAGGTCTTCGTGTCCGCCCGGGGCGGGCGGCTGCTGGACATGTCCAAGGACCGCTCGTCGCTCCCGGAGCCGCCGGTGGGAGAGCTCGTGGGGATCACCCGGATCTCGGCGGGTCTCTTCCGGCACATGAGGGAGTTCTCCGCGAACGCCTTCGAGCGGGATCTCATGGTGGACTACGAGACGGACTGTCTGGTGGGCGTGGCGGACCGCCATCCCATCGGATGCCGCGTCGTCGAGGGCCTCCTGTGGGCGGAGATCGACGATCCGTCGCACCTCGAGCGCGCCCGCACCGTGATCTATCCGGCGATCCGCGCCCGGGCCACCTCCATGACCCCGTAGGGCGGCAGGGACGATGGTGGAGGCGATCCGTGAGATGGCCACGACACCGGCTTCGCCGCCAGCGACCGTGACGGGGGCCCTTCCCCCGGTGGTGCTGGTGGGCCTGGACAGCATGCAGGGACTGCAGGCCGCTCGGGAGTTCCGGCGACTGGGGATCGCGGTGATCGGAATCGCCGCCGATCCGGGCCACCACGCGTGCCGGACGAACGCCTGCCAGCGGATCGTCCACGCCGAGACGCAGGGTCCGGGACTCGTCGACGCGCTGATGGGCATCGGCGAGACCCTCCAGGACCGAGCCCTGCTCCTGCCCTGCCAGGACCGGAGCGTCCGGGAGATCTCGAGCCACCGCGAGTCCCTGGCCAGGCATTTCACCTTCGTCCTTCCGCCCGTCGACGTGGTGGAGCTCCTCATGGACAAGGACGCCTTCTACGCGTACGCGGCGGCGGAGGGCCTCCCCATTCCGAGGACGCTGGAGCTCGCGGACCGGACCGACGCCGAGCGCGCCGCCCGCGAGATGGAGTATCCGTGCCTTCTGAAGCCCAGGACGCGGACGAAGGAGTGGGACCGCAACACCCGCCTTAAGGTGTTCAAGGTCTCCGACGCCGAGGAGCTTCTCGAGCTCTACGACCGGTGCAGTCCCTGGGCGAGCCCACTCATCGTGCAGCAGTGGATCGAGGGGGACGACAGCTCCCTGTACTCGTGCAACTGCTACCTGGACCGGGAGAGTCGGCCCCTGGCGACCTTCGTCGCCCGCAAGTTGCGGCAGTGGCCGCCGGAGACGGGCTCGAGCTGCCTGGGCGAGGAGGTCCGCAACGACGAGGTCCTGGAGACCACCGTCGAGCTCTTCCGCTCGCTGGGCTATCGGGGCCTCGGGTATCTCGAGGTGAAGCGGGACGCGCGGACGGGACGGCACTACATCATCGAGGCCAACGTAGGACGGCCCACCGGTCGTTCGGCCATCGCCGAGGCCGGAGGGGTGCCCCTCCTCCAGACCGCCTACTGCGACGGCATGGGCCTGCCCCTGCCTCCGGACCGGGCGCAGCGCTACGGCGGGGCGAAGTGGATCGATCTGAGGCACGACCTGCAGTCGGCCTTCTGGTACTGGCGCCGCGGTGAGCTCGGCTTCAGGGAGTGGCTGACCTCGATCCGGGGTCGCAAGTCGTACGCCGTGCTCTCCCTGCGAGACCCCAAGCCGTTCTTCGCGGACGTCGGGCGGGCCGTCGCCATGGCCGGAGCCCGACTCCGTTCCCGATTCGGCGGCTGAGCCCCCGGGTCGCGCATGTCGACGCGCTTCGCCTCCACCGGAGTGCAGGGCGGGGGCCCCGACCCAGTCGACGAGGCGGAGGCCATCGCCCGGATCGCCCTCTTCGTGATCTGGGCCGAGGGGCGTCACGCCGAGGATCGCATCCTGGCCGATCTCGAGGGTCGATTCACGCTGATCCATCTCCACGAGATCACCTGGAGTCCCAGGCGCATCATGGAGAACTACCGCCGATTCTACTCCGACCTGCCGGTTCGCGGCGTGTACCATACCCATGCGAAGGGACGGGGCGCCTTCCTGGCCGCCGTCGTTCGCGACGAGACGCCGGTGGCCGAGGAGCGCATGACGTCGCGAGGGCGGCGCACGCTCAACGCCCGATTCCTCGATGCCAAGCTCGAGTACCGTCGCTGGGCCGGCGAGCTGACGATCCACTCCACCGAGACGCCCTTCGAGACCGAACGGGACCTCACCATGCTCTTCGGCGTCGAGCCGGGCCGGAGGGACAGGCTCGTCCGGGAGCCGCCCGACACGCGGATGGAACGGATGCGGAGAGACCTGACCGGCGCCGGCGGATGGGCGTCGGAAGCCGAGCTCTTCGAGGTGTTGAACCGGTCCGTCCGTTACGTGGTGACGGGCGCCCCGGGCGCGCCGCCGGAGGCGGACGTCCTCCACCTCCCGGAGGTCAACCTGCTCACCGACGACTATCTCACCCTCCACACCGTCCTGAACCCCCGTCCGCGTCTACCCTGGCCGCGAGGAGGCAGGGTGCGGGTGCGGATCGGGGGTCGGTGGGTCGAGGTGGGGGTCCGCTTCGTGGGAGACGGCTTCTACCCGTCGCAGATGGCCGAGAGACTCCTGGAGGCCTCTGGACCGGTGCGCGGGGGACGCCGACAGCCCCCGGCCGGAGAGGACCTCCTGGCGCGAGCGTATCAACTCTGCGTCCACGACGGTGGCGGTGACCCCGACCAGCGACGCAGGCTCGACGAGCTCGCGGCCCGCCTGGGGGTGGAGCGCTGGCCCGACGGGCCGTCGGGGGGCGTGGGCGTGACCCTCCCCGCCCTCCTCCGCTGGCTGGAGGAGAGCGGTGTCTCGGCGGTGGAGCCCCAGGATCCGATGGTGGACCTTCGAGCGCCTTCTTCGGCGATGCAGGAGGCGAACCCGGCCGAGGCGCATGGTCGAGGCCGCCTGGCCCGGTGGCGTTACCGAGCCCGGGAGGCTCTGCGGAGAGGGCTGGTGGCGGCGCGGGACCAGCTCCTGTACAGGATCCCGGCCATCCGCCGGCTCAAGAGACTGAAGCCGAGACCCGAGGCCTTGAGGGGAGGGGGGGCCGTGCTCTTCGCCGTGAAGCGCGCGGTGCTCCTGGCTCGAGGGCTCCTGTTCCTCGGCTGGAGATACCGGTGTCCGTGCTGCGGCTGGCCCCTGCGGAGCTTCGTGGAGGAGTGGGCCCTCCTGGCGTCGAATCGGAACGGATACTGTCCGCGGTGCAACGCCAAGGCCCGGCACCGCCGCCTCTGGCTCCATCTGCGCGAGCGGACGGACCTCCTCGAGACGCCCGGGCGAGTCCTCGAGATCGCGCCCTGGTGGGCCGTGTCCCGTCGGCTGCTCGGCGCTCCCGACCTCTCCTTCGTGGGCCTGGATCTCGCGAACCGCGGTCCCCACGTCACGGTCGTCGGAGACGCCACCGCCGTCCCCCTGGCGTCGGATTGCTTCGATTGGGCGCTCTTCATCCATACCCTCGAGCATATCGAGAGGGATCGCGATGCCATCCGGGAGCTCCACCGCGTCCTGAAGCCGGGGGGCTGGGCCATCGTCAGCGTGCCCCTCGATCTCGACGCGCCCACGTACGAGGATCCGACCGTCACCGACCCGGCGGACCGGGCGCGGGAGTTCGGAGAACGCAGCCACGTGCGCCTCTATGGATTGGACCTCCGTGATCGGTTGCACGACGCGGGATTCGACGTGACGATGGACTGGGCCAGGGACGTCCCGGAGGATCGTCGACGACGGTTCGGCCTACGGGAGGACGAGAACCTCTTCGTGTGCCGGAAGACGGCCGGCCCCACCTGAGGGAAACGACGGGGACCCGCGTCTCCCGCCGAGGCGGCCCTCCACCTTGGCACGCGTCTTGTAACGCGTAGGGTCAGCGCCGCCCGGAGGGTCGGCGTTCCGAAGACTCGCGGCCGGGGGGCGGCGCAGAAGGCGGTGCGTCCCCGGGGCCGCCCAGGATCCGAGAGGTGTGCCGTGCCGTGGTCGAGATCGCCCCGTAGAGCTCCGTCCTTCCCCACCGCCCTCCGCGGCCCGCTGGGGCGAAACGGGAGCCGCGGTGCGCCACGTCGGGCCCTTGCCGACTCCGCCCGCCGAGCCCTGCCCGGTATCCTCCTGGGCCTCGCGCTGCTGGCCGCGTGCAACAGCAGCGCCGTCCTCGGCACCGACGACGAGCAGATCCCGACCTCCCTGGACATCGTGAGCAGCAGTCTCCCGGAGAGCGGAGAGCTCTTCGTGGGGGAGTCCGCGGTCCTGGTGGCCGAGCTGAGGGACAAGAGGGGCCGGATCATCAACGATTCGAGCATCAAGTGGTCGAGCTCGGCGCCGGACGTGGCCCCCATCGACCGGCACGGAGAGATCTTCGGAGCCAGCCTCGGGGCGGCGACCATCACGGCATCCCACAGGCACCTGACCGCGACCCTCGACGTCGAGATCGTCGGCGTCGCGTCGCTGGAGGTGAGCCCGGTCTCGGCTCAGCTCGGAGTGGGCGAGTCCCTGGAGCTCACGGTCTCGGCGATGACCACCGGTGGGGACCCCCTGGATCCCACCCGCCTCCAGTGGTCCTCCTCGGATCCCGGGGTGGCCTCGGTGGAGTCGGGGCTGGTCCGCGGTCACGCCGTCGGCACCACCGTGATCGCGGCGGAGGCCGGGGAGCTGCGGGCCGAGAGCGCCATCGAGGTCACCGCGGCCTCCGACGACGATGGCGTGACCCAGTCGGGCCGCACGGTGAACTTCTTCGTCCGCGCGTCCAGCGGCTTCGATGAATGGACGAGCTCCCCCACGCTCGAAGAGCAGGAGTGGATGCGGGAGCATTACTTCCGGATGCTGACCTACAGCCCGTATTTCGACTCCCGGCTCTCCTGGTATCCCACCGCCTGGGTCTACAAGGACGCCTACGCGATCTACGATTCGGAGTTCATCACGCAGCACCCGGATTGGGTGCTCCGTGACGCGGCGGGCGATCCCCTCTACATCCCGTACGGCTGCTCGGGCGGGACCTGCCCACAATACGCGGCCGATTTCGGCAATCCCGAGTTCCGGCAATGGTGGATCGACGACCTGGCCGCGACGCTTGCCGAGGGCTATCTCGGTGTCTTCGTCGACGACGTGAACATGCTCTGGCGGGTCGGGGACGGGAACGGCGACTCGGTTCGACCCGTCGATCCCCGCACCGGCACCGAGATGACCTTCGACGACTGGCGCCGCTACATGGCCGAGTTCATGGAAGCCATCCGCGACGCCTTCCCGGACCACGAGATCGTCCACAACCTCATCTGGTACGCGGACTCGGAGAATCCCTACGTCCGACGCCAGATCCAGGCCGCGGACTTCGCGAATCTCGAGCGGGGCGCCACCGATTCAGGAATCCGGGGAGGCGACGGAAAGTATGGCTACGAGACGTTCCTCTCCTTCATCGATCTCGTCCAGGGGTGGGGCGGCGCCGTCGTCCTGGCCGACGACGACTCGGACACGCTTTCGGAGTGGGTCTACGAGCTCGCCACCTATCTCCTCATCAAGTCCGGAGACGACATGATCGGGGCGGACGGAGATCGGAGTCGCATGAACCCCGACAACTTCTGGGAGGGGTACGACATCGCGTTCGGCGAGCCGCTGGGGGATCGCTACGTGGCCGACGGACTTTTCCGGAGGGACTATCGATGCGGCACCGTCGTCCTGAACCAGCCCGACCAGGTCACCCGGACCGTAGACCTGGGGGAGACACTCCTGCTGGTGGGCGGCGAGGGAGCGCGCGTGTCGTCGGTGACCCTCGACGAGTACCGCGCCGCCGTCCTCCTTCGCGAGAACTGCACGCCGTGACCCCAGGAGGGCGCCCTCCCGGATCGGCGGGTCCGGGAGGGCGTGGGGGGCGCGAGGAGGAGGTCCTGGTAGGCGCCGTCGAGGGACCTTCTGAAGCAGCTGAGGCGCCGCAGAGAGACCTCAGTAGGCGCCGTGGCCGGTGGCCACGGCCTTGACCGTCCGTGCGAGGATGTAGAAGTCGAACATCAGCGACCAGTTCTCCACGTAGTACGCGTCGAGCCGGATGCGTTCGTCGTAGGTGGTCCAGTTGCGGCCCGAGACCTGCCAGAGACCGGTCAGGCCCGGCGGGACGCTCAAGTACCGTCCGAACTCCGGACCGTACTTGACGGCTTCGTCCTCGACGACCGGGCGGGGACCCACCAGGCTCATCTCGCCCACGAGGATGTTCCAGAGCTGGGGCAGCTCGTCGAGGCTGGTCTTGCGCAGGAACGAGCCCAGGGGCGTGAGCCTCGGATCCTCGCGGAGCTTGTGGTCCTGCTCCCACTCGGCCCTCAGCTCCGGGTCCGAGGCGAGGTATTCTTCCAGCAGCTCGTCGGCATTGGGGTGCATGGTCCTGAACTTCCACGCCAGGAAGGGCGTCCGATTCTGGCCGACCCGCTTCTGACCGTAGAAGACGGGTCCCCGGGACGTGAGCTTGATCGCCAGGGCGATGAGCAGGCCCAGGGGAAGGGCCACGACGCCGATGGCGAGGGCGAGCAGGCAGTCCACGGCCCGCTTCGCCGCCCGGGGTCCCGGAAGCAGGAGGTTCTTTCCGCCCCGGAATCCGATCATCCCGTCCAGGTCGGTGGCTTCCCGCCACCGACTGATGGCGCCCTTCATGTCGGGAACGATGACGAGGTGCGGGAAGGTGTTCACGGAGTCGCGGAGGATCCGCTCGGCCTTGGCTCCGGTCGCTCCCTCCATGGGAAACGCCGCGCAGACCGCGTCGTACCGCGCGGCAACCTGCGCCACCAGGGACTCGTCGGCCTCCAGGCCGTTCTCCTGCGCTTCGGGGTCGACGAGGACAGGCCGGAGCCCGAAGCCCGGATTCTCGGAGAAGTGCTCGGCCACGTGCCGTGATGCCGGCCCGAAGTCGAAGATGACCACCGGCTGGGTCCACCAGGAGAAACGGGCCAGCCCACGTCGGGTGATCACACGGAAGAGCGGTACGGCGAGGAGACACCCGACTCCGGTGAGGAGGATGGTGAGATACGAGCCGACACCCGCCCCGTACGCTCCTCCGGCCAACAGGAAGGCGGCCACGACCAACAGCGTGGCCCGGATCGACCTCCGCATCTCCTTGTAGGTCGATACGCCGATGGCCGGATAAAGGCCCATGACGACCTGCGCTCCGACCAGCGCGATCGCGAGGTAGACCGCGAGGGCTGCCGTGGAGAGGGCGCCCGCCAACGAGAACGCGCCCACGACGGCCGAGGCCACGAGGACCGAGGCCACCGTCGCCAGCACGTCGGACGCGACGAGGGGTAGGGAGATGGCGAGCGCTCGGAGACTGTAGGTGATCCCGTTGGGGACCGCCGGAGGGGCCTCGCGCCAATGACTGCGTCGCTCGATTCGAGGGAGGGGCCGATCGAGGACAGCGGCGTCGGCGCCTGCTGTGTCGAGCCATTCCGCAGTATTGAGGGCGGAACGGCGCTGATACGCTGCCTGTTCCGCGGCACTTTGTGCGCTTTCGGGCACGATACTCTCTTCTTCCTGGGGGGGCTGCTCTGGGGGGATCGCTACCATGCTGCTGCCTTCAGCAGCACGTCTCCTTTTGGAAGCAACTTGAGTGCCAGAACGTTACTCCGGCTTTACGTTCCCCCAAGTCGATGCTTTGCTTGCACTTACAGCAACCTTGACATTGGCTCCCTCGGTCGCATGCAGCATGTACGCAACATATAGCGTTGTCTGCTTGCCACATGTGGCGGAGAATCGGCGGTGGCTGTCGTGCGAGTCCAGCCGGGAGGTTCCGGGCACAGGCCCGTTTGGCCGGTGATCCGGCCCGGGACCCCACGGTCCGCGGTGGGCGAAGCGCGCCTCGGGGTCATCGAGCTCCGGCGTCACGCCCACGCGCCCCCAGGGCGCGCGCCCGGGCCTCGCGCGCCAGGGTCTCCCGCGCTCGTCGGGTTCAGGGCTCCCGTCCGGCGCGCCTCTCCCCGTCTTCGGTGGTGGGCTCCGCCGCGCCTCGGTGGCCGGTGGGGTGGGGGGTCCGCCGCGCCTCAGCTCTTCGCGTACTCGTAGTACGCGTAGCGGCGCCATTCCTTCGTGCTCACGCCCTTCGGGTCGTTGAGCACGGCGCCACGGAGGTTCGCGCCCACCCTCTGGAGCCCCTTCAGGGCTTCCTCGATGGCTTCCCGCTCGACACGCCCCGCCTGGACGAGCATGACCACGCCGTCGGTGGCGGCTGAAAGCACCGGCGCCGTGCCGGCGGCCAGCACCGGCGGTCCGTCCACGAGGACGAGGTCGAAGTCCCCGGTCAGCTCCTCCAGGATCGCCCGGAGAGGAGCGACCTGGCTCAGAAGAGACGGGCTGGATCCGGTCTCGCCCCGGGGAAGGAGGGAGAGGCCCGGGATGGGCGTCTTCCGTACCAGTCGGGGGCCGTTGGCCATCGATGTCTCGGCCTGCAGGATCTCGCCCAGCCCCGGTGCGACGGGGACGTCGAAGATCTCGTGCACGCGACCCCGCCAGACGTCCGCGTCGACGAGGAGGACGCGCAGCCCCTCGTTGGCCATGGCCACGGCCAGGTTCGTCGTGACGAGCGTCTTGCCTTCCTGCGGAAGCGTGCTGGTGACGGAGAGCGTCTTCGCGTCCTTCGTCCATCCCGCGAAGAGGAGGTTCGTGCACAGCATCCGGAAGGCTTCACGGGAGTAGATGTCCTTCTGACCGTGGTCCTGGAACCTGGGCAGGATGGACGGGGTCGTGACGCGCACCGGCTTGATCTCTTCGTCCTCGGGCTCCACGTCCGACGTCCAGGAGACCGCTTCCTCGAGGGCGAACGGATCGGCTGCGCGGGGAATGACGCCCAGGACGGGGACCTGAACCAGGGTCTCCACCTCTTCCTTCGTATCCAGGCTGCGCCGGCGATACTCCGCCACCGTCGCGCCCACGCCCCCGAAGGTCAGGCCGAGGAAAAGCCCCAGCCCCAGCTTCACCATCGCCAGCCTCGGAGCCGGCTCGTAGGGGAGGCTCGCCAGGTCGATGATGTCCGCCTGTCCCACCGAGACCTCCTCGGCCATCCGGGCCCTCTGCAGGTCTTCCCGGAGCTGGTCTGCGAGCGTCTGGTACGTGGTGACGACCTGGGAAAGACGCTCTCCGCGAGCCCGCTGCGCCGGGAGCGTCGCCAACGCGGAGTCCGTGCGCGCCTCGAGCTCCTCGAGGGCGGCGGCCCGAGCGTCGAGGGAGCGGACGTGGCTGCGGATCGAGTTGATCAGGTCCTGCTCCGCCGACTCGACGAGCTCCCGCTGCCGCTGGACCTCGGGGCTGGAGCCGGCCGCACCGAACGATCCGGCCGTCAGCTCGTCCAGGATGGAGCGCTGTTCCAGGACGCGGTCGTGCATCTGCGTCACGACCGGATTCTCCGCGATCCCCGGCGACGATACCAGCGTGCGGAGCATGGTCCATCGCTCCTCGTCGGAGTTGGCGGAGTCGAGGCTGTCGAGCATCATGAGGCTCACGCGACGCTGGCTCTCCAGCTCGGCGATCTGCACCCGGAGGAGCATCCGGTTCTGCTGCTCGGCGGTGATCTCTCCGGCGGCATCGTACGAGCGGGAGCCCCGCTGGAACGCGGAGAGGGCGTTCTGCGCCTGGGCGAGCTGTCCCTCCGTCTGGGACAGCTGCTCTTCGAGGAACGCTCGGCGCAGCGCGGCCCGCTCCTGGGCGAACCGACCTTCGAAGCGCTGATACGTCTCGGCGAGGGTGTTGACCACCCCCTGGGCCACATGAGGACTGGGATGCATGTACGAGATGTCGACCACGTTGGTCTGGTTGCGCGGCATCACGCGGAGGTCCGCCAGGAGCCCATCGATGGCCTGCTCCCGGGGGCGGACGGTCCATATGGCCTCCCGCTGCTCCGGAGGCCCCGTCATCGTGAAGGAGACGCCGTCCAGGACGACGGGGGCTCCATACGCGAAGACCAGGTCTTCGTCGGAACGGCGAACGGTCAGAGCCGTGTCGCCGAACGCGAGCCGGATCGAATCACCCTCGGCGCCGGACGCGACCCGCACCGACTGGAGGCGCTCTCCACGGAGCGCCGGGTCGTCCGTGGCGAGCTGGAGGCCCAGGCTGTCCACGACCGCCCCGACCACGGAGCGACTGGTCAGGAGCTGGATGTCGGAGAGGAAGGGATTCCAGAAGTCGCCGCCGTCGTCCCGCCTCGGCGTCTCGATGCCCTCGACCATGGCCTGCCGGCTCTCCCCGACGCGGACCACGGCGGTGGCCTCGTATTCCGGGTTCTCCAGGAGGAGCCAGACGACACCGAAGAAGACACCGACGACCGTGCACGCCGCGATGAGAAGCGCGTGCCGCTTCACCAGGCGAAGCAAGCCGAAGAGGTCGATGCCCAGGGTGCCGCCCGGAGGGTAGCCCGTCCCCGGATAGCCCGGGTAGCCACGCCCACCCGGATAGCCGGGATAGCCCGGATG